>NZ_VYQA01000004.1:0-313827 GCF_008710165.1 Sphingobium limneticum | reverse complement strand
CTGCGCCTCATAGCGCCCGAGGCCGGTCAAAAACGACCGGATTCTGGAAGGTTACCTCCCAGAATGACTGACGCCTTGGGCTAGAAAACGGCGAAAGCGAGGCCAATGGCCGGCTCTGCCAACCCTTTTTCCGCAGCCTGCTAAACAGCATATCCGGGGCGGGTGCAGCCGTCCCGGATATAGCCTTCATGGGCAGGCCGTTATGGGCAGGCCCTTATCGACAGGAAGACGCCCCAGCCCTACAGGTCGGGCATGACCGATCCCTTCGCCCTTTTCGACGACTGGTACGCGCAGGCGCGCGACACCGAACTCAACGACAGCAATGCCATGGCGCTGGCCACCGCCGATGCGCGCGGGCGGCCGTCCGTCCGCATGGTGCTGCTCAAGGGGCATGGCCCGGACGGTTTCGTCTTCTACACCAATTTCGAGGGGCGCAAGGCCGGCGAGCTGCTGGACAATCCGCATGCCGCACTGCTGTTCCACTGGAAGTCGCTGCGCCGCCAGATCAGGATCGAAGGATCGGTCGGTCCGGTCGACGATGCCACCGCCGACGCCTATTTCGCCACCCGCAGCCGCGATAGCCAGCTGGGCGCCTGGGCATCCGACCAGTCCCGCCCCCTGCCCGACCGCGCCACCTTCATGGACCGGTTCGACGCGGTCAGCGCCCGATTCGACGGCGGCCCGGTGCCGCGTCCGCCGCACTGGTCGGGCTTTCGCCTGACGCCGGAACGGATCGAGTTCTGGCAGGATCGCGAACATCGGCTGCATGAGCGTCGCCTGTTCGAACGGACCGGAAGCGACTGGTCGCAAGGGCTGCTCTACCCCTGATATCCTGACGCGGGCCATGGAAGCGGGGGTGGAAAGGCGCGCCTGCTTCGTCTTGTCCTATGTGCGTGGATGCGGCCCCGATTGCGGGCACCCCATGCGCCTGTTAGGTGTCGGCCTGACAGACGGATAATGAAACGGGGCACGTTCTCGGGCCTCCAGAGGAATTTGATGCGAAACAGACTGACGGCCTTCATCCTCATCGGCATGGTCCTGGGGGTGATAACGGGCTTTGTGGCCAATCAGATGATCGGCGGCGATGCGACGCTGGCGAAGGATGTGGCGGGTTATTTCCACCTGCTGGCCGACATCTTTCTCCACCTCATCAAGATGATCATCGCACCGCTGGTCTTTTCCACGCTGGTCGCGGGCATCGCCCATATGGGCGATAGCGCGGCGCTGGGGCGGATCGGCGGGCGCGCGCTCGCCTGGTTCATCATCGCCAGCCTGATCTCGCTGACCCTGGGCCTGATCTTCGTCAATTTCTTCGCGCCGGGCGACGGCCTCAACCTGGTCCGGTCCGGTGCGGATGCGGGCGTGAATACCGAAGCGCTCAATTTCCGCGACTTCATCCTGCACGTCTTCCCGACCTCCATGATCGGGGCGATGGCGGACAACCAGATCCTGCAAATCGTCGTCTTCTCCCTGTTCGTGGGCGTCGCGCTCACCGCCATCGGCGACAAGGCCAAGCCGATCATCACCCTGATCGAGGCGATGGTCGAACTGATGTTGCAGGTGACGGGCTATGTGATGCGCGTCGCACCCTTCGCGGTGTTCGGTGCGCTCGCCTCGTCCGTGACGGTGCAGGGTCTGGGCGTGCTGAAGACCTATGGCGCGCTGGTCGGCGAATTCTACATCGCGCTGATGTGCCTGTGGGTGCTGCTGTTCTGCGCGGGCGCGATTTTCCTGGGCAAGCGGATGTTCAAGCTGATCCGCTATGTGCGCGAACCGATCCTGATCGCTTTTTCCACCGCCTCGTCCGAAGCGGCCTATCCCAAGATGCTGGAGCAGCTCGACCGGTTCGGCATCCCGCGCCGCATCTACAGCTTCGTGCTGCCGCTGGGCTATTCGTTCAACCTCGATGGGTCGATGATGTATTCGACCTTCGCGACGATCTTCATCGCGCAGGCCTATGGCATCGACCTGCCGATCGCGACGCAGATCACCATTTTGCTGGTGCTGATGGTAACCAGCAAGGGCATCGCCGCCGTGCCGCGCGCGTCGCTGGTCGTCGTCGCCGCGACGCTGGGCCAGTTCGACCTACCGGTCGAGGGTATCGCCTTCATCCTGGCGGTCGATCATTTCATGGACATGGGCCGCACCGCGACCAACGTGCTGGGCAACGCCATCGCCACGTCGGTCATCACCAAATGGGAAGGCATGCTGGAGGTCGAGGAACCGATCGACGTCGCGCATCCCAAGGCGCCTGCCCATGGCGCCGCCCATGGCCGCGCGGGCCTGGAACTGGCGCCCGACATGGTGGACGGCGACCGCAAGGGTTGAGGCAGGCCCTGCCTTCGATGATGTGAAAAAGGCCTCCGTTCCCAGCGAACGGAGGCCTTTTCCATTCTACCAGAGAATGCCGCGCACCGGTGTGATCGGGTCGGGCGCCGGGTCGCCGATGGATTGCAGCAGGTCGATCTCGATCGTGCGACACATGGCGGTCAGCGGCACGTCATGGACGCTGTCGGCAAAAGGATCGGTCAGATCGTCGCCGATCCGCAGCACCGACATGAACATGAAGCCCGCCACCGTCGAACCGAGCGGAGTCGCGAAGCCCAGCGATTCGACCAGCCCGATCGGCAGCAGGATGCAGAAGAGATGGGTGAAGGCGGTGGGGATGAAGCGATATTGATAGGGCAAGGGCGTGTTCTTCAGCCGCTCCATGCCGCCCTGCGCATTGGCGATATCGACCAGCACGGCCTCCATCTGGCTTTGCTGGATGGTGTCGATCCAGCCTTCGCGTCGCGCCATGTCGATCCGGCGGCCGGTGCTGTCGAGCAGGCCGTTGGCGGGATTGGCGCGGGCCAGCGCCTTGCCCTTATCCTCTTCGCGCAGCAGGCCGGTCACATCCTCGCCGATCGGCTGACGCCGCAACTGGCAGCGCAGCGCGTTCACATAGGCGATCTGGCGCTTGACGATCTCGCGCTTGAGATCCTTGGCCTCCGGATCGGGCAGGAAGTTGCGGGTGGCGCGCGACAGGCTGCGCGAGGCGTTGATCATCGCCCCCCATAGGATGCGTCCTTCCCACCAGCGCTGATAACTGCTGTTCGACCGGAAGCCCAGGAACAGCGCCAGCGCCGAACCGAAGATGGTCAGCGGCAGCGAGGGCGCCTTGAAAGGCAGGACATAATAAGCGATCGTCACGGCGCAGTCCCATATGAACAGCACCGTCAACGGCTTCCATATTTCGGATGCGATCCGGCGCATGCTGGGGACGGCATCGACTATCATGCAAAACTCCTGATCATGAACCGGCGCAACGCCTAATGGCCCGGAAATGCTCCCTTGATGCCATAGCGAAACGAAACATTGCTGCGACTGCAACCTGCACAGCTGCAGGTCGTTACACAACAATCCACAGGATATGGGGGCGAGCGGAGACAGGCATGAGCAGCGACGCGGCCGACGCCGGCGAGAAGAAAGCGGCCCTGTCGCTCCAGTGGCAGATGCTGGGTGGTTTCCTGACCGGGCTGATCGCGGGCCTGATCGTCTATATGGCGGCGCCCGACGCACGCTGGGTCGATACTGTCGCCACCTATGTCACCGGGCCGATCGGCCAGGTCTTCCTGCGGCTGCTGTTCATGCTGGTCATACCGCTGCTGGTGTCGGCGCTGATCGTGGGCATTGCCGAAATGGGCGAATTGCGCTCGCTGCGCAGGGTGGGCTTGCGCACCCTGGTCTACACGCTGGTCGTGTCGGGCATCGCGGTGGTGCTGAGCCTGGTTCTGGTCAACCTGTTGCGGCCGGGCGCCGGGGTCGATCCCGCGCAGGCGCAGGCATTGCTGGCCGATGCCGGACAAGGGGCGAAGGCGATCCTGAACCGGGGCGGCGACACGCCGACCGGGGTGGAGGCTGTGCTGGCCATCATCCCAGACAACATCGTGGCCGCCATGGCCGGCAACGACATATTGGCGGTGATGGTCTTTGCCCTCTTCTTCGGCATCGGGCTGGTGATGGTGCAGACGGACCAGTCCAAACTGTTGCTGAACGCGATGGAGGGCCTGTTCGAAGTGACGATGCGGCTGATGGGCCTCGTCATCCGGCTGGCGCCGATCGCCATCGCCTGCTTCATGTTCAACCTTGCCGCGCAGTTCGGATGGGATCTGCTCATCCGCCTGTCCGCCTATGTCGGCGTGGTGTTGCTGGCCTTGGCGCTCCAGATGTTCGGCGTCTATTCGCTGCTGATCGCCTTTGTCGCGCGCCGATCGCCGCTGCGCTTCTTCGCGGCGGTACAGGAGGCCAGCGTCATGGCCTTTGCCACCGCCTCCTCCAACGCTACCCTGCCCACCGCCATTCGCGTGGCGGAGGAGAAGCTGTACCTGCCCCGCCGCATAGCCCGCTTCGTCCTGACCATCGGCGCGACCGCCAACCAGAATGGCACGGCGATGTTCGAAGGCATTACCGTCATTTTCCTGGCGCAGTTTTTCGGCGTGGATTTGTCGCTCGGCCAGCAGTTGATGGTGATGGCGGTGTGCATATTGGGTGGCGTGGGAACGGCGGGCGTGCCGGCCGGATCGCTGCCGGTGGTGGCGATGATATTGGGCATGGTCGGCGTGCCGCCCGAAGGCATCGGGCTGGTGCTGGGCGTCGATCGTTTCCTCGACATGTGCCGCACCGCGCTCAACGTGACGGGCGATCTGGTCGCTGCTACGGTGATCTCCGCAGGCGAGGATGACGGGCGGGAGGAAGCGCGGGCATGAAGGGAGCTATGGCGCGGATCGGGGCAGCCATCGTCGCGCTGACCGCATTGACGGGCCTTTGCGTCCAGTTCGACGCCACGCTGACGCAAACGGGATCGGTCGGCGAAACGCTGTGGACGATACTGCGCTTCTTCACCATCTGGGCCAATATATTGGTCGTCATCACATTCGGGCCGATCGCATTGGGGCGGCATGTGTCGCCTCGGCGCGTGGGCGGCACGGTGCTGGCGATCCTGCTGGTCGGCATCATCTACGGCCTGTTGCTGCGCGGCCTGCTCTCGCTCAGCGGTGGCGCGTTGCTGGCCGACACGCTGCTGCACAAAGTGACGCCGCTGCTGGCGCCGCTCTGGTGGATCGCCTTCGCCCGCAAGGGGCGGCTGAACCGCCGCGATCCGTGGATCTGGGCGATATTTCCGGCGGCCTATCTGCCCTATGCCCTGATCCGCGGCATGATGGAGCGGGCCTATGCCTATCCCTTCATCAATGTCGCGAAGCTGGGATGGGGGCAGGTCGCGATCAACGCGCTGCTGATCGCGATCGGCTTCGTGCTGGCGGGTTATGTGCTGGTCTGGATCGACAGGCGGTTCAGCGCGCGGCCTTCGCGGCTTCGCTCCACCAGATAAGGTTTTTCGCAAAACCGGTAAAACCGCGCTCCAGCGCCGCGCCACCTTCGCCCTGCGGTTGCGCCTGCTCGTCCAACGTCTGGCCGATCTGGCCGACGCTCAGCCGTTCCGGCACGATCGCCATGCCCATGGCCGACAGCGTCACCGTCCAGTCGGCATGGCTGTTGACGCCGGCAAAGCGGCCCGCCGAGTAGCTGGCGATGGCGGCGGGGCGGCGATCAAATTCCTCGAGATAATGATCGACCAGATTTTTAAGGCCCGGCTGCATGCCCCGATTATATTCGCCCGCGACAAACACGAAGGCATCGGCGGTGGACAGGCGATCGGCCAGTTGCGCCATGGCGGCGGGCGCTTGCCCAGCCGGATAGTCGCTGTAGCGCAGGTCGAGCATGGGCAGGTCGATCGCCTTTGCGTCGATCAGTTCCGCCTTGTGGCCCAGTCCTTCGAAACCCCGGATCAGATAGTCGGCCAGCCGAATG
Organism: Sphingobium limneticum; assembly: GCF_008710165.1. Lineage (NCBI taxonomy): Bacteria > Pseudomonadati > Pseudomonadota > Alphaproteobacteria > Sphingomonadales > Sphingobiaceae > Sphingobium > Sphingobium limneticum. Next base: position 307,977 of record NZ_VYQA01000004.1, on the reverse strand, counting down.
CCGAGCCGGCCGCGCCGATAGGAACCGTAGAGAACGAGGATGTCGAGCGCCATGCGAAGCCTTTCCTGTTGTGATGGAACGGCTTGTCGCACCGGCGCCCGGCAACGTCCACTCTTACCGCAGCTTGGCGATGTTCAGCCCGTCTTCCTTGGCGCGGGCCTTGGTCGATTCTTCGCTGCGGGTCAGCGCCTTGGCGATCGCCTTGAGCGCCATGCCCTTCTTGGCGAGCGTATGCAGCTTCTGGATCTCATCCTGAGTCCAGGGCTGCTTGTGCCGTTCGAAACGATCGCCTGCCATCGGATTTCCTTTGTCGAGAGAACCGCACCGGCCCGCTCCCCCACCCGGCCACCCAACGGCAGTATCATATGGGTGGCCGGGTGGGGGAGCGGGCCGGTGCCGATCGGTTTCAGCTCAGCTGAAACCCAAAAAAATCAATCCGCGAAGGGGTCGCGGACGAGGATGGTGTCGTCGCGTTCCGGCGATGTGGATACCAGCGTGACCGGGCAACCGATCAGTTCTTCGATACGGCGGATATATTTGATCGCCTGCGCGGGCAGTTCGGCCCAGCTGCGGGCGCCCGCCGTCGTATCCTGCCAGCCTTCGATATCCTCGTAGATCGGCTCGGCCTTCGCCTGGTCCTGCGCATGGGCAGGCAGGTAATCGAAGGTTTGGTCGCCGATGCGATAGCCGACGCAGATTTTGAGAGTCTCGAACCCGTCCAACACGTCCAGCTTGGTCAGCGCGATGCCGGTCACGCCCGACACGGCGACCGACTGGCGCACCAGCACCGCGTCGAACCAGCCGCAACGGCGCTTGCGCCCGGTGACGGTGCCGAATTCATGACCGCGTTCGCCCAGCCGCTGGCCGGTGGCGTCGTCCAGTTCGGTCGGGAACGGGCCGGAGCCGACGCGGGTGGTATAGGCCTTCACGATGCCCAGCACGAAACCGGCGGCATTGGGGCCAAGGCCAGTGCCGCTCGCCGCCGTACCCGCCACCGTGTTCGACGAGGTGACGAACGGATAGGTGCCATGGTCGATATCGAGCAGCGTGCCCTGCGCCCCTTCGAACAGGATGCGCTGGCCGGCCGCCTTCGCCTTGTTCAGCGTCAGCCAGACGGGCTTGACGAAAGGCAGGATGAATGCCGCGATTTCGGTCAGATCCGCCATCAACTGGGCGCGATCGATCGGCGCTTCGCCGAAACCGGCACGAAGCGCGTCATGATGGGCGGTCAGGCGATCGATCTGAAGGTCGAGGTCGTCCAGATGCGCCAGATCGCACACGCGGATCGCGCGGCGACCGACCTTGTCCTCATAGGCCGGGCCGATGCCGCGACGGGTGGTGCCGATCTTGCCGGCTCCCGATGCGTCTTCGCGCAGGCCGTCAAGGTCGCGGTGGAACGGCAGGATCAGCGGGCAGGTTTCGGCGATCTGGAGGTTTTCCGGCGTGATTTCCACGCCCTGCCCGGCCAGCTTGGCGACTTCATCGCGGAAGTGCCAGGGGTCGAGCACGACGCCATTGCCGATGACCGACAGAGTGCCGCGCACGATGCCCGACGGCAGCAACGAAAGCTTATAGACCTTTTCGCCTACGACCAGCGTGTGGCCGGCATTATGGCCGCCCTGAAAACGGGCGACGACATCGGCACGTTCCGACAGCCAGTCGACGATCTTGCCCTTGCCTTCGTCGCCCCACTGAGCGCCGATCACGGTCACATTTGCCACAGATACAGTCCTCCGCCCGCCGCGCGGACCGGCCATGCCCTTCGACGGGACTCGGCATGCCGGTGGGATAATCGGGCGCATGGTGCGCCCTTGATGCGGGGCGCGGGTTAGCCGCGCTGCCCTGATGAAGTCAAGTCAATAGGCGCTGGGCTTTGCGCCATCCAGCCAGTGCGAGCAACGCTGGGCGGCGCCATCTTCGCCTTCCGACAGGGCCGCGACCGTGTGCCAGCCTTCGGCCCGCAACTGCGCGGCGCGCGCCGCGTCATGGCCGAGCGGCAGGAACAGGCGCTTGGGCGCTTCGCCGCCGAAACCGGCGTCGATCAGCGGATCGGGATAGAGCGAAAAGCCCATGGCCGGCTCGTCCGCCCCATCGGCACGGGCGATGGCATAGCTGCCGCCGCGACCGATTTCGCCGATGAAGCCCTCGGCGAAGATGGAGAAGCCGAACCAGTTCTGAAATTCAAAGCCATGCCGTTCGGTCGGATCGAGCGTCAGGGTGATGTCCCAGCCGATCGGCTTGGCGATGGCGCGCAGGCCCGCGATGCGGCTGTCGATCGCGCCGCCCAGTTGCGCGCTCAACGCCTCCAACCGCTCCATTGCGGCGTGGAACGGGCCGGTCGCTTCGATGAGCGGCAGATAGGCGGCAGCGGCCGGGCTGATCGCCACCAGCGCGCCGGCATCCTTGGCATCCAGTTCTGCGCGCACCGCTTCGATCTCATTGGGGGCGAGCGGCAACGGCCCGGCGGCCAGCGCGTCGATCAGGTCGGGCAGGGTGAAGTCGATGGTGATGCCGGTGACGCCGGCGGCCTGCAACGCCTCGATCGCGATATTGACGATCTCGACCGCGGCGGCGGCACTGTCGCTGCCGATCAGTTCGGCGCCCAGCTGGAGCTTCTCGCGCTCGGGGCGCAACTGGCTGGCCTTCTGGCGAATCACCGGGCCGGCATAGGACAGGCGCAGCGGGCGGGGCGCGGTCGCCAGACGGGTGGCGGCGATACGGCCGACCTGCGCCGTCATGTCCGGGCGGAAGGCCAGGCTGCGCTGCGACACGGGATCGACGGTGCGGACCAGATCCTGCGCGCGCATCGACTTCAAACGCTGCGTCAGCGTATCCTCAAACTCCGCGAGCGGCGGCATCACCCGTTCATAGCCATGGGTCGCCACCGTATCGAGCACGCGGCGCGCCAGACGCGCAGAGGCTTCGGCCTGCGGCGGCAAGCGATCGGAGAGGCCCTCCGGCAGGAGGCTTGGCGGGATCATGGCAGACACCTTATGGCTCCCTCCCCCCTTGGGGGGAGGGTTGGGGAGAGGGGGTTTCGCGCAACGCCTGCGCAATCATGCTCAGCACCCCTTCGATATTCCCCATCACATCGGGATTGGCAAAGCGGATCACATGATAGCCCAGCGATTCCAGAAACTCTGTTCGCCGCGCGTCATAGCGATGTTGGGCGGAATGTGTATCCCCATCTATTTCGATGATGAGGCGCGCGGCCTTGGACGCGAAGTCCACGATATAAGGCGCAATGATCGTCTGGCGCGTAAATTGCTGATTTTCAAAGCGGTTGGCGCGAAGGGCGAGCCATAGTTTTTGTTCGGCGGGGGTCGGGGTGGCGCGCATCTGTCTGGCGCGCTGTTTCAGCGTCGGGTCCAGGCGCAACGTTGATCCCCCTCTCCCAACCCTCTCCCCCAATGGGGAGAGGGCTTTTAAGGCAGCTTACGCGAAACGCAGCAGCTTCACCTGCTTCACGCCGGTGAGATTGCAGATTTCCCAGCGCAGCGGTTCGGTGACGGTGCCGTCCACCGACAGCAGCAGCACGGCTTCGCCGCCCTGGTTGCGACGGCCCAGATGGAAGGTGCCGATATTGACGTCCGATTCGCCCAGCTTCGACCCCAGACGGCCGATGAAGCCCGGCGCGTCCTGGTTGACGATGTAGAGCATCGTACCGTCCAGATCGGCTTCCACCTTGATGCCGAACAGTTCGACCAGACGCGGCTGGGCGTGGCCGAACAGCGTGCCGGCGACCGAACGCTCGCCGCTTTCGGTGGTGACCGTGACGCGCACCAGCGTCTGATAATCGCCTTCGCGGTCATGGCGCACTTCGCGCACGTCCAGGCCGCGTTCCTTCGCCAGGAACGGCGCGTTGACCATGTTCACCGTGTCCGAATAGACGCGCATCAGGCCGGCGAGAACGGCGGCGGTGATGGGCTTCTGGTTCAGTTCGGCGGCATGGCCTTCCACTTCGACGGCAACGCCGCTGATCTGGTCGCCTTCCAGCTGGCCGATCAGGCTGCCCAGCTTTTCCGCCAGCGCCATATAGGGCTTGAGCTTGGGCGCTTCCTCCGCCGACAGGCTGGGCACGTTCAGCGCGTTGGTGATGCCACCGTCCAGCAGATAGTCGGACAGCTGATCGGCGACCTGCAACGCGACATTGACCTGCGCTTCGTCGGTCGACGCGCCCAGATGCGGGGTGCAGATGAAGTTGGGGGTGCCGAACAGCGGCGATTCTTTGGCCGGTTCGGTCTGGAACACGTCCAGAGCCGCGCCCGCGACCTGGCCCGAATCCAGCGCGTCCTTCAGCGCCGCTTCGTCGATCAGGCCACCACGCGCACAGTTGATGATGCGCACGCCCTTCTTGGTCTTGGCCAGATTTTCGCGGCTCAGGATGTTGCGGGTCTGGTCGGTCAGCGGCGTGTGCAGCGTGATGAAGTCGGCCTTGGCCAGCAGCGTGTCCAGATCAGCCTTTTCCACGCCCATTTCGATGGCGCGTTCCGGCGTCAGGAAAGGATCGAAAGCGACGACCTTCATCTTGAGGCCCAGCGCGCGGGTCGCAACGATCGAACCGATATTGCCAGCGCCGATCAGGCCCAGCGTCTTGCCGGTGACTTCCACGCCCATGAAGCCATTTTTGGGCCACAAGCCCTGCTGCGTCTGCGCGTTCGCCTCGGGCAACTGGCGGGCGAGCGCGAACATCAGCGCGATGGCATGTTCGGCAGTGGTGATGGAGTTGCCGAACGGCGTGTTCATCACGATCACGCCCTTGGACGAGGCATAAGGAATATCGACATTGTCGACGCCGATGCCGGCGCGGCCGATGACCTTGAGGTTGGTCGCGGCGTCCAGGATTTCCTTCGTCACCTTGGTGGACGAACGGATAGCGAGGCCATCATAGTCGCCGATGATGGCGATCAGTTCTTCGGGGGTCTTGCCGGTGATGACGTCGACTTCGACGCCGCGTTCCTTGAAGATTGCGGCGGCGCGGGGGTCCATCTTGTCGGAAATAAGGACTTTAGGCATCTGGGTTTCCTTTTGGAAAATAGTCCCGTCATCCCCGCGAAGGCGGGGATCCATCTCTCGACATTGCACCTGTCGATAGGGCCGGAAATGGATTCCCGCTTTCGCGGGAATGACGACAATTATGAGAAATTAAGCAGCCTTCACGGTCGCATAGGCCCAGTCGAGCCAGGGACCGAGCGCTTCGATATCCGCCGTTTCGACGGTCGCGCCGCACCAGATGCGCAGGCCGGCCGGGGCGTCGCGATAGCCCGCGACGTCATAGGCGGCGCCTTCCTTTTCGAGGAGGGCGGCGAAGGCCTTGATAAAGGCTTCGTCGGCGCCTTCGACGGTCAGGCAGACGCTGGTCTTCGACCGCGACGCTTCATCGACGGCGAGATGGCCGAGCCAATCGCGGTCCGCGACGATCTTGCCCAGCGCAGCCGCATTGGCATCGCTGCGCGCGATCAGGCCGGCCGAACCGCCCAGCGACTTGCCCCATTCGAGGGCAAAGATCGCGTCTTCCACGGCCAGCATGGAGGGGGTGTTGATCGTCTCGCCCTTGAACACGCCTTCGGCGAGCTTGCCCTTCGCCATCAGGCGGAACACCTTGGGCAGCGGCCATGCCGGGGTGTGGGTTTCGAGGCGTTCGACGGCGCGCGGGCCGAGGATCAGCACGCCATGGCCGCCCTCACCGCCCAGCACCTTCTGCCAGGAGAAGGTGGCGACGTCGATCTTCGCCCAGTCGATGTCATAGGCGAACACGGCGCTGGTCGCGTCGGCGAAGGTCAGCCCTTCGCGGTCGGCCGGAATCCAGTCGGCGTTCGGCACGCGCACGCCCGACGTGGTGCCGTTCCAGGTGAACAACACGTCGGTGCTGAAATCGACCGTCGAAAGGTCGGGCAACTGGCCATAGTCGGCGCGGATGACGGTGGGGTCGAGCTTGAGCTGCTTGGCAGCGTCCGTCACCCAGCCTTCGCCGAAGCTTTCCCAGGCCAGCGTCGTCACCGGGCGCGCGCCCAGCATGGTCCACATCGCCATTTCGAACGCGCCGGTGTCGGAACCGGGGACGATGCCGATGCGGTGGGTGTCGGGCAGGTTCAGCAGCTCACGCATCAGGTCGATGCTGTAGGCAAGGCGGGTCTTGCCGATCTTGGCGCGGTGCGAACGGCCGAGCGAATCGGTAGCCAGCTTGGCGGCATCCCAGCCCGGAGGCTTGGCGCAGGGACCGGAAGAGAAAAAGGGGCGGGCCGGACGGCTGGCGGGCTTTACAGCAGGCGCAATGGTGGCGTCGACGGCAGTCAAATTAGTCATGTATGCTTCTCCTTACAGAGAGCTGCGCGGCGTTGGGACCGCGTGGCCCGTCGGCCGCACTAATGTCGCCGAAAAAAGAGTCAAGCCGTTTGTCGAAATGCGACGAGCCGCATCGCCGGTTAACTTTCGTAAAGATTCGGGATGGTAAACATCCGATTCATGGAAGAGCGGGTGACAGAAACTGGACTTCTGCGCGGCGCGGCTCTGGCCGTCGCCTGTGCGATCATGCTGAGCGCCTGTAGCGGCGATCTGGTCCCGCGCGGGCGCGTGGCAAGCGCGCCCAAACCGCCGCCGCCCGTCCGCGCACCGGCGCAACCCGCCATGGAAACGCGCCAATGTTTCGCCAAACTCCAGTCGCAGGCGGTGGCCTTCACCCCCCTGCCCGACCGGAATTTCGGCGGCGGATGCAGCGCAGTAAATAGCGTCAAACTGATCGACATCGGCGTGCCGACGACCGGCATCGGCGCGATCACCTGCAACCTCGCCGCCAATTTCGCGGCCTGGGCGAAGTTTGGTGTACAACCCGCCGCGCGCGTCATCTTCGGCGCGGAGATCGAGAAGATCGAGACGTTCGGCACCTATAATTGCCGCCCGATCGCGGGCAGCGGCAAGCTGTCCGAACATGCGCACAGCAACGCAATCGACGTATCCGCCTTCGTCCTGTCCGACGGCCGGCGAATCAGCATCCAGAAGGATTGGGACGGCGACAAACAGACCCGCCAGTTCCTGAAGATCGTCCACGCCAGCGCCTGCAAACGGTTCAACACCGTGCTCAGCCCCGACTATAACGCCGCCCATCGCGACCATTTCCATTTCGACATGGGCGGGCGTGGGGGATTTTGTCGTTAATCTTGCACGGTGATGACGGCATCCGACCATTTGTTGACGTTGCGTTAGATTGCAAGGCTTCCTGATTGCGGACGTTATCCGCTAATGGCATCTTGTGGCGATGTTCACTCCTGTCGAAAATCAGATGTGCAGCTTCTGCAATGCCCCCGTCGGTGTTGACCCATGGGGCATATTGTCGGCTGACGCGAACATTTGTGTTGATTGCATGGAAATGCACTTGTGCATCTATAAGTCAGCCCATCCTGTTGAATGCATGTCGCTTCTTGAACGAGTGCAAGAAGCAGATGTTACTTGGTTCAAGGGGCGAAAAAGGCGTCCGAAAAGGCAACGGCAGAGAGCTGAACGGTTGGATGGTGGAACAGCGAATAATCCTCCACTGCCGCCAAAAGCGGACTAGCTGCTCACCACCCAACCTGGCCTGTCCTACACTGGCCGACGATGCGATGATCGGGTGGACAACCGGTTCAGAAATCTGACTTTCCGATAGGATCATGGCAAGGCAACGATATTTCACGATCCGCGGGAAATATGGGAAGTTAAGCCCTCCGCGCATCCTGCGTCGATGCGGACTTGGATTTGTCACCGGCGCACACTAAGTTGGCGCAAATGACGAAAAAAGAAATCGAAGAACGCAAATTCCGCCCGGCCCGCGAAGAGGCCCATGACGCCAAGAAGCAGCTTGGCACCCCCCAGACGCAGAGCGCCGCCTATAAGCTGGCCTATCAGGATACCGAATTCCTGCTGCGTGACGATCTGCGGCCGGTGCGGTTCCAGCTGGAACTGCTGAAACCCCAATTGCTGATGGACGAGGCGCAGATCGAATCGACCTTCGTCTTCTATGGCTCCGCGCGTATCCCCGAGCCCGATCAGGTGCAGGCGCGGATCGACGCGGCAACCACCCCCGAACAGAAGCGCATCGCCGAAAATCTGGGCGCCAAGGCCCGCTATTATGACGAAGCGCGCAAGCTGGCACGGATTTCGGCCCAATATCCCGTCAATGCGGAGGGCGGTCGCCACTTCGTGGTCTGCTCGGGCGGTGGCCCGTCGATCATGGAAGCCGCCAATCGGGGCGCGCAGGATGTCGGCCAGACCACCATCGGCATGAACATCGTCCTGCCGCACGAGCAGGCGCCCAACCCCTATGTGACGCCGGAGCTGAGTTTCCAGTTCCACTATTTCGCGCTGCGCAAGATGCACTTCCTGCTGCGCGCCCGCGCGCTTGCCGTCTTCCCCGGCGGCTTCGGCACGTTCGACGAAATGTTCGAGCTGCTGACGCTGATCCAGACCGGCAAGATGAAGCCGATCCCGATCCTGCTGTTCGGCAAGGATTTCTGGACACGCGTCATCGATTTCGAGGCGCTGGCCGACGAAGGCGTGATTTCGCACAGCGACCTCAATCTGCTCACCTGGGTCGAAAGCGCGCAAGAGGCTTGGGACGCGGTGCAGGCCTTTTATCAGGACAGCCAGACGGCCGGCTGATCCGACCAGTCGAGCCGAAAAACGGACAGGCGGCGCGCCATGACTTTGGCGGCGTCACCTGTCCGTGCCATCCCTGATCTTCAGAAGATCAGAGGAGATGGCATGAACTGGACCAAGCGCGCTGCACTATCGGCCATGGCCTGCGGGTTGATCGCGGCGGCGCCCGGCTCCAGCGACCTGTCCAAACTGACGATATTGCGCGATGTGAAGCCGGGCCTGTGGACGCACAGCTTCACCACCATCCCCAAAAACCCGGCAGCACCCGACCGGCAGGAACGCGCCTGCATTTCCGCTGCGCAATTGCAGGCGATGATCCGGGAATCGCTTGCGGCCGGGCCGAGCGAACAAATATGTCCGATCAGCGTGGGGTTCGATTCTTTCAGCAAGGCGAGCTTCACCCTGAACTGCCCGGCGATCCGTATCCCCGAACTGGGCGTCACGGCCCCGGCCGCCAGCATGCCCGGCGAGATCGTGCGCAGCGGGCGGGAAGAACATTGGGTCGTGTCGGTGAAGACCCCGGCCGTCCCCGGCAAGGTGCCCGCCGCGACATGGCGCCACGACTATCGGCGACTGGGCGATTGCCCCAAGTGAGCGGACTTGCCCTGAACCGCTGACCGCTTTAGGGCGCGGCCATGCTCGGTGACCTCGCCCATGTCGACACCTGGATCTTCGATCTGGACAATACGCTCTATCCGGCGAAGGCGGACCTGTTCGCGCTGATCGACGTGAAGATGGGCGAGTTCATCCAGGGCCTGCTCGGCTGCGACCCGGTGATCGCGCGGCAGACGCAGAAGCGCTATTTCATGGAGCATGGCACGACGCTGTCGGGCCTGATGCACCATCATGGCATCGAACCGCACGCATTCCTGGACTATGTCCACGATATCTCGATGGACCGGCTGGAAGTGGATGCGGCGTTGAACGCCCATATCGCCGCCCTGCCCGGCCGCCGGCTGATCTTCACCAATGGCGACGCCGCCTATGCCGGCCGTGTGCTGGAAAAGCTGGGCCTGGCGCAGGCGTTCGAGCTGATCCACGACATCCATGCCTGCCAATATATCCCGAAGCCCGACCCGTCGGGCTATGCGGAATTGTGCCAAGTCCATGCCATCGATCCGACCCGCGCCGCCTTTTTCGAGGACATGGCCCGCAACCTCAAGCCCGCCAAGGCGATCGGCATGACGACCATCTGGGTCAATAATGGCTCCGAAGCGGGCAATCACGACCATCATCCCGATTTCATCGATTATGAAACCGACCATCTGACGCCATTTCTGGCGAAAATCATTGGGGAAGCAGCATGAGCCAAGACCTGATCACCACCATCGATGCCGCATGGGAAGACCGCGCCAACGTCAATCTCCAGACGCAGGGCGATGTGCGGTCGGCCGTCAATCAGGCGCTGGCCCTGCTCGACAAGGGAGAACTGCGCGTGGCGCAGCCGACCGAAGCCGGCTGGCAGGTCAACCAGTGGGCGAAGAAGGCCGTGCTGCTCAGCTTCCGTCTGAACGACAATGTGCTGATCGACAATGGGCCGGGCGCGGGCCATTGGTGGGACAAGGTGCCGAGCAAGTTCGCCGGCTGGGACGAGGCCGCCTTCCGCGCCGCCGGTTTCCGCGCCGTGCCGGGCAGCTTCGCCCGCGCCGGCAGCCACATCGCCAAGAACGTCATCCTGATGCCCAGCTTCGTCAATATCGGCGCGTTCGTCGATGAAGGCACGATGGTCGACACCTGGGTGACGGTCGGCAGCTGCGCCCAGATCGGCAAGAATGTCCATCTGTCGGGCGGCGTGGGCATCGGCGGCGTGCTGGAACCGCTTCAGGCCGACCCCGTCATCATCGAGGATGATTGCTTCATCGGCGCCCGGTCCGAAGTCGTGGAAGGCGTGCGCATCGGCAAGGGCTCGGTCCTGTCGATGGGCGTGTTCATCGGCATGTCGACCAAGATCGTGGACCGCTCCACAGGCGAAGTCTTCATCGGCGAAGTCCCGCCCTATTCGGTCGTCGTCCCCGGTTCGCTGCCCGGCAAGCCCCTGCCCGACGGCACGCCCGGTCCCAGCCTCTATTGCGCCGTGATCGTCAAGCGCGTGGACGCGCAGACGCGGTCGAAGACCGGCATCAACGAGCTGCTGCGCGACTGATCGCAGTCCGGCGGGGTGGCCTGGCGCCACCCCGCTGACACTATCGCACGGACGAGACGGTTCTGCGCCGGCGGCAGCGTCCTTGCGGATATGACGGTCCTGCCCAATCGCCTGCTCATCGTTGACGATGACGCCACCCAGATCGGCCAGTTGGCCGATAATTTCACCCGCTACGGCCTGCATGTCACCGGCGCCGCCTCCGCGCTCCAGATGCGCGAGCGGCTGGAGCAAGAGGATTATGCGCTGGTGGTGCTCGACCCCGACGTCGCGCCGGGTCAGGGCGCCGCGCTGCTGCGCGAGCTTGCGATCGAGCGCCGCCTGCCGGTGATCGTCCATAGCGCCGCCTGTGGCGATGCGGATCGGATCGCCGCGCTGGAAATGGGCGCCGAAGATTGCCTGAGCAAACCCGCCAATCCGCGCGAACTGCTTGCCCGCATCCGCGCCGCCCTGCGCGGCCGTACGGGATCGGCGCGGGCGGTGCAGGCACCTGTCGCCCGCAGCGTCGCATCGTTCGAGGGCTGGCGCGTGGACATGACCACCGGCCAGCTGTTCAACCCGGTCGGCATGGCCGTCGCCCTGTCGGACGGCGAATTTCAGTTGCTGCGGGCCTTCATCGAACATCCGCGCCAGGTGCTGGACCGCACCCGCCTGCTCGACCGGGTCTATGGCGCGACCAGCGACCATTATGATCGCTCGATCGACGTGCAGCTATGCCGATTGCGGCGGAAGCTGTCGGCCTGCGGCCTCAAAGGCCCGGTCATCCGCACGATCCGCAACGAAGGCTATATGTTCGTCCACAGCGTCACCCACTAAGCGATCATTCCAGCGCCAGCAGGGCAAAGGTGGCGAGCCAATGTTCGCCCATATAATCGCCCGCGACATGAGGCAGGCTGGCGTCGATATGGACGCGCGCGGCCCGCTCCGCGAGATCGGCGACCGGATCGCCAGCCCCCAAAGCGGCGGCGATCCCGCGCCAGCACCAGGCGCGGCTGAGGTTCAGGCCGTCGAGATGTGCGATCTTGCCATCGCTGCGATCCGATACGGTGGCGGGCGTGAACAGCGTCACCGGTTCGCCGCGCTCAAGATGCGGCAGGAAGGCGTGGAACCAGTCGGCAAAGTCCGCGCGATCCAGCAGGCGGCTCATCAGCAGCGCCTCGCACAAGGCGGGCGAGAGAAATTCGTCGCCGCCCGGCTCCCACGCCTGACAGGCGCGGTCCTGCCCAAACCAGCCGATCGCCTTGTCCCGGATCAGCGCGACCAGCGCGGGATCGCGCGTCTGTGCCCAGCCCAGCGTCAGGATCAGCGCGAAGGCGATGTTGAAATGGGTGCCGACCCGCAACGGATAGGTCAATTTGGGCAGGAAAGCACGGAAACGCGCTGCGAACGCGTCGGCCAGCGGCGCGAAGGCATCGGCCCAGGGCGCGTCATGCAGCGCCAGTTCCTGATGCAGCGCCAGCGCCCAGGCCCAGCCATAGGGCCGTTCGAACCCGGTGCTGAGCGGCCGATGCAGATAGGCCAGTTCGCCCGCCACCTTGTCCGGCACCAGCATCGCGTCGGCGCGGGCGCGGATCGCCTCGCCCTGCGCCAGTGCGGGAAACAGGCGCTTCAAACGCATCACCTGCCACCAGCCATGGACGCAGCTATGCCAGTCGAAACTGCCGTGGAAGATCGGATGATGATCCTGCGGCGGCCGGGCATCCTGCGGCCCGCCCATCACCAGATCCATCTTGTAGGGATAAAGTCGCCCCAGATGGGACAGGGTCAGCGTGGCGAAATTTTCGCCGATCTCTTGCGTCAGAAGCGTCATCGAAAGGCCAGCCAGTAGATAAGAGCGATGTTGACGATCAGCAGCGGCAGCGCGGTGCCGACTTGCCGCTTGATCACGCCATGCTTGTCCTTGAGTTCGAGCAGGGCGGCGGGGACGAGGTTGAAATTGGCGGCCATGGGGGTCATCAGCGTGCCGCAAAAGCCCGCCAGCATGCCGATGGCGCACACCACCGCCGGATCGCCATGATAGGTGCGGATGAGCAAGGGCACACCGATCGCGGCGGTCATCACAGGGAAGGCGGCAAAGGCATTGCCCATGATCATGGTGAAGAGCGCCATGCCGAGGGCATAGGCGATCACCGCGCCGAGCAGGCTGCCCTGCGGGATCGCCTGTTGCACGATGCCGCCCACCACATCGCCCACGCCGGCCAGCGCGAAGACCGCACCCAGGCTGGCCAGCATCTGCGGCAGGATCGCGGCCCAGCCGATACAGTCCATCAGCCGCCGACCCTGCTGCAACGGCACCAGCGCCCCGGCGCGCAGCCACAGGCATCCGGCCGTCATCGCGATCAGCACCCCCAGCGCCAGCGCGATCAGCGTCGCCTGCTTGGCATCGAACCAGTCCGGCGCGGCCTTGAACAGGAAAGTGCCGGCCAGCGCCGTCACCGGGATGACGAGCGCGATAACGAAGAGGCGATTGCCGAAGCGGTCGGCGCGCGCCTGCCGCTGCTCCGGCGGCACCACGCCATCGCCCCGGCCAAGGCCCAGCGCGCCGAGTGCGATCAATCCCAGCACCAGCACGCCATTGCCAAGGTCGCCCAGCCTGTCGCCCGCCCACATGGAAGTCGCGAGCAAGGCCCAGAAGGCGGCGGTCGTCCAGCGACGGGGATTATCCCGGTCGCGCGCACCCAGCAGGGCGAAAGCTGCGAATACCGCGCCGGCCAGCGCATAGACCCAGTGCAGCGTGATCATGGCTGCCCCTCCGCGCGCCGACGCGTCAGCCGCCTGTCCAGCCGCCATAGGCGGAATCCGTGGATCAGCAGCGCCGCGATCGCGGTCGGGATCGCCCAGACCGACAGCTGCAACGGCTCCAGGCTGATGCCATATTGTTCCAGCAGTCCCTTGATCAGCAGGATGGAGCCGATGGCGAGGAAGATATCTTCGCCGAAGAAAAGCCCGATATTGTCGGTCGCCGCTGCCCAGGCCTTGATCTCCTCGCGCTCCGCATCGTCCAGATCGCCCGCCTGACGCTCGGCCGCCGCTTCGGCGATCGGCGCGACCAGCGGGCGGACCGTCTGGGGATGGCCGGCAACGGAGGTCAGGCCGACGGCGGCCAGCATCTGCCGCAGGATCAGATAGAATGTCAGGAAACGGCCAACCGTCGCCCCGCGCATCTTCGCGATCAGGCCGCGCGCGCGCTCCTGCAACCCGTTCGCCTCCAGCAGGCCGACGACCGGCAGCACGATCCAGATGATGCTGACATAACGGGCATCGTTGAACGCCTTGCCGAAGGCGGCGAGGATCGCCAGCGGGTCAAGCCCCGCCGCAAGGCCCGTGACGATGGCTGAGGCCAGGATCACCAGCAGCGGATGGAAGCGCAGCAGGAAGCCCGCCACGATGATGGCGATGCCCAGCAAAACCATCAGCCGCGCCCCCGCTTCATGCTCACAGCCCCGCTTCGATCGCCAGGCGAATGGCGTCGGCCGCCGTGCGCGCGCCCAGCGCCCGCAGCATCGCGGCGCGGTGCATCTTCACCGTCCGTTCGGTAAGGCCCAGGTCAAAGGCGATCTGCTTGTTGAGCTGCCCCTCCGCCATTCCGGTCAGCACGGCGCGCTGACGATCGGTGAGCGTCGCGATCAGCCCGGCGGCCTCCTCCCTGCGCGGCAGGCCTGCATCCTCGACCGCCACCTGCGACCCCAGATACCAGTCGAGCGCACCATCGGCGCCGAAGATCGGCGCGATCATCACCGCATTGCGAAAGCCCGTCCCGTCCTTGCGATAGTTGAACAGTTCGACCAGCACCGGCCGTTGCGCCTTCAGCGCGCCGCGGATCGTGTCGATCGCAGCACCCTCGGTATCCGCCCCCGACAGGAAACGGCAATTGCGCCCGATCACCTCATCCTGCGCATAGCCGGTCAGCGCGACGAAGGCGTCGTTGCAGGCGACGATCGGATTGTCGGGCAGGCGCGGATTGGTGACGACGGCCGCGACGGCGCTTTCCGCGATCATTGCAGTAGTCGTCGGGGGCGGCGTTGCGGGGGTCGTTTCGGGCAGGAGCATGAAAAACGGGCACTCGAATGACAAAAGGGGAGCATCGCCATAGCGACGCCCCCCGTCATGGTGCCCAATTCAACCCTCGACCGCAAGGCAAGGGAATGGTTTCAAAAGGTCAGCCGGCAAAATTGCCCTGATGGGCGAAGCTTTCGATCGGCTTGCGATCGCTCGGTTCTTCGCGCGCCTGAAGCGCTTCGGGCAGGACCGATTTGTCGCCCTGACGCCCGATCGCGACCGCCGCCTCGATCCGGAAACGCTCCGGCACGGCCAGTTCGGCCCGCGCCTTGTCGAAATCCACGCCGGTCATGCCATGGGTGTGATAGCCAAGCCGCGTCGCCTGCAACGCGAGCAGCGCCCAGGCGGCACCCGCATCGAAGCTGTGGCTGTGCGACGGCTTATAATCGTCCGATCCGGGTGCGGCCATCAGCGTGTCGGACAGGATGAAGACGATCGCGCCCGCATTCTTTACCCAGCCCTGGTTGAAGGGTAGCAGCAATTCCAGGAAGCGCTGCCAGTCGGCATCGTCGCGATGGGCGTAGAGGAAGCGCCAGGGCTGATAGTTGAAGGCCGATGGCGCCCAGCGCGCGGCGTCGAAAATAGTGTCCAGATCCGCCTGCGGGATGGCGGAACTGTCGAACGCACGGGGCGACCAGCGATCGAGGAACAGGCTGTCGACGGCGCGCGTGGAGGCGCGGGGATTGGTGGCCATGCTATCTCCTGGAAAAGGAATAAAGATTGGACCGCCTATGTAGGCGATAGCCAGCGCTTGCGAAGGGGTCAGTTGACCGTTTCGCGTGCCGGCGCGGGCACGTCGCAAGAATCGGACAGGTCGAACAGGGCATCGGCGTCCCGATCGATCAGCACGACCGAAGGCTCGCGAAGCAGCGCCTGCGCCAGCCGCGCTCGCCACCGCCCGAACAGGCCATCGGCCCCATCCTGCTCCTGCCCATCCTGCATAGATACTCCGCGCCGACTCATGCGACTTATCTACTGATGCTATAGAGAATCGTCCTGCAAGCAATGCTGGACCGCGCGACAGAAAAATTTGGGGGCGGGTCGGCCGCCCCCATCGCTTATTTCGGCATGCCGGACAGGCCGCTCGCGCGCCGCAGGGCATCGCCGTCCAGCCGATAGCCGTCGAGGAAGACGGTATCGACCTGGCGCAGCCGGGTGATGTCCTTCGACACGTCGCCATCGACCAGGATGATGTCTGCCTTCTTGCCCGGCGCGATCGATCCGATGCTGTCGGCAAGGCCGGTCATCCGCGCCGGCACGATGGTCGCGGTCTGCAAGGCCTGCGCATTGGTGAGACCGGCCTGTTCGTAGAGTTCCAGTTCACGCACCAGTTCGAGGCCATAGCCATCTGTACCGGCGACGATGCGGACGCCGGCCGCGTGCAGGCGGCCGACCAGCCCGACCATCTTGTCGAAACTCTTGCGATAATCGTCCCGCGTCAGCCCGGCGACCAGCGGATAGCCACCGATTTTCCAACTGCGCGCGACCGACGGCGGGGCGATGTCGGCAAAGGGCGCATATTCGGGCGAAATGGCCGTGCCGTCCGACGTCATCAGCGGTTCCCACACGGTCAGGGTCGGGTCGATGATGGTGCCCCGCTTCGCCAGTTCGGCGTAGAAAGCTTTCATCTGCGGGGAATCCAGATCGACATCCTTGCCATATCGGGCCGGTCCCTCCAGCCGCGCGGCGGTGTTGGCCTTGTCCACCACATCCTGCGGCATCGCCTGCATCATGATGAAGTTGATATGGGTGATCTCATCATAGCCCGCCCGCACCGCATCGAGCGGGCGCATGCCGGCGGGCACATGGCCGTGAACGTGCAGGCCCAGCTTATGTGCCTCTGCCGCCGCCGGTGCGATCCAGGCCGGGTCCATGGACGTGTAGAATTTCGCGCCCCACAGGCCCGCCGCCTTGATCTTGTCGACCGCCGCCACCGCTTCGGCCGCCGACGACACGGTCAGCGCGCCCTGCGCGGCCAACGGATCCTTGCGGTCGATGATGACCGATATCTTCCCGTCCGGTGCCAGCAGATCGCCGGCCGCCCGGCGCTTCTGAATGCTCAACGCCTCGTCGATCATGGAGCCGGGGCTGCGATAATTGGTCATGCCCGTAGCCAGATTCTGCAACAGGTTCCAATCGTCGCCGACATGCTGGTGCGCGTCCCACAGGCCGGGCGACAGCGTCTTGCCGCGCCCGTCGATCAGGGTCGCGCCGACCGGCGCCTTGATGGAGCCGCCCGCGCCGACCTTGGCAACCTTGCCATCGGCGATCAGCACCGCGCGGTCGGGCAGATAGGTGCCCGCGACCGAATCGAACAGCAGCACATGGTCGATCAGTGTCGGGGTGCGATTGGCGGGGCTGAGGAACCGGTGTGCCACATCGCGCACCATGGCGGCGGTGGCCGCATCCTGAATATCCTTCAGCTTCGGCCCGTTCTTCTCATAACCCGCCGGCAGCAGCGATATCACCCCGGCATTGCCGAAGAAGCGATCATCCTGGTCCAGCCACATCGGCGAGGGGGAAAAGCCATAGCCCTTGATGAAGGCCAGCTTGACGGTCTTTGGTCCCTGCGGTCCGTCTATCTGTACCGACTGGCCGATGCTGATGCTGGCATGGCCGGTCGGCAGCAGGTCGATGCCCTTGTCGCCGGCGGCCACCAGCGCCTCGATATCCTTCTCGCCCGCCAGCCAGGGGCCGCCATATGTGTTGTATCGCCTGCCCGCATAGGGCGCGGCGCCCTGGTCGATCACCGTCTTCCAACGGCCGACGCCGTCCGCACCGACGCTGAACGTCTCGGCCGCATCGCCCTGGTCGGTGAAACCGCGAATGACGATATTGCTCGGACGCCCGTCGGCGCCGATCTTCATCACCTCATCCGTCTCCGTCACCCAACCGCGCAGCGACATGGACATGCGATAGGCGACCTGTCCGTCCGCCGGCGTCCAGGACCAGATGTCGCCATGATTGCCGGCGGTCGAACTGATGGTGAAATGGCGCGCATCGGACGGCGCCGTCAGCAATTGTTCCTTGGGTGTCGGCGCCGCCATGGCGATGGACGAAATGGCGGCAAGCAACGAAGCCAGTATCGTTCGGCGCATATCTCACTCCCCATATTTTGTGGGAGCAGACTGACGCGCCCGCGCGCGCCGCGCAATGGCTTTTCGGTGCGATCCTGGGGGCTGCGGCCGGTCGCCCGGCGCAGCCCCCATGTGCCTTGTCAGTAACGCGCGCGAATGCTGGCGAAGAGCGTACGCCCCGTTTCCGGGAAGCCGTCGGTGAGCGTGTAATAATCGTCGAACAGATTACGGCCGCCCACGCCGATCTCGATCCCGTCGGTGATGGCATAATCGACGCGCAGCCCCGCATTCACATAAGCGCCGGTGCGATAATAACGCTGCCGCGCGCTGGCCGGCAGGGCGGTGAACAGGGTCCAGCGGTTCGACGCCAGATCCACGCTGGGGACGATGTGCAGCTTCTCGATCGGTGCCCAGTCGAGATAGGCGAAGCCCTTGTGCGTGGGCACGCCGGTCGGGTGGAACAGCGGGTTGGCGGCATAGTCCAAATTGCGCTTGGTGCCGGTATAGTTGAATCCGGCGTCCAGCCCCGGCAGGATCGTCGCCGATACCGACAGTTCGACGCCATAATATTCGCCCTTGCCGACATTGCGGCTCTGCGACAGGTTGGTCAACACGCAGCCCGTGACCGGCACTGCCGGCGGCGTGGTCGACGCGGTGCAGGGATAGGCCGGCGTCGGCACGCTGAAGATCGCGTTGCGTACCCAGCTGTAGAAGAGCGCGCCCTCCACCCGCAGCTTGCCCGCCGCCCAGCTGCCGCCGATTTCCGCATTGGTGGCGCGTTCGGCCTTCAGATCGGGATTGGGGATGGCGGTGTTGAAGCGCTGGCTGAACCGTTCGAAGATGGTCGGGAAGCGCGCGCGACGACAGGCTGGCGTGCAGGTTGACCGCCTCATTGGCCTGCCAGTCGAACCGGCCCTGTAAATTCCACGTATCCGCATCGCGGCGGGGATAATCATACAGCACCGACGCGCCCGATGTGCCAAGCGGCGCGCCATATTCCTGCGCCTTGATGAGGTTGCGCCAGTCGAAGCTGCCGCCCAGCGTGAAGCGCAGGTCGGGCGTCAGGCGCAGCTCATTTTCCAGCGCGGCGGAAAATGTTTCCTCCGTCTGGGTCTGGCGCGGCTCGGTCGTGCCGACGCCGGCGGTGGAGAAGCTGGTCTGATACTCGACATGCTTGTCATGCCGATAATGGAAGGCCAGACGCAGCGTATCCGCCTCGCTCGCCTCGAAATCCAGTTGGGCCGATCCGCCCCAGGCGCGATCCTCATAGGGGCTGTCGAACGTGTAGGGCCGGGTCTGCGTCGTCATCGTCCGGTCGGTGAAGCTGCGCAGGATCGAATCGAACTGGTTGTAATAAGCGCGGGTCTTGAGCGTCGCCCGGTCGCCGAGCGCGGTGGTCGACAGGAAATAGACACTGGTGATGTTCCATTCCGGCCAGTCCCAATAGCGCGGCGTCGTCACCGTGTCGCTGATGTGCAGCGGCGCGCCCTTCGCCCCCTCCTGATAGGTGTAGCTCAACGCATATTCGTCGGTCGCATTTGGGGTGAAGCCGACCTTGGCATTGACGCGCCAGTCGCGGGTGCGCGAAAAATCGCGCGCGCCGCCATCCTCCAGCGCGACATTGCGCGGGGTAAAGTCGTTGGGCAGATCCCAATGGTCGGTGAAGCTGCGCGCATAGCTGGCCTGCGCATACCATGTGTCGTGGCGCGTCCCGACCTTGGCGGAGACATTATAGCCGGCATAGTCGGTGTCATTGTCGAAATTCACCGTGCCGCGCAGGTCGATATCCAGCGCCTTGGTCGGCTTGGCGGTGACCAGGTTGATCGCCCCACCCATCGCGCCCGGCCCGTCCAGCACCGACGCATAGCCCTTGGCCACCTGCACTTCGGCGATGTCGGTGGTCAGGAAACGGCCATAGTCCAGCCGGTTGTCGGCGGGCAGATAGACGCGGATACCGTCGATCGACAGCGGCACCTGAAACCGGTCGAAACCGCGCACGAACACCAGCCGCTCGTTGCGCGTGCCGCCGCTATTGCCGGACGACACGCCGGGCATCAGGTTGATCGCGTCGTCCAGCGCGGTACGGCCGAACGTATAGATGGCGTTCGAGGACAGGGTATTGGTATTGGTATTGGTATCGATCTCGATTCCCTGGGTGCGGGGCGCGGTGACGATGATCTGCCCCAGCGAGAAGCGATCGCTCCCCTCCTCCGACTGAACCTGCGCCTGGGCCTGGCCCGCAAGGGCACTGCCCGCCAGCAACAGGGCGGTGAAAGCGATCCTCATATATTTTCCCCCTTTTCCGGTCGTTCGACTCGATATATCCGGCCGTATATAGCGAAATATTTCGGAGGGAAGCCCCAGATGCCATTCAGCGCCCCGTTCCAGCGCCTCGCGCCGGCCGCCATCGCCGCGCTTCTCTGCACCGCGCCCGCCGCTGCGCAGATGGACCATGCGCCCGCCCAGTGCGTCGCCCCGGCGGATCTGCCCGCGCCAATGGCCTCCTGGCGCAATCCGGTCGCTTTGAAGGCCGCCGCCGATGGCAAGGGCGCCGCGCGCGCCATGCTGACGCCGGGCCGCACGGTGTCGCTGGCGCTGCTCCCCACGCCCAAGGTCGCCTATCCGGTGCGGCCGGCCAAGCCGGGCGGCAGCGTCAGCCATGGCGGATTGGCCAGCTTCACAGTCAAGGAAGCAGGCACCTGGCGCGTCGCGCTGGGATCGGGCGCCTGGGTCGACGTGATCAGCGATGGTCAGGCCGCGACCTCGACCGCCCATGGTCATGGACCGGACTGTTCGGGCATCCGCAAGATGGTGGATTATGACCTGAAGCCCGGTCGCTACACGCTGCAAATCGCGGCCAATGGCGAGGACAGCCTGACCCTGCTGGTGACGCGCCTGCCGTGAAGCCCCTGCTGCTGGCGGCCGCATTGCTGATGCTGGTCGCGGCCGGCAAGCCATGGCGTTGGGATCTGCCGGCCGGGGTGGACGCCCCGCCCGTGCCCGCCGACAACCCGATGAGCGCGGCCAAGGTCGAACTGGGCCGCCGACTCTTCTATGATGCGGATCTGTCGGCCGACGGCACCATGGCCTGCGCCGCCTGCCATGAACAGAAACGCGGCTTTGCCGATGGCAATGCCACCCGGCCGGGCGTGCATGGCGATCCGGGCCGGCGCAACGTGCCGGGGTTGGCCAATGTCGGCTGGCTGTCGCCGCTGACCGCCGCCGACCCCAGCCTTACTCGGCTGGAGGATCAGGCGCTGGTGCCATTGCTGGGCACCCAGCCCGTCGAAATGGGCATGACGGGTCGGGAAACGGAATTGCCGCGCCGGCTGGGCGCCGATGCCTGTTATCGCACCATGTTCGCCCGCGCCTTCCCGGCGGAAAAGGGGCGGATCGACACGCGCACGGTCACCGCCGCACTCGCCGCCTTCCAGCGCACCTTAATCGCGCGCGACAACCCCTATGACCGGTTCCGCCGGGCCGAAGCCAGCATCCCCGCCGCTGCGCAACAGGGCCTCCGCCTGTTCGACCGGCATTGCGCCGCCTGCCATGGCGGGCAGGATATGACCGACCTGCGCTATCATGGCTTCGAACCCGCAGAGGCGCGCGACCCCGGCCTCATCGAAAAGACCGGCCGGGCGGCGGATGCGGGCCTTTTCCGCACAGCATCGCTGCGTAACGTCGCCGTCACCGGTCCCTGGTGGCATGACGGGTCGGCCCGCAGCATGACCGACGCGATCCGCCGCCATCGCCTGCCCATATCCGAAGATGCGATGCCCCCGATCGCTGCGCTCCTCGAGCAATTCACGGACGTTATTTTCCTGACCGATCCACGCTTCGCCATGCCCGATCACGCCTGCGGGAAGCGGCTATAACACCCGACCCTAATTATATTTCAAATAGTTAGGCCACATGCTTCCATATGCAAATATCATTTCACATTTCAGAATATTTCATATACACGTAAAGTCATCGATCGATCACCGCACAGACCAGATAAGCGGGACGGTCATAGGACAGGAGGAGAGGATATATTCGCTGTGACAGGCGAAATAGATTCACAACCATGATCATGATGTGAACAGTCGTCGTTCGGCGGATCATTATGATGATCACTGATACACCCAAAAAATGCTCCGCTTGCATAGTTGATGATTATATCAATAGCGTCGAGCCTGACTTTCTGACCGTTGCCATATCAGGATAATAAAACGGCAGAGTTTTAACTATATTGTATCACAAGCATACAAATGGGGAGGATATTATGACCAATAAGCAGATATTATTCGGCGCCAGCCTGGCCGTATTGGCCGGCCTTGGCGCAACGCCCGTCGCATCGGCCCAGGATGCCGTGCCGCCTGCCGCGTCGGACATCATCGTCACCGCCCAGTTCAAGTCGCAAAAGCTGCAAGATACGCCGCTCGCCATCACGGCCCTCAATGGCGAAGCGCTGGAAGCGCGCGGCCAGACCAATATTTCCGAAGTCGCGGCCCAGACGCCCAACGTCACGCTCGCCCCGCAAAACGGCTATCTTGGCCCCGGCATCATCGCCTTCATTCGCGGCGTGGGCCAATCCGACCCCAATTTCGCGCTCGAACCGGGCGTGGGCATGTATATCGACGACGTCTATCTGCCGACGCTGACCGGATCGCTGCTGGACCTGATGGACCTCGACCGGGTCGAAATATTGCGCGGGCCGCAGGGGACGCTGGCCGGCCGCAACTCGCTGGGCGGGTCGATCAAACTCTATTCGGTCAAGCCCAAGGGCGACGGCAGCGGCATGCTGGAAGCGACCTATGGCAGCTACAACCGCATCGACCTGCGCGGCTTCATCGATCTCAAACTGGCCGAAAACCTGTTCCTGCGCGTGTCCGGCGCCAGCAAGAACCGGGACGGCTATGTCAAGCGGCTCGACTATGCGCTGACCCATCCGGGTTCCAATGTGCCGACCCAGGCGACGGATGCCGATCCGGAGCTGGGCACGCTGGGCGGGCAAAGCTTCATCGCGACCAAGGCGGCGCTGCGCTGGTTGCCGACCGACAATATCGAAATCAACGTGTCGGCCGATTATACCCGCCAGCGCGACGAAGCCGGCGCCAGCGTACTGATCTTCGCCAACAAGGCCGGTACCTTCCCCGGTCCCAGCGCGACCGGCGGACCGCGCCCCTGGCTGGCCGGCGTCAACGGCGCGCCGGTGGCGCTCAACTGCGCCTTCGTCGCTTTCGGCGTCAACAGCTGCGACACGCCACCGTCGGGCTACAACAAGAAGTTCATCAGCTACGCCACCTTCACCGACAATGCGACGCGCGACGGACAGATGGCCTACAAGCCATTGTCGCTCGACCCGCATTCGGACCTCGACAATTATGGGTTCGCTGGCACGATCGACTGGACCATCAGCGACACGCTGTCGCTGAAGTCCGTCACATCCTACCGCCATTATGAGGCCGACTGGTCCTTTGCCGAAGGTGCACCGGTCCAGTCGTCCATGTTCGAACAGCAGCAGAGCAACACCCAGTGGAGCCAGGAATTGCGCCTGAGCGGCACCGCGCTCGACCGCCGGCTCGACTATACGGTGGGCGGCTTCTACTTCGACACGAAGGGCAAGTTTACCGGCCGTATCGACCTCAACTATGCCGGTATCGACTTCCTCCACGGCCCAGATCCGACGCCCGCCAAGAACAAGGCATTGTTCGCCAATGTCAGTTTCAAGCCGGTCGACGCGCTGACGTTGACGGGCGGCATCCGCTCGTCATGGGACGAGAAGGATTATGGCTATGTCCGCCGCAATCCGGACGGCACGGCGATCCAGGGGCCATGCGCCTTCTTCCTGGGCGCGCCGACTGCTGGCCCAACGGGCGTGGGCAATGCGCCCAACTGCCTGCTCTTCGGCCTCAATGGGCTGGGCGCCCATTTCAAGTCGCAGCGGACCGACTGGCGCATCGCGGCGGACTATCGCTTCTCGCCCGAATTCATGATCTACGCTCAGGTGTCGACCGGCTATCGCGCGGGCGGCGTCAATCCGCGCCCCTTCTACCCCAGCCAGGTTCGCCCCTTCTCGCCCGAAACCATCACCGCCTATGAAGCGGGGTTCAAGTCCGACCTGTTCAATCGCATGCTGCGCTTCAACGTCTCGGCCTTCTTCAACGATTACAAGAATATCATCCTGACCGTGTTCAATTGCCCGACCGATGCGGGCGCGGAAGGCACGCCCTGCCTTCAGCCCACCAATGTCGGGTCGGCGGACGTCAAGGGCATAGAGTTCGAAACGACGATCCGGCCGACCAGCCGCCTCAGCTTCGATGGATCGCTCAGCTATCTCGACTTCGAATATACGTCGCTGGGCAGCGCCAATACCGGCGTCACGCTGGACATGGTGCCGCCCTTCACGCCCAAATGGAAATGGAATGCCGGCGCGCAATATGATGTGCCGGACGTGCTGGGCGGGGAATTGAGCTTCCGTCTGGACGGCAGTTACCAGTCCCATATCTATGTCGACGCGATCAACACGGACGCGGCCACCGTGTCGGCCACGGCCACAGGAGCAGGCGGCGGCGCATTGCCCACCTTGGTCGCGACCAGCCGGATCGACGGCTATTTCCTGGCCAATGGCCGCGTCACCTGGCGCAGCGGGGACGATGGCTGGAGCGCATCGCTGGAGGTGCGCAACCTGACCGACAAATATTACTTCACCTCGATGAACACCAATTTCAGTTCGGTGGGCGTCCTGTCCGGTGCGCCGGGCCTGCCGCGCACCTGGGCGGTGACGCTCAAGAAGCAGTTCTGATCGATTGATCGGCGGCGCGGTCTTTCCCCGCGCCGCCCTTTTTCACGAGGGTTTCCATGATCCGCTTGTCCCTGCGCCTGCTGGCGCCAATGATGCTGACGGCCATAGCCATGCCATCGCCCGCCGCCAATCCGACCGACATTCCCGCCGATCCCGTCATTCAGATGCGCGAACATTGGCTGGATGCCGACATCAATGCCTTCAACTTCCGCCATTCGGCCGATATGTTCGAAACCCGCGCCGTGCCGCATGGCGACGCCGTCCGCGCCTTGCCCGATGGCCGGACGATCACCCCGCCCCCTTTCCAGCTGAACGGCGTCACCCGCAGCTATGACGACTGGGCGCGCCGCACCTATACCAATGCGATCATCGTTCTGCGCGATGGCAAGGTCGTGTTCGAAGACTATCGCAACCGATCGCATCCGTCGGATCGCTTCATCTCCTTCTCCATGGCCAAATCGATCACATCGCTGCTGATCGGTATCGCTCTGGACCGGGGTAAGATCGCTTCGCTCGACGATCCGGCCGGCAAATATGTCCCCGAATTGCGCAAGGGCGCCTACGGCGACGTGACGATCCGTCAGTTGCTCCAGATGCGATCCGGCGTCGACTATGACGAACGCTATGATTTCGGCGAGAAGCCCAGTGTCGCCGCGCTGATCCACCGCCACGCCATCATCCTCAATGAAGAACGCTTCGCCGATCGCGCCACGACCATCGCCCGCGCCGCAAAGCCCGGCAGCCGCTTCAACTATGCGACGCTGGACACCGCCGTACTGGGCTGGGTGCTGGAACGGGCAACCGGCCAGTCGCTCGCCGCCTTCTCCGCCGCGAACCTGTGGCAACCCGCCGGCATGGAGGGCGACGCCTTCTGGATCGCCGACGGGCCGGAGGGCAAGGGGCGCGAATTGTCCGGCATGGGCTTCAACGCCACCTTGCGCGACTATGCGCGGCTGGGTCAGCTGATGCTGGACGATGGCCTGCGCGACGGCAAGCCCGTGCTACCGCGCGGCTGGATGAAACAGGCGACCAGCATGATCCCCTTTGCCCAGCCCACGCCCTTTGGCGGGCGCGGTTACGGCTTCCAATTCTGGCAACTGGACGATCAGCCGGGCGCCTATACCGCGCTCGGCCTCGCGGGACAGTTCATCTACGTCCATCCGCAAAGCCGCACGGTGATCGTGAAGCTGAGCCATTACCCCCTGCCCGAACCGCCCCATGTGATGGAAGAGACGCTGGCCTATTTCCATCAACTGACCGCGCCCTGATCAACCCCGGCCTTCCTGCCGCAGCGTATCGGCGAATTGTCCGGCCCGTGCCTGCAGCTGCGCGGAACGGTCGCGCAATTCGCCCGCTGCGGTGGTGACCGCGCGGGCCGTGCGCTCGGACGATCCGATCACCCATTCCAGCTGGCGGATCGCCGCATCGGTATCGGTCATGCGCGCCTTGGTGCCCATCACCGCATCGCGAATTTCGCCTGCGACCAGCGATTGATGGTCCAGCGCGGCGCGCGACGATCCGGTGACGCGCGCAATCTCCCCCACCAGATCGCGCACCGCATGGACGCCCGACGTCGCGGTCTGCGCCGTGTCCTGCATCATGCGCAGCACGGCGGTGATCGATGCGGTCGACTGGCTGGTCAGCTCCGCCATCTGGCGCACTTCATTGGCGACGATGGCGAAACCCTTGCCGCTTTCTCCCGCCCGCGCCGCCTCGATCCGGGCGTTGAGCGCCAGCGTATTGGTGCGCGCGGCAATCCCGGCCACGGACGACACCACCGCTTCGACGGCGACCGTGTTGGCGCTCAGGTCCGCCAGCCGCGCGACCAGATCGTCGATCGTCCGTTCCGCCCGCCGGGTCGAGGCGACCGCCGCACTGACATTGCCGTCCAGGCTGACGGTCGCCTCACTCAGCGCTTGGTTGCCGTCGACCACGATGTCGATCGATTCGGTCGAATGATATGCGGAACTGGCGACGATCGCGGCCGCGTCGCGCCCGGCTTCGGCGCCGCGTTCCAACTCCCCCGATTGCCTATTCAGCGCCGTCGCGATTTCCAGCATCGGCCGCAGCACGCTATCGAAATCCTGCTCGAACAGCGCCAACGTCGCCAGCGATCGCGTCCGCCCCTCTTCCTTGCGCCGCTCGCGCTCTTCATCGCGCTCCTCGGAAACACGCACCACCGCCTGCTCCTGCTCGCGCAGTCGTGCCATCAGCGCCTGCGCCTCCCGCTCCGCCTGCATCGACAGGTCGGTCGCGCGGCGGCTTTGCTCCGCCTGCATCTGCGCCTCCGCCTGCCTGTCCAGCAACAGCTGGTTCAATCGTCGGGCCAGCAGATATTGGGCCAGCCCCACAAGCGCCGTCACGACCACCAGGCCCAGCGCCAGCAACCAGCCATGTTGCAGCATCGCCGTGCCGGGACGGCGCGGGGTCCAGCTGATATAGCCTGTCACCGCCGGTTCGGCGAACAGGTCCAGTTGCGGCCCGTCCACGCCATCGATTCCCGTTTCCCAGCGCAAATGATCGATCGCCATCGACTGGCCGATATCGTCCAGCAGGCGGCCGGCAACCGGCTGCAACCAGATCAGATAGCGTTTGGGATCGCGATCGTCCCTTATCCTGCCGTCGGTCGGACGGATCCGCGCCACGCCCAGAAAATAGGGCTGTCTTTCGTACAGGATATGGCTGATGATCGGCGTATCGGTCCGGTCCGCCGCCCGATAGAGGTCCGGCAGGTCGGCGCCGCGCAATGCCTGCAACGACGGCTTTTCACCCTTGTCCCAATAGCTGTAGAAAACATGGTTGGCGGCATCGCTGACATAGATGCCCCGCATCGGCATGGTGAAGGATTTCCACACACCCGGCCCGACATTATCGTTGGTCCACACCGGATCGACGGTCCGCACCATATGCGCATAAAGCTCGTCCCACAGCGCATAGCCTTTCAGCCAGCTGCGGAAATTCTTCGCCTTCGCGTCGATCGCCGCCTCGACCGCCTTGCTCGTATAGGCGATCTCGCTGCGATCCTCTTCCCGCGCCTGATGGATCCCGAACAGCAGCAGCGATCCGATCAGCAACAAGGCCGCCAGCGCGTAGCTGCTCAGGATCTTCGCCGGAAAGGAGAGATACGCCAGCGGCCGACCCGGATAGGAAGTCTTGAAATGCAACGGGCCAAACTCTCCAATGTTTGGCCATGCTGTAGCGCAAGATCGTAAATAAGCCTTTAGTGCTCGCACCCGAACAAGATGAAGCGTGCGGGGTTTTTTCTTAGCCGCGCCCGACAAAGGGCATGTTGGTCGCCATCAGCGTCATGAACTGCACATTGGCCTCGGGCGGCAACCCGTCCATATAGGCGACCGCTTCCCCCACTTGGCCCACGTCCATCACCGGTTCGGGCATGCGTTCGCCATTGGCCTGCGGCACGCCGAAGGACATGCGATCGCCCATGGCGCTGCTGGCATTGCCGATATCGATCTGGCTGCACGCGATGCCATAGGGTCGCCCGTCCAGCGCGGTCGATTTGGTGAGGCCGGTCACACCATGTTTGCTGGCGGTATAGGCGATCGAATCCGGGCGCGGGCTATGCGCGGAAATGGAGCCATTATTGATGATGCGCCCGCCCTGCGGGCTTTGCGCCTTCATCGCGCGGAACGCCGCCTGAAGACACAGGAACGCCCCGGTCAAATTGGTGTCGATCACCCGGCGCCAGTCGCTTTCTTCCAGCCTGTCGATCGGCACGTCGACCACATTGACGCCCGCATTGTTGAACAGCAGGTCGACCCGGCCGAACGCCGCGACCGTGGCGTCGAACAGCGCCGTGACGCTCGCCGCATCCGTGACGTCGGTGGGCATGGTCAGATGTCCCGTGCCCTCCAGCAACGCCAGCGTCTCCGCCAGCCCCTCCGCGCGCCGTCCGGCCAGCGCCAGTCGATAGCCGCGCCGGTCGAGCGCGATCGCCACCGCCCGGCCGATCCCGCTGCCCGCGCCGGTGATGACGGCGACGCGCCCGGTCATTTCAGGGCGCTCGGCAGCGGCGCACCGGCCAACAGCGCATCCACATTGGCCAGCACCAGATCGGCCATCGCCTTGCGCGTTTCGACCGTGCCGCTGGCGATATGGGGCGCAAGCACCGTGCGCTCGCTGGCGATCAGGCCAACGGGCACGACCGGCTCGTCCGCCACCACGTCCAGCGCCGCACCGGCGATCGTACCGCGATCCAGCGCCGCCACCAGCGCATCCTCATCCACCACGCTGCCCCGCGCGACATTGACCAGATAGCCCTCCGGCCCCAGCGCCTCCAGCACCGACGCATCGATCAGGCCGCGCGTCTCCTCCGTCGCGGCGCAGGCCAGCAGCAGTACGTCGCTGTCCCGCGCCAGCACATGCAGGTCAGGCTCGAACCGATAGGGCGCATCCTTGGGCATGCGGCCATGATAGGCGATCGGCCCGAACGCCGCCAGCCGGTCCGCCGTCGCCCGGCCGATATGGCCCAGCCCGACGATGCCGAAGCGCCGCCCCGTCACCTTGCGCTTCAGCGGAAAGCCTTCCTCCAGCCAGCGCCCGTCGCGCACGAAGCGGTCGGCAGCGGCAAGCCCGCGCAGCAATCCGATGGTCAGGCCGACTGCCAGGTCGGCGACATCGTCGGTCAGCACGCCGGGCGTCGTACTGACGGCGACGCCCCGACCCTGCGCATAAGGGACATCGACCTTGTCGAAACCCACGCCGTTGATGGCGATCAGCCCCAGCGACGGCAGCGCGTCGATCAGATCGTTGGTGCAGCCCAGATGCCCGCCGGTGACGACGACATTGGCACTATCGGCCTGTGTCGCCAGCCACGCGCGCTGCGCCGCTTCGTCCAGTTCGAACCAGCGCACCACCGGGCCACGTTCGGCCAGTTGCGCCTCCAGATACTCCGACAGCGGGCAAAGCTGCAACGCGACCTGTTTTCCCATGATCCCGTTTCCCCTTTAGATGACGGACAAGATGCCGCCATCGACATAGATGGTCTGGCCGTTGACGAAATTGGATGCGGACGACGCGAGGAACACGGCCGCGCCGTGCAGTTCCTCCAACTTGCCCCAGCGGCCGGCCGGCGTGCGCTGACACAGCCAGGCGTCGAACACCGGATCTTCCACCAAAGCCTTGTTCAGCGGCGTGTCGAAATAGCCCGGCCCGATCGCGTTGACCTGAAGCCCGTGCCGCGCCCAGTCGGCGCACATGCCCTTGGTCAGATTCTTCACCGCGCCCTTGCTGGCGGTATAGGGGGCGATGCCGGGGCGGGCCAGTTCGCACTGGACGCTGCCGATATTGATGATCTTGCCATGGCCGCGCGCGATCATGTGCGGCGCCATCGCCTTGCTGACATAATAGACGCTGTCCAAATTGGTCGCCATCAACGCGCGCCAGTCATCGTCGTCAAACGTGTCGAGCGGCGCGCGGCGCTGGATGCCGGCATTATTGACCAGGATGTCGATCGCCCCGACATCTGCCTCGATTTGCGCAATGCCGGCGTTGACCGACGGCTGATCAGTGACGTCGAACAGGCTGGTCGCGACCGCGATGCTCTGCGCCGCCAGTTGTGCCGCCGCTTCATCCAGCGCCGCCTGGCTGCGACCGTTCAGCACCACGCGGGCACCGGCCTGCCCCAGCGCCGTGGCGATCGAAAAGCCGATACCGCGCGCCGCGCCGGTGACGAGCGCCGTGCGCCCTTCGAGAGAGAAAAGGGTCATGTGGGAAACCTCCATACTTGCCCTAAGCGTATAAAGTGACCGGTCACATTGCAATCGGCAATTTTCATTTTCTCTTGGCTCATAACATCATTGCGGCACGATGTGACAAATGATATCGGTCCCATCAAAGGAGAGACTCATGCTGGCTGCGATATGTCATGGGAAGAAGGATTTGCGGGTGGAATCCCGTGTCGAGCCGGCGCTGGCCGCCGATGAGGTCCGGGTCGGCGTCGCCTATGGCGGCATTTGCGGGTCGGACATGCACTATTATCATCGCGGCGCCGTGGGCGATTTTGCGGTGCGCGAGCCGATGGCGCTGGGCCATGAGATTTCCGGCGTCGTGCTGGAGGTCGGATCGGCCGTCACCCATGTCGCACCGGGCATGAAGGCGGCGCTGGACCCCAGCCGCCCCTGCCTCACCTGCGACTATTGCCGCGCCGGCCGCATGAACCTCTGCACCGACATGGTCTTCCTGGGCAGCGCCGGCCGCTTCCCCCATGTGCAGGGCGGCTTTGCACAGACGCTGATCCTGCGCGGGGATCAGATCATCCCGGTTCCGGCCGATGCCGACCTGCTCGCCCTGTCGGTCGCCGAACCGCTGTCGATCGGCCTCCACGCCGTCAACCGCGCCGGCCCGCTGATGGGCAAGCGCGTCATCGTCACAGGCTCCGGCCCGATCGGCCTGCTGACTGCGCGCTGCGCGATCCATGCCGGCGCGATCGAGGTGGTCTGCACCGATGTCGAGGATGCCGCGCTTGCGGTCGCGCGCGACCGCATGGGCGCCACCCGCACCATCAACGTCGCGACCGATCCCGACGCGCTGGCCACCTATGCCAGCCCCGCCGGTCATTTCGACGTCGCGTTCGAAGCATCAGGCGCGCCATCCGCCCTGCTCTCGCTCTTCCCCATCGTTCGGCGCGGCGGCCGCATCGTGCAGGTCGGCATGCTGCCCCCCGGCACCGCCCCCATCCCGGTCAACCCGCTGCAATCGCGCGAGATCGAGTTCGTCGGCGCCTTCCGCGCCAATGGCGAGTTTCGCCTGGCCGTAGACCTGATCGTCAGCGGCGCGATCGACGTGTCGCCGATCCTGTCGGGCACCTTCCCGCTCGAACGATCGGTCGATGCCTTCGAACAGGCGGGCGACCGCTCGCGCTTCGTCAAACTGCACATCGCCATCAACGAGGATATCCTGTGATCACACGCACCGCCATTTTCGAAGGTACGATCAAGCCGGGTTTCGAGGATCGCTTCCGCGAGGAAGTCCGCACCCGCCTCGCCCCGCTCTGGGGCCAATTCCCCCATGGCAGCAACGTCCGCCTCTTCTTCGTGGATCAAGTCGATGAAGGCGCGCCGCCGATCGCGATGATGCAGCAGGTCGATTATCCGTCGCTCGCCGCACTGGACGAAGCACTCGCCTCCCCCATCCGTACCCAGGCCCGCGCCCTGACGCTGGAATTGCTGGAGATGTTCGAGGGGCGTTTCTACCACGTCATCAGCGGCGGCAACGCAGTGGCCGCCACCGCCTGACGCTGATATGCGACACGGATAGCAGCCATCAGGAAAGCCCCGCCCATGAGCCGTCCCCCCCGCGAAACCGCAGTCGCCGCCGAGCCGAAACCCGGCCGGCGCGCGTCGCAACGCCCGACCATCCGCGACGTATCGCGGCTGGCCGGCGTGTCGCGCATGACGGTATCGCGGGTGCTGAGCGATCCCGAACTGGTCCTGCCGACCACGCGGGACAAGGTGCTGAAGGCCGTCGCTGATCTCGGCTACGTTCCCGACAAGACGGCGGGCAGCCTTTCCAGCCGCCGCACCGGCTTTATCGCATTGATGCTGCCGACGTTGACCAACGCCAATTTCGCGGCGGTCGCCCATGGCCTGACGGAGGCGCTGCGGGAGGCCAATTATCATCTGCTGATCGCCTATACCGACTATGACATGGCGGAGGAGGAACGGCAGCTTTTGAACCTGCTCGCCCGCCGGCCCGAAGCGATCGTGCTGACCGGCGCGATGCACCGGCGCAATGCGTCGCGCATGCTGATGGCGGCCGACGTGCCGGTGGTGGAGATTGCCGACCTGCCCAGCCAGCCGATCGAACATGCGATCGGCTTTTCCAACTATCAGGTCGGCCGCACCGCCGCCCGCTATCTGCTCGATCGCGGCTTCACCCGCATCGGCGCACTGGCCGCCTCGCCAGACGGCGAAGTCACCGACCATCGCGGCGAAGAACGTATGCGCGGGTTCGAGGATGAACTGCGCCTCGCCCGCCTGCCCACCGACGCCGTGTTGCGCCATGGCAGCGCGCCCGTCAGCTTCCACCATGGCGCCACCGCCTTTCGCGCGCTGGTGGAGGCACAGCCGGATATCGAGGCGATCTTCGCCGTGTCCGACCTGTCCGCCGTCGGCGCGGTGATGGAGGCGCAGCGCATGAATATCCGCATTCCCCAAGACATCTCCATCATGGGGTTCGGCGACTTCGAAATCGGGCGGGAAATCAATCCGGCCCTCACCACCATCCATGTCGACTTCCGCGCGCTGGGGCTTCGCACCGGCAAGATGCTGGTCGACATGCTCGCCAGCGATGCCACCCCGGCCCCGTCCGTCGTCGACGTGGGCCTGCGCATCGTGGAGCGGGCCTCCATCAAGGACAGATAATATGCAGCTTGCGGTCATCGGCGTGGGTGTCATGGGGTCGGCGATCGCCGGCCGCCTGCTGGATAGCGGGGCCACCCTACACCTCTATGACCGCAATGCCGCGCAGATGGCGCCTTTGATCGCGCGCGGCGCGATCGCCTCTGGCAGTGCGCGCGAAGCAACCGCCAACGCCGACCATGTCATCATCAGCCTGAACAGCGCGGCCATCGTGGAGCAGGCCGTCTTCGGCCCCGATGGCGTGGCGCAGGCGGCGGATGCCGGCAAACTTCTGATCGACATGTCCAGCATCGACGCGGGCCGCACGGCGATCATGGCGCAGCGGCTGCGCGAAGGCAGCGGCATGGGCTGGGTCGATGCGCCTTTGTCGGGTGGGGCGCCCGCCGCCGCGCAGGGCAAGCTGACCTTGATGGTCGGCGGCACGGCGGAGGATTTCGCCCGCGCCCGCCCCGTGCTGGATCATCTTTCCATCAACATCACCCTGTTCGGCCCGCCCGGCGCGGGCCAGACGGTGAAGCTAATCAACCAGATATTGTGCGCCAATGCTTTCATGGCCGTCGCCGAAGCGGTCCGCTTTGCCGAAGCCCATGGCGTGGACGCCACGCTGATCCCCGCCGCCCTTGCCGGCGGCCGTGCCGACAGCCGCATCCTTCAGGAATATATGGGGAAAATGGCCCGGCGCGATTACACGCCGACCGGCCGCATCGACAATATGCTGAAAGATCTGGAAACGGTGCAGGCTTCCGCGCTGGCCACCCGCACGCCGCTGCCCGTCACCTCGCTGATCGCCGACCTGCACCGCATGGCCGTTGCCGGTGGCCTCGGCCCGGCGGACAGCGCCGCCTATATGCGCCTGTTCGACATGGACGGGGAGCAGCCGGCATGACCCGCGCCGTCGTGGTGATGGGCGTAGCGGGCTGCGGCAAGTCCACCCTAGGTCGCGCCCTCGCCCAACATCTGGGCTGGTCCTTCGTGGAGGGCGACCTGTGCCACCCGCCCGAAAATGTCGCCCGCATGACCGCCGGCGTGCCCCTGGACGACGATGCGCGCCAGCCCTTCCTGCACAATGTCGCGACCGCACTGATCGCCTCACGGCAAGGCGCCGTCGCCTCCTGCTCCGCGCTCAAGCGCGACTATCGCGACCTGATCCGCCGGCAGGTGGGCGATGTGCTGTTCGCCCTGCCCCATCTGTCCCGCGCCGATCTGGAACGGCGCATGTCCCAGCGCCCCGGCCATTTCATGCCGACCTCCCTGCTCGATAGCCAGCTTGCCACGCTGGAACCGCCCGACACGGACGAGCGGGCACTCGTCATCGACGGCAATCTGCCCGTTGCCGAACAGGTCCGCCAGATCGAGGCCGCGCTGCACCCATCATAAAGAGGCTGACGTCGCCAGCCCGCAAAACGAGAGGATGACCATGGCCCTGATGCCCCAGCCGGACATCGCCGCCCCTGACGCCACCGACCAGCGCCCATGGCCGAACCCGCGCCGGGCCTGGACCGTGGCGCTGCTGCTATCGCTCGCCTCGATCGCGTCGCAGTTCGACCGGGTCGTCCTCAACCTGACCGTCGAACCGGTGAAGGCGGAATTCGGCCTGGACGACACCAGCTTCGCGCTGTTGCAGGGGGTGGCCTTCGGCATCTTCTACACGCTGGGCGCGGTGCCGCTCGGCCGCCTTGCCGACCGCTATGAGCGGCGCATCGTATTGGGCATCAGCCTCTTTTTCTTCAGCATCGCCTCCATGGCATCGGGCCTGTCCCGCAATTTCTCGCAACTCTTCCTCTCGCGCGTCGCGGTCGGCTGCGGCGAAGCCAGCGTCACGCCCAGCGGCCTGTCGCTGCTGAGCGACCTGTTCCCGCCCGAAAAACTAGGCCGCGCCGTCAGCGTCTTTTTCCTGAGCGCGCCCTTCGGGATCGGCCTGGCCTTCATGGCCGGGGGCAAGCTGCTCCAGTCGCTCACCGAACGCTGGCACGGCACCGGCCTGCCCTTTGGCCTGGAACCCTGGCAGGCGGCCTTCCTGATCGTCGGCGCCCCCGGCCTGCTGCTCGCGCCGCTGCTGCTCTTCATGAAGGAACCGGAACGGCGCGGCCCCGGTGGCACGACCCCGCTCACCATAGCCGAAGTGCTGGGCGTCATCCGCGCCCGCCGACGCGCACTCACCCTGATGTTCGCCGGCTTCTCGATGGTGACGGTGGTGAATTTCGCCTATAATGTCTGGACGCCCGCCCTGTTCGCCCGCGTCTATGGCTGGACCCCGGCGCAGGTCGGCATCGGCTTCGGCCTCATCATGATGATCTGCGGCACGGGCGGCACCTATTTCGCCGGCTGGCTGAGCGACCGGCTGACCCGCGCCGGCCATGTCGACGCCCATCTGCGCGTCGCCGCCTTCGGCTTCCTCGCCTGCGGCATCTTCGGCACGCTCGCCCCGCTGATGCCCAACGCCTGGGTCGCGCTGGCACTGATCGCGCCAGCGATGTTCCTCAGCTGCATGCCCGTCCCCTGCGCCGGCACCGCGCTGCAACTCATCCTCCCCAACCGCGCGCGGGGCCAAGTGACGGCGCTCTACATCATGGTGATCTCGCTGGTCGGCATCGGCATCGGCCCGGTGGTGATCGGTTTCATGACCGACCATCTCTTCACCGCCCCCACCGACATCCGCTATTCCCTCGCCATCGTCGTCGGCTGCGCCGCCCCGATCATGTGCGGCCTGCTGCTGCTCGCGTTAAAGCCGTACAGGGCACTAAGGCTGGCGAGGTTGGAGAGCTGACGTCACACGCCCCTACCTATTCATCGTCACCCCGGACCCTTCGACAAGCCAAGGACAGGCTTGATCCGGGGTCCAGCTTTTCTTCACTCACAGCGCCCGGACAGAAGCGGGATGCCGGGTCAAGCCCGGCGTGACGAAAGGCTGGGACTGCAAGCGACCAAAATCGGACGCTCCTTTTACCCTCTCCCGCTTTCGCGGGAGAGGCAACGGAGACTTGGCAGCTTGCTGCCTTAGTCGCAGTCGGTGAGGGTCTTTCTTCTTCCTGAACACGGACCTCCTGCCAGAAAGCAGAAAGACCCTCACCCAACCCTCTCCCGTGAAAAACGGGAGAGGGCTAAAAAGCCGAACCGTCCGCGCTCCACCCAAATCCTGTCCTACACCCACCCCATCTGCTATCCTAAAATCCGCTCTTTCAACCGTCCGCAATCACACCCGCCACGACATAAAATATCCAACATTCATTCCAAAATGTCGCAAACGGCAGGAGATGTGCGAAGTTAAGCGCCGACTTTCCTACAGTACGCACAAAAAAAGCCCGGTCGCGTGCAGTCGACCGGGCTTCCAGGGGAGAGGATTTACGCCTTAAAGGCGATCGTCGATCGAGGAGCGGACGAAGCCTTCAGGGAAGCTTTCGACCTGATTGCCGACGATCGTATATTCCTTGGCCCGGCCCGAGAAACGGCCCTCCAGCTCCATATAGCTTTGCGGATCGAACAAAGGCGTGGCGCTCATGCCCATGATGCCGGTCGCGTCGACCTTCTCGCAGGTATAGTCGCAGCCCTGCTGAGCGAAGTTGCGGATGCCATGTTCCAGCATCCCGTCCATCGCGGCTTTGAGCGTATAGTGCATCGTCATCATGTTGAAGCCGAGCGGATGGATCTGGTCCACCGTCACCGCGGGCTTGCCGTTGATGTTGCGCACGTCGGGGAACATCTTCCACCCCGGCACCCGCGCCGACACATATTGCGCATGCTCCAGCGTACCGATCTTGACCACGGTGGTCATCTTCGCGCCCAGTTCATGCGCCAGCCGCATCCGCTCGCAGCCTTCGTCCATCTGCGTTTCCGGGTCGGCATTGGTGCGCGCGATCAGGAAGCAATTGGTGCCTTCCAGCGCCGCGAGCGCCGCGCGCACCTTTTCCAGATAGCGTTCGCGCGGCAGCAGGCCGGTGGATTCCTCCATATCGTCGGCATCCTCCAGCTGAAGCGCGGTCGCGCCCGCCATCGCCATGCGCCGCGCGCTGCGATACACGGCCAGCGGCCCGCCAAAGCCATCCTCGATATCGGCGGCCAGCGGAATGGGCGATGTCTGGCTGATGCGGCTGGTGATCCATTCCACATCGGTCAGGTTGCTGAAGCCATAGTCGATCACGCCGTTCATCGCGATCGACACTTCGCCGCCCGACAGCATCATCGCTTCGAAGCCGACCATCTCCACCGCCCGCGCCGATGCACAGTCGTAGACGCAGGGAGCGACGATGCACTTGTCGCTGGTTTCGAGCAGTTGTTGCAGAGACTTTTTCGCCATGGGCTTGCCAATTTCCTTTGTTGAATGGGGTGGTATCTGTCTGGACCGGCCCTCGTCCGGGGTGGGAAGAGGACCGGTACCGCGAAGTTCGAACAACTACATGCGGATGCGGGCGCCGACCTTGAAGTAGCGGCCGATCGGATCGAAATAGACCTGGTTGGTGGCCCCCTGCGCGCTGGCGGCGAGCGGCGGGTCTTTATCCAGCAAATTGTTGACCACGCCGAACAGCTCGAACTGGTCGTTCACCTTCACCGTCGCGCCAAGGTCGAGATAGAAGCGGCCGGCGACGCGGTTATTGTTCACGCTGTTGGGCAGGCCGGCCGAATAACCGTCATCCTGCGGCCCCAGCAACGTCGTGTCGAACACGCCCTTGGGGATATATTTGCCGTGCAGGTTCAGCGCGACGCTGCCCAGATCCCACAGCACCGTGCCGTCCACGATCCAGTCGGGCACGCCTGTCGTGGTGCCGGGGCGATAGCCGGTCTGGCCGGTGCGATCGATGCCGCCGATTTCCAGCTTCAGATAATGGGTGGCGAGCAGGCGGAAGTCGAGGCTGCCGAGCGTGCCGACATCGGTGCGATAGCTGGCCTCGATATCGATGCCGCGATTGCGCACCTGGCTGACATTCTGGAGCACGTCGCTGACGCTAGTGAGCGCGCCCGCTCCATCGCGCTGCACGAAGTTGCACAGCGACGTCTGCCCCGCCGCGCAGCGATCGACCACCACCTGCGCGCCCAGGGTCGAAATCGCGCCCTTCAAGTCGATGTCGTAATAATCGACCGAGAAGCGGAAATTGCGCAGGAAGCCCTTGGGCGCTAGCACCACGCCAGCCGTCCAGGTATCGGCCTTTTCCGCTGACAATTGCTGGTTGGCGCCGGAGAAGCTGTTCACCTGAATCTGCGCGCCATTGTTGAGCGGATCGACGATCGTGGTGCGGCCCAGCGTTACCGGACCGAACAACTCCGTCAGGTTAGGCGCCCGAATGTCACGCGACCGGGTGACGCGGAAACGCACTTCTTCTATCGGGGCATAGACGCCGCCCAGCTTCCAGGTGGTGGCATTGACCGTCGTGGTGTCCAGTCCGGGGCTGGAGCGGCGATAATGGGTGCGGCGGACCGCGCCGTTCAACTCCAGCGTCTGGGCGAATGCGACGTCCTTCAGGATCGGCGCCAGCGCCTCGACATAGGCTTCGGCGACGCGGATGCTGCCATTTACCGCCTTCCCATTGAACGACCAGAAGGCGTTGGCGGTGGATAGCGCATCGGCCGTGCCGACCGCCTTGTCGCTGCGATATTCGCCGCCCGCCGCGATCGAGAAATCGCCGCCCGGCAGCGCGAAGACCGCGCCGTTGATATTGGCGGCAATCACATGCTCGGTCGTGTCGGTGGTCTGATAGCCCGAAGGCGCGATATAAGCGGCGGCCGCCGGCGAGATATTGCCGGCGCCGAACAGGTTGATCGGCACGCAATTGGGGTCGTTATTGGCGGAGTTGGCATCGGCATTGATGCCGCACACCACCTGCCCGTTTACATTGACCGCGTTGGCCGCGTTGGTGACGCGCGATCCTACGACGTTGCCCGTATAATCCTGTCGGAATTCGTTTCGACCATATTGATAATAGGCGTCCCAGCGCCAGTTATCGCTGATCCTGCCCTCCAGCGAGAGCACCGCGCGATAGGTCTGGTTATCGCTATGATTGACCGACCCGCCCAGGTCCATCAGCGCGCGGCCAAGGCTGAACGAACTGATGCCGTTCGCGTCCATGATCGCCGCGACACCTGATGGCAGATAGGCATTGTTACGCTGGATCGTCTGCGTCGTGCGCGCGACCGATCCGATCACCATGCCCTGCGACCGGGCATAGGACAGGTCGAGATTGGCCTTCAGCGCGTCGGAAAATTCGTAGGACGCCTGGCTGTAGGTGACGAAACGCTTGACCGGCGGGATCAGCAGGATGCCGTCCAGAAATCCGTTGCGTACGGACTCTTCGCCCCCCTGTGTGAACAGCGGCGATGGATTGGTGCCGTAGATGGTGCCGAAATTATAGGCATGGGTCGTGCCGTTCGGATTGAACGCCAGTCCACGCAGCGGCCCTGTATTGGCGACGATCAGGCCGCCCGACGAGATGTTCCCGGTGCCGGCCGGGCCACCGCGAATGCTGGCGGGCAGGCCGCCCGCGCCCGCCGGCGTATTGCCGATCAACTGTTCGCGCGGGCACCAGCTGCGGGTGTAGCAATCGCCCATCCCGTCCGACTTGTCATATTCGCCCGCGATCATGAAATGACCCTTGTCGTCGGCGAACTTCGTGCCCCAGGCCAACTGGGCATTTTGCTGCCCATAATCGCCCCGGCCGGATAGGCCCGCCTGGATCGAGCCTTTGAGGCCAGTCAGGTCGCGGTCGAGGATGAAGTTGACGACGCCCGCCACCGCGTCCGACCCATAGGCCGCCGACGCGCCGCCGGTCACGACTTCGGTGCGCGACACCAGCGAGCTGGGGATCAGGTTGACGTCGATCGTGCCCTGTGTCGTGGAAGGCACGAACCGCTTGCCGTCCAGCAGCACCAGCGTCCGGGTGGCCCCCAGACCGCGCAGGTCGAGCACGCGGGCACCGATATTGCCGCCCGCCGCCTGCTGCGTCGCCGGCGTCACCAGCGGACGGAAGGACGGCAATTCGTTCAGGGCATCGCCGACATTGGTGATGGCGCGCTGGGCCAGCCGTTCCTCTCCAACCACGGTGACGGGCGTGGGCGCATTGAAACCGGACCGGGCGATGCGCGAGCCGGTCACGACGATATCGGCGGCGGCCACGTCATCCACTTCGGCCTGTTGTGGCTGGGGCGCTGCCTGCTGCGCCATCGCCGGCACGACCAGCGCGCACAGTGCCGCCCCGCCGCCCATCAATCCATATTTGAAGCGATTCACCATCATACGATGCATCAACTCATCCTCCCAACACTGCCGGATCTACCATCCGCTTGCTCGTGATATCGGTCACATTAAACAAGATGACGGGACAAGGCAATCCCCTTGCAGGCATGAAATATTAAGGGCTCTTATCCGCCCCACGTTGCGCACATCCTTTATTTTTGGCTTTTTCCCGTTCTATTTCCGGAAAATATGTCAAAAAAATCTGCAGCCGCGAATCGCCGACTTGGCCGACTTGCCGCAATTTGATATCGGTCCCATAGATAATACACTCAGGCAAAAGGAAGAGGACCATATGGATATTCGCGCCGCTATCGTCGAAGCATTGGACCGGCCCATGGTCATTCGCCCCCTCACCATCGACGCGCCCCGCGCCGGCGAACTGCTGATCCGCCTGGTCGCCACCGGCGTCTGCCATACCGATGCGACCATGTGGCAACAGGGCGTCCCCGTCCCCCAACCGGTGGTGCTGGGCCATGAAGGTGCCGGGATCGTCGAACAGGTGGGCGAAGGCGTGACCGACATTTGTCCGGGCGATCCCGTCGTCATGAGCTATAATAGCTGTGGCACCTGTCCAACTTGCTGTTCGGACCATAGCAGCTATTGCCACGACTTCTTCCCGCGCAATTTCTTCGGCACCCGCCCGGACGGCAGCAGCGCGCTGAAGGCGCCGGATGGCAGCCCGGTCTTCGCCAACATCTTCGGTCAATCCTCTTTCGCGACCCATGCC
This sequence comes from Sphingobium limneticum, assembly GCF_008710165.1. NCBI lineage: Bacteria > Pseudomonadati > Pseudomonadota > Alphaproteobacteria > Sphingomonadales > Sphingobiaceae > Sphingobium > Sphingobium limneticum. The sequence goes on along the minus strand of NZ_VYQA01000004.1, from coordinate 266,956 downwards.
ATCTGCCATGTCCGCAATGCGGTGGTGGTGCCGCGCGACCTGGACCTGCGCATCGCCGGGCCGCTGGGTTGCGGCATATTGACTGGCGCCGGCGCGGTGATGAACGCGCTAAAGGTCCAGCCGGGACAGAGCGTCGTCATACTGGGCGCCGGATCGGTCGGCCTGTCGGCGATCATGGCGGCCAGGGTCGTCGGTGCGGCGTCGATCATCGCCATAGACCTGAACCCGGACCGCCTCGCTCTGGCGGCCGAACTGGGCGCGACGCTGACCATCAACGGGCAAAGTGAGAATCCGGTCGCGCGCGTACTGGACATGCTGCCCGCCGGCGTGGACTTCGCCATCGACTGCACCGGTCTGCCGGCCGTCATCCAGCAAGGCATCGCCATGCTGGGCGTGCGCGGCACCTGCGGCATCGTCGGCGCAGCCGCGCCTGGCACGATGGTCCAGGCCGATGTGTCGCACATCATGAGCGGGGGCCGCACGATCCGTGGCATCGTGGAGGGAGACGCCGATCCCAAAAGCTTCATCCCGCATCTGGTGGCGCTGCATCGGGCCGGGCAATTCCCCTTCGACCGGCTAATCCGCTTCTATCCGTTCGACGCGATCAACGATGCTTTTCACGATGCGGAAAGCGGCGCCGCGATCAAGCCGGTATTGCTGTTCGACTGACATATCGGGCGCCCTGTCGGTCGAGTCATTCGGCTGGTCGCGCAGGCCATGCGGCTGGACGTTTCCGATACGAAAATCGGATGACCATTAGACCATGGTCGAACTTCGCTCCGCGACGGACCGGACGGTAAGAGTTCATTAGCCGCAAAATCATCCATGGGTTCCAGTGCCTCACAGCAAGGACCGAAACCCATGGCCCGTACACTGATTACCGCTTTAATCGCCGCTGCGGCCGTCGGCACGCCGGCAGTCGCTGCTCAGGGACCGTTACAGGTCGCCTCCAAGATTTTCGTCGAACAACGTGCCCTCGACAAGGCGGGCGCCGTCAGCACTTCATTGGCCCCGGCCACGCGCGCGGTGCCGGGCGACCATGTCGTCTTTGTGCTGGCCTATCGCAACACGGGCGCCCAGCCCTTGTCCGACATCGTCCTCGACAATCCCGTCCCCGGCGCGATCACCTATCGCGCGCCCGGCGCCGGATCGGCCGCGCCGCTCCTGTCGGTGGACGGCAAGACCTACGGCCCGCTCGCCCAGCTGCGCGTGCCGACGGCCGGCGGCAACAGCCGTGCGGCCACATCCAATGACGTCCGCCATATTCGCTGGCGCATCGCGACCGTCCCTGCCGGAGGACAGGGTCAGCTCGCCTTCAAGGCTGTCCTCAAGTGATCGCTCCCCCGGGCGTTCGCGCGCATGCCCCTCAAGCAACAGGAACTCACACAATGATGTCTCGCTCACTGCGGCTGATGCTGCTGGGCGGCGCCGCCATGGTTGCGACCGGCACGGCGCATGCCCAATCCGGATCGACGGCCACCGCCGCCGGCACGGAAGTCTCGAATACCGCCACCGTCACCTATACCGTCAACGGCGCTTCGCAGACCACCACATCCAACACCGCCAAGTTCGTGGTCGACCGCAAGGTCGATTTCACCGTCATCACCGACCAGACCGGCGCCACGCAGGTCAATCTGAGCCAGCAGGCGGCGGTCACCAAGTTCAAGGTGACCAACCATACCAACGGCATCCAGGATTTCTGGCTCGATCCCGACCAGACGACCCTGTCCGTGGGAATCCTGACCGGCACCGACGATTTCGACATTTCGTCGATGAAGGTCTTCGTCGATAGCAATAATAACGGCGTCTATGACGCGGATGTCGATACCCAGACCTATATCGACGAACTGGCGCCCGAAGCATCGGTCGCGGTGTTCATCGTGGGCAACATCCCCTCGACCGTGGGCATTCATGAAGCACAGGTATCGCTGCATGTCATTGCGGCGGCCGGCGGCGCATCGGGCACGAAGGGCGCGATCCTGATCCCGACCGACCTCAGCCTCGGCAATGCCGACAATGTCGTCGATATCGTGTTCGCGGACGACGACAGCGACGGCCTGCTCAATCTGGGCGACGTCGCGCGCAATGGTCAGGGTCGCGCTTATGCGTCCTATGTCATCGGCACCCAGAATGTGGCGTTGAACGTGACAAAGTCCGCACTCGTCCTGTCGGACGGGGTCAACCTCGTCAATCCCAAGGCGTTGCCGGGCGCGACGGTGCAATATTGCCTGCTCGTGCATAACGGAACCGCTTTGACCGGTGCGAACGGCGTCGTTCTGACCGATATCGTGCCGACGAACACGACCTATGTGCCGGGTTCGATCAGCGTCGGGCTGCCGGGGGGTACCTGCGTCCTTCTTGGGACGACCGAGGATGACGATGCCGACGATGCAGCCGAAATCGACGGCTATACCGCCAACTATAATACGGGAACGAAAACCGTGACCGCCAATGTCGGCACCGTCGCGGGGCTTGCTTCAGTGGCCGTCGCCTTCAAAGTGACGATCAACTAACCCCCTCCACAGCAAAGGAAAAAACCACGTCGTGCGCCTTAACCCGCGCGCGCCGAAAGGAAACCTATGCCTAAAATCCACGCCTTTGCCAGCCTGACAGCTACCCTTATGGGCCTTGCCGCCGTGATCCCGGTCACGGCGCAGGGGCAGACGCGTGTCACCAATACAGCGACGCTGACCTGGCAGGAACCGACCGGTCCGGTCAGCGTCGATTCCAATACCGTAACCTTTGATGTCGAAGGCCGCGCCAAGCGGCCGACCCGGTTGAGCTTTCGTCTGCTCCCGATCGGCTACGACATGTCTGGCGCCACATGCCAGACCAGTCCCAATATCGCTTTCACCCCCGCACCCGTCGATGCCGCCGATCTTGCGCGCGCTCCGGTGGCGGAGCGTGTCAATCCGGCCAGTGCCTTCATCATCGTTCTCGACAATCCTGGGGGCAATCGCGACCCCGGTGTCCGGGAAACGGCCTGGATCAACGCCGGCAGCCAATTTCTGTCCTATCGCATGCCCCTGCTCGAAACCGGCCCGGATACGGGCGTATTCGCAGGCGGCCTGCCCGAAACCGGGGTCGATCCCAGCATCGACCCGTGCGATCCCACCTTGCAGCGCAATGCGCATGTCTTCGTCAGCTTCGACGAGGACGAGTATAGCTACGGATCCAACTTCTCGCTGCTGATCGACCCGACCGGCTATGTGTTCGATTCGCAAACCGGCGCGCTGGTCGATGGCGCGACCGTGACGCTGCTGGATGAAAATGACCAGCCGGCCAAGGTGTTTGGCGACGATGGCACCAGCGCCTATCCCTCCACCGTCGTCAGCGGTGGCAGCGTCACCGACGCCAGTGGCCGCCTCTACAAATTTCCGCAGGGCAATTATCGCTTTCCGCTGACCGCGCCGGGCCGCTATCATCTGCGCGTCACGCCGCCGAGCCATTATGTCGCTCCATCGACCCGCAGCCGGGCGGATCTGGAGGCTCTGCGCGGCCCGTTCAATCAGCCTTTCATCCTCAACGAAGCCTCTTTCGCCGGCATTTTCGTGCTGTCGGACCCCGAACCTTTCTTTGCCGACATCCCGCTCGACCGGATCGGCGACACCCATCTGCTGCTGACCAAGACGGCGTCGGTGCGCGAGGCATCTCCCGGCGATTTCATCCAATATCTGGTCCGGGTCGACAATCGTTCGGACAATGACGCCAGCGGCATCCACCTGACCGACATTCTGCCGCCCGGCCTGCGCTACGAGCGCGGATCGTCGCGCGGTGCGGAAGAACCTGTGGTCGCAACCGATGGCCGCACGCTGGACTTCAGCGTGCCCACCTTGCCCGCCGGCAAGACGGCGGAGGTGCGCTATGTCGTGTCCGTCGCCCCCGGTGCGCCGCGTGGCGAAGCGCTCAACCGCGTGCTCGCCTCCGGTTCGGCCGGCTCGACCAGTAACGAGGCCGCCGCCTCCGTGCGGATCGGCGCGCTGCTCTTCACCGACGGCTTCACCATCGTCGGCCGCGTGACCGAAGGCGACTGCAACAGCCCCGCCAGCGGCCGCAAGGGCGTGGCCGGCATCCGTATCCTGATGGAAGATGGCAGCTATGTCGTCACCGACAAGGATGGCCTCTATCATTTCGAGGGCGTGCGCAACGGCCGCCATGTCGTGCAACTCGACAGCGCCAGCCTGCCCGCCAGCCATGCGCCGTCGCTGTGCGACGCAGACACCCGCCAGGCCGGCAGCGCCATCTCTCGCTTCGTCGAAAGCGATGGCGGCCTGCTGAAGCGCGTGGATTTCCAGCTGCGCCTGACCGGCATCGCTGCCGCCAGCACGGCCGACGCCCTGCCGGTCGCGCCTGATGCCGGTGAAGCCGCGGGCAACCGCGAATGGTTGACCGGGCAGGATGCCGGCGTCGCCCTGCTGTTCCCGGCCCAGGGTTACAACCCCCGCTCGCCATCCACCCGCGTCGTCGTCCAGCATCATGCCGGGCAGAAGGTCGCGCTGCGCCTGAACGGCACATTGGTCGATGCGCTGGCCTATGACACGACCGATACGGATGGCGACATCGCCATCGCCAAATGGTCGGGCATCGGCCTGGAACCCGGCGACAATGCGCTGGAAGCCACGGTGATGAACGAAAACGGGACCGTCGCGCAGACGCTGCACGGCACGGTCCATTATTCCGGCCCGGCCGCCAACGCGGTGCTGGTTCCCGAAGCCGGCAAGCTGGCCGCCGACGGCCTGACCAGCCCGATCCTGGCCTTCCGCCTGACCGATCGGACCGGCCGCCCGGTGCGCGACGGCACCACCGTTCCCGTCACCATCGACCAGCCCTACAGCATCGCGGTCGATGCCACCGTCGCGGGCGCCCGCCCCGGCGATCGCATCGGCCGCAACAGCGGCACCGCGCTGGTGATCGGCGACGAAGGCATCGCCTATATGGCGCTGCAACCCACGACCCAGGCCGGCGCGCTGCGCGCCACCGTGACCCTGACCGACGACCGGCAGCAGCGCGTGATCGAACTGCGCAGCCGCCTGACCGCCGTCGCGCGCGACTGGACCGTAGTGGGCTTCGGATCGGGCACGATCGGCTATGATACGCTGCGCAAGCGGTCCGCGCGCCTGCCTGCCTCTAGCCGCAACAGCCTGATCACCGACGGCCAGCTGGCGCTCTATGCCAAGGGCCGGATCAAGGGCAGCTGGCTGATGACGATCGCCTATGACAGCGACCGCCAATATGACCGGTCGCGCGGGCTGCTGGGCCAGATCGACCCGGATCGCTATTACACCGTCTATGGCGATGCCACCCGTCAGGGCCAGGACGCGCCCACCGCCCGCAAACTCTATCTGCGGCTGGAGCGGCAGGATTTCAGCGCCCTGTTTGGCGACTTCGAAACCGGCATGACCCAGACGCAGCTGACCCGCTACAGCCGCACGCTGAACGGAATGAAGGCCGATTTTGCCAATGATCGCCTCAGCTTCACCGCCTTTGCCGCCAACAGCGACGATTTGCATGCCCGCGACGAGATTCAGGGCAATGGCCTGACCGGCCCCTATCGCCTGTCGGGTCGCGACATCGTGCCCAATAGCGACAAGCTGAGCATCGAGGTGCGCGACCGCCTGCGCCCTGAGCGCATCCTGTCCTCGACGCCGCTGACTCGCCATATCGACTATGATATCGACGCGACCATCGGCACGATCCGCTTCCGTGAGCCGGTGCTGGGCCGCGATGCCGCCAACAACCCGGTCTTCATCGTCGTCGACTATGAAACCTACGGCAAGGGCAAGAAGCTGACCGCCGGCGGCCGTGCCGCGATCAAATTCGCCAAGGGCAAGGCCGAAGTCGGCGTGTCGGCGATCAAGGACAACAGCCATGGCAACGGCCTGCTGCTGGGCGCGGACCTGAGCGCACGCCTCACCGACACGACCCAGCTGCGCGCAGAAGTCGCCGCCGGCAGCCGCGATGGCCTGTCCGACGGCCGCGCCTATCTGGCGGAGGTCGAACATCACAGCAAGGGCGCCGACATATTGGCCTATGCCCGCCAGCAGGACGATGCATTCGGTTTGGGCCAGCAGAATCTGGTAGAGGCCGGTACGCGCCGCGTCGGTTTCGACGGCCGGGTGCAGATTGCCGACAAATGGGCCGCCACCGCTTCGGCCTGGTATCAGGACCAGCTGATCGGCGCAGGCAGCCGCGTCGCGGGCGAAGCGCGCATCGAATATCGCCGCGAACGTGGCACGTTGTTCGCCGGTACACAGTTTGCGATGGATCGCGGCATCGACGGCAAGGACCGCGACAGCCGCTTGCTCACGCTGGGCGGCACGCAGGCGATGCTGGGCGGCAAGCTGACTCTGACCGCCCAGACCCAGTTCGCGCCCGGCGGCGACAAGGACAGCGTCGATTTCCCCGCCCGCCAGCAGCTGATCGCCGCCTGGCGCGTGAAGCCCGGCATCCGCCTGATCGGCGGCTATGAAATCGCGCAGGGTGCCGATTTCACCGCCCACACCGCGCAGATCGGCTTCGACGTTCAGCCGTGGAAGGGCGCCAAGGTCACGACCGCCATCAACAACCAGACGTCGGGCGAAAATGGCGGCCGCCTGTTCGCCAATTACGGCCTGATCCAGTCGCTGCCGATCAGCGACCGCTGGACCATCGACGCGACCTTCGACGCCAGCACCACGGTACGCGGCAAGATCCCCGCCGGCGGCGTGGTTCAGCCATTCCAGACCAGCGGTTCCGGCAGCGTCGGTGGCGGCGCGCTGGGCAGCCTTTACGGCAATGATGGTGACTATAAGGCTGTGACGCTGGGCGCCAATTATCGTGCGGACCTCTGGTCCTGGAACGGCCGGGTCGAATATCGCAAGTCCGACCAGAACAGCCGCTTCAACATCACCACCAACGTCGTGCGTGCGCTGGGCGAGGGCAAGACGCTGGCCGGCACCGTTCGCTATTCCACGCTGGGCCAGGCCACCGGCGCGCAGGCGAAGAGCCTGACTAGCTCGGTCGCGCTCGCCTGGCGCCCGCTCGACAGCCACTGGTCGATGCTGGAGCGGTTCGAACTGCGCAAGGAAAGCGCGGATTCGGGCATCACCGGCGGCAATGTGCTGGGCGTGCCGGCGGGCAATGGCGTTGGCCAGCGCACGCTGCGCCTGATCAACAACCTGGCCGTCAACTATCGCACCGGGCCGGAAGGCGCTCGCCACGCGGTCGAGGCGACCGTCTATTATGGCGCCAAATGGGTACGCGGCAGCTATGGTGCGGACGATTATGCCGGCTATATCGACGTGACCGGTTTCGACCTGCGCATGGACCTGGGCAAGCGTTTCGACGTCGGCGTGCAGGGGTCGGTGCAACATGCCTGGAACCGGGGCGCCTTCGCCTTCAGCGGCGGACCGTCGGCCGGCGTCTCGCCCGCACCCAATGTGTGGATCAGCGCGGGCTATAATATCGCGGGTTATCGCGACCGCGATTTCGAGGATGATCGCTATACCCGTCGCGGCCCCTATGTCACGATGCGCATGAAGTTCGATCGCGGCACCGTCGCCGGCCTGCTTGGAAAGGGTCGCTGATGCGCAAATCAACCCTTGTCCTTTTCCTGCTGGCCATGCTGCCCACCGCGGCGCTGGCCGATCCGATCACCGCCACCAAATCGGTGGCCATGGTGTCCGATCCGATGGGGAATCTGATCCCGCGTGCCATTCCCGGCGCGGTGCTGGATTATACGGCCACGCTCGCCAACCCCCTCGCCAATGCCGGCAAGACGGTGCGCGGCATCGCGTTCGAGGATCAGTTGCCCGCCAACGTCATCCTGCGCGTCAGCGATCTGGGCGTCGGCGGCAGCGGGCCGGTGATCTTCACCAATGGCGCGATCGTTCTGGGCGTCGGCGACAGCGGCCTGACCTACACATTCACCAACCTGGCCAGCGCATCCGACGGGATCGAATTTTCCAACGGCACCAGCTGGACCTACACCCCGGTGCCTGACGCGGACGGCTATGACGCCAATGTCCGCGCCATCCGCGTCAAACCCGTGACCAATTTCAAGGCGGGCGGTTCCTTCACGGTCCGCTTCCGCGTCAAGCTGCGCTGAACAGGAGTAACCATGCCCCACGGACTGGAACCGGCATCGCCGACGCCGATCCTGACAATGCTGCCGGAACTGACCAACGACCTGCCGTTCAATCCCATGGAGCGGCGACAGGATTGGCGGGCGGCCACCGTCTTCACCATCGGCAAGATCAGCTTTGCAGGGCGCAGCCTGCCCTGCATGGTCCGCGACCTGTCCGATGGCGGCATGCGCATCCAGATGCCCTTTCCTCCCGCGCCCGGCACGCGCGTGCTGATCGAGATGCGCGGGCTGGACCCCCGGCTTGCCCGCATCTGCTGGATGTCAGGGCATGAGGCCGGACTGATGTTCGACCTGCGCTGCAATCCGGCAGATATCTTCGCCGCGCGCAGCAACAAGGAAGGGCGGGTCGCGCGCCAGCCCCGCTTCGCCTTCCGCCGACAGGCTGTGCTGCTGATGGGGGACATGCCGATCCCGACGCAGATCGAAAATATCTCCGTCGGCGGGGCGCGGCTGACCCTGCCTGTCCCGACCGAGCGCGGAAAGCCCGGCATACTCGACCTCACATTGGGTGATCGTCAGGGGGTGGCTGGCGAAATCTGCTGGGTGCGGGAGGATAGCTGCGGTTTCCGCTTCGTCCAGCCGGTCAGCAGCATCGCCCTGGCCGGGATGCTGGATGCGCCCGACCTGGTCTGACCGCTACGCCCCCTGCCGCAGCCAGCGCTCGAGCGCGATCAGCGCCATCCGACTGTCGCGCAACGCAGCAGCCCGATCGTCGCCGCCCTGATCCACCGCCTGCCAACTGGCGCTGACCCAAGCAAAGCCCAAAGTCCCCGCCAGCCCGGCGATCCTGTGCGCATCGGCCGCATCGGGCCGATCGATCGCCTGCTGCAATTCGGTGCGCAAACCCGCAACGATCGGCATCAGCGCATCCCGCCCGAACAGCGCCGCCATGCGCGTCAGGCCGTCTAGCGCTGTGGAATATTCGCCCTCGCACATGATCTCTGCAAGTCCCGCATCACTAAGGCCCGATCATGATCCGTTAAGGATAAAGATGACCGCCAATGTATTTTACGATTGATACATAGACGCATTACCCTCACACTCCAATTACTGCATCACTAAACACATTCCGTTTCGGGATGAATAACAATAAGGCTGGAGGATGGCAGAAACCATAGCCGGCGGCCGCGTATTGATTGCGGACGATCACCCCCTGATTCGCGAAGGTCTGGGCCTTGCCGCGCGCGCGGCGATGCCCGGTGTCACCGTGGATACCGCCGGCACGATCGGCGAAGCGCTCGACGCCCTGTCGCGCCACGGCAAATATCGCCTGATCCTGCTGGACTTCGTGCTGCCCGACGCACGCGGCTTTTCCGGCTTCCTGCAATTGCAGCATCAGGCGGGGCGGATTCCAATCGCACTCATTTCCGCCAATGAAAGCGCGACGCTGGTCGAAAGCGCCCGTGCGCTGGGCGCCGCCGGCTTCCTGCACAAGACCCGCCCCTTCGACGACCTGGCCCGCGACATCAGGCGCCTGACGGAAGGGCAGACCTGCTTCCCGCAGGCCCAGCCGGCCAGCGAAGGCAACACTCTGCGCGATCGGATCGCCAGCCTGTCCGGTGCGCAGTTGCGCGTGCTGATCGCGCTGTCGGACGGCCGGCTGAACAAGCAGATCGCCGCCGATCTCGACGTATCCGAAGCCACGGTGAAGGCGCATCTGACCGCCATCTTCCGAAAGCTGGACGTCGGCAATCGGGCGCAGGCCCTGCTGGCCGTGCAACCTCTGCTGGGCGACGTCACGGCTCCGCGCCCGGCATGAACGGCGACGCGCCTCGTCCACCACGCGGCCTGCCCTTCCTGCTGCTTGCGCTGTTCGTGCCCCTGGGCCTTGCCGCGCTCCTCTTCTGGCTGGGCGGCGAATATGATCGCTGGAACGGCCTGCGCGACGAAACGGACAAGAGTTTCGAGCGGCGCGTGCTCTTGATCGACATATTGTCGCAACTGCGCGCCGCCGAATCCAGCCAGCGCGGCTATGTCATCACCCAAGATCCGGAATTCACCGCCCGTTACGGCGAATGGCACACCGGTATTGAACAGGCCTTTGCCAAGGCCGACCGGCTTTACCGCGACGTCCCGGAGCAGCGCGCAGGCTTTACCGGCCTGCATAAGCTGGCGCGCGCCAAGATCGCCGAAATGGACGAAGTGCTGCGCCTCTACGCCACGCAGGGACCGGAAGTCGCGCGCAAACGCGTCACCAACGGCGCGGGCAAAAGGCTGATGGCGCGGCTTCAGCATCAACTGGACATGGTGATCCGGGACGAGCAACGGATGGGCGACACCCGTGCCGCCGCCTATCGCAATCGCACCGACATGCTCCAGCGCGTGATGTGGATATTGGTCGCGATCAGCAGCCTGTCGCTGGCGATCGCCCTGCTGGGCCTGTGGCGTCAGCGCCTGTCCCAATATCAGATCGAACTGCGGGGATATGCCGCCGCACAGCGGAATGAAACGATTCTCGACAGCACGATCGACCCGATCATCATCATCAATCCCAGCGGCACGATCGAAACCATCAACAAGGCCGCGTCGAAGATGCTGGGTTATGAACCGGCCGACCTGGCACGGCGCGATTTCGACGTGATGTCCGACATAGCGCCCGGCGTCGGCAGCTTCCTCGACCGTATCGGCCTGGTCGATGGCGAACTCAAAATGCCCTATTGGACGGACCGGCAGGTGCGGCACCAGAGCGGCCGACTGCTGCCCGTCGATATCGCGCTAGGTGTCATGCCGTTGCCCGATGGCGATCATATCGTCATGTCGCTGCGCGACATCGTCCAGCGCAAGCGGATCGAGCGGCTGAAGGACGATCTGATTTCCACCGTCAGCCACGAACTGCGCACGCCGCTCACGTCGATCGTCGGCGCTTTGGCGCTGTTGCGGCTGGATGTCGGCAATCGGCTGGAAGAAGAACCGGCAAGTCTGGTCGCCATCGCCGAAAATAATGCGCAACGCTTAATCCGCCTGATCAACGACATGCTCGACATCGACCGGATCGATTCGGGCAAATTGCGGATGACGCTGGCGCCGACAGATCTCTATCATGTCATCCAGCGTGCCTGTGAGGATAATAGCAGCCTGCTTCGCGCTGCGGGCGCCGTGCTCGACTGCACGCTGCCGGACGAACATCTGATGATTCAGGCCGACGAGGAACGACTGCTTCAGGTTCTCACCAACCTCATGTCGAACGCCGTCAAGGCTGCGCCGGAAGGGAGCCGAGTCTCCGTAGGCCTGCGGCGCAGCGCAGATGGTCGCCGCGCGACCGTTTATGTCGACGACCAGGGGCCGGGTATCCCGCAGGAGTTCCGCTCACGCATCTTTGGCCGGTTCGAACGTGCCGCCAATGACGAGGCGGCACCGGGCACCGGGCTTGGCCTTGCCATCGCGCGCGAAATCGTCAGCCAGCATGGGGGCGATTTATGGTTCGAGGATCGCTCCGGCGGCGGCACCCGCTTCGCCTTTTCCCTCCCCATCATGCTGCCCTTGTCCATAACCCGCGACCGTCTGGCCGACCGGGACGGGCATGTCAGCATCCTCATCTGCGAAAGCAATCCCGCCATCGCCCGCCAGCTGCAATCGCAACTGTCGGAGGAAGGCTATACCTGCCGTGTCGTGACCAGCGCCCGCGCCGCGCGGGAGGCTATCGCCGCCAACGGCTATAATCTCCTGCTGCTCGACATGGCGCTCGACGATGCCGACGCGTTTCAGTTCGCGCGCGAAATGCGCCGTATCGAAGGGCCGAAATCCTTGTCGATCCTGATGGTGTCGGCACCGGTAGGGGACGATGGCGCGCCGCTTTCGCTCGACCTGATCGACTGGATCGACAAGCCGATCGACCCCAGCCGCCTGAAGACGGCGATCGCCGCGTCCTTCCGCCATTCGGGTATCGACCGGCCGACCGTGCTGCATCTGGACGATGATCAGGATACGCTGGAAATTACCGCGTCCGCCCTCAAGGGCATCGCCTATATCCTCAAAGCCACGACCCTGGCGGAAGCGCGCGCGCTGCTGCGCGTCGAAACGCCGCATCTGGCGATATTGGACGTCCATCTGGAAAAGGGGCTGGGCCTAGACCTGCTGCCCGACCTGATCGACGAGCAAGGCGTCGCCATCCCGACCATCATCTATTCCGCGCATGACATCGACATGGAGATTGCCGGGCAGATCGATGCCATATTGGTCAAGTCGCGCACGTCTCTGCCCGATCTCAAGGCGACGGTGCGCCGCGTGGTCGCGACCCGCCACGCGAAGGGAGGGGGAGATGACGGGACATGAGCGAAGCCGATAGATTGCGCATCCTCTATGTCGATGACGACAAGGATATCCGCCATATCGTCAAATTATCGCTGGCGCTCGACCCCGGTATAGAATTGCGCCTCTGCGCCGACGGGGCAGAAGCGATCGCTGCGGCGAAGAATGACGAATGGCGGCCCGATCTCGTCATGCTGGACGTGATGATGCCGTATATGGACGGTCCGACATTGATGATCAAATTGCGCGATCTGCCCGGTTTTGCCGACAAGCCCTTCGTCTTCGTCACCGCCCGCGCGCGCGAAGCCGACGTGAAAAGCTATCATGAGGCCGGTGCCAAGGGGGTGATATTGAAGCCCTTCAACCCGCTGACACTGGCCAGAAGCGTCCGCGCGCTGGCATCCGACCCGAAACCCTAATTGGTGGCCTGCGTCACATTATCGCCATTGACCTGATCGGCGCCGGACTGGCCCGTCTCGAAAAAGCCGAAGCCCATCGTGATGGCCAGCAAAGCGATCACCAAGACCAGGCTGACCACCAATATGTTGCGCGTCACCCGCGTGCGCGATCCGCTGCGCGCTTCCGTTTCCGACACATGGGTGACTATGTCGCCATCTTCCCGTTCCTTGTGCATCCCATATCTCCTTCAACAGGAGACAACAGGGGGCGAGGGCGCGAGTTCCCGATCAGTCTTCATCCCCGACCATCAAGATCTTTTGACCCCGTCATTTCTGCCGTTCGATCAGCGCCAGCTTGTCGGCGGGGCGCAGATGGCCGATCGCGGTCGTGCCGGTCGCGCGCGCGACATCTTCCAGCGCTTCGGGTCTGTCTCCGCTGGCAATCAGGATCGCCAGGCCATCCGGTCTCAAATCGCCCACCACGTCGATCGCATCGGGCCGCAGTGCGTCGGCGAAGCTGAGCAAGGTCGCATGGTCGCCACGCCGATATTCGCTGGCGAGGCCGAACAGGTTGATCAGGCTGCGCGGCCTGGCGAGCGACACATCTTCATGCCCATGGCGCGAAAACACGCCTTCTCCGGCGACCTCCCGCACATTCTCGATCGCGGCCGCCTCGCCCCCGTCCAGCGCCTGCCTATCATCCCGATCTGCTCGCCCGGCCGGTGCCGCGCTACACCAGCTATCTCCCCGCCGCCCAGTTCAGCGACGCCGTGGGCGAAGCGGACCTGCTGGCGCGGCTGGACGGGATGAAGGCGGACACGCCGCTCTCCCTCTATGTCCACATCCCCTATTGCCACGACATATGCTGGTATTGCGGTTGCAACACCGGCGCGGCCATCCGCGTCCAGCGACTGACCGGTGCGATTCGACGCCTATTTGGCGGTCGAGGAAAAGCGGTTCAGCCATGCGGTCTAGAGGCGGTTGGCTGGCGGCGGCCGCCTGCCTCATCTGGCGGCGGCGGCGCTGCCGGCCCCGGCTGCGGCGCGCGCCATCCCCTTTTGCGGGACGCCGCCGCCCGAGCATCGCGCGCCGCAGCGGCAGCCCATGCCGGGCGGTCCCTGCCATGTCCTGCTGTGTAACGCCGATCGCGAAAGGCGCGGCGGGTCAGGCTAGGCGATCGGGCACCGACAAGGCTTCATCCACGATCGCCTGCTGCGTGGCGAGCGCTTCCCAGGGGAAGACGAACCAGCGTTTGTCGGTATCGCGGTCGATGCTGTCCGCCCAATAATCGACACGCTCGCCCGAACGGCTATTGTCGAGCAGGACGGCGAAACGCAGATGTCGGGCATCGCCGCCCTTTTCGGCCAGCAGGCGGCGCAAGGCCGCGATCGTGCCGCCACTGTCGTTGATATCGTCCACGATCAGCAGTCGCGTGCCCGACGCGCTGCGCGCCGCCACATCGGTCAGCGCCGCGTCTGCCGATGCGCTGCTATAGTCGATCGACAGCATCGGTAGGTTCAACCGGTGCGACAGATAGACCGCCGGCACCAGCCCGCCGCGCCCCACGCCCACCAGCATGTCGGGCGCCCAGTCGCCGGCCTCAATCGCGCGGGCCAGTGCCTGCACATCGCCCAGGAAGCGGTCGTGGGTGATGGGGTGGAGGATCGGGCTATCGTTGCTCATGCGTGAGGACAGGAATTAGCCTGTCCGACGCGCGGGGGCAATGCGGGTCGATGCCATCCAGCAAAGCGGCCCATCGATCGAACATCGCGTCGAGGCCATAAGCCGCGATCCGGTCGCCGGGATGCAGCGCGGTGGCCGGGTCGATCTGATGCTGTAATGCCCGCGCCATGGCGGCCGGATCGGCCGGATCGACGAGCAGGCCATGACGTCCCCCGTCCAGCACCGACGCCGCATTGCCGGCGCTGTGCGAGGCGACGACGGGTATGTTAAGCGCCATCGCCTCCAGCAGGACATTGGCCGATCCCTCCCACCAGCTGGGCAGGATGAAGGCGGCGGCGCGGGCGATCCAGGGGAAGACATTGTCGACCGTGCCCGGCAACAGCAGGTCCGCGCCGATGCCGAGTGCGTCCGCTTGGTTTCGCAACAGACGCTGCGCATCGTCGCGGCTCTCGCCCAATATGACGAGGCGGGCGGTGGTTCCGCCCTCCCGCAACCGGGCGAAGGCGGTAAGCAGCGTGCCGAAATTCTTCTGCGGCGCGAGCCGGCCGATCGCCAGCACCACCGGCACATCATCGTCGAAACAGCCATGGGGCGATGGCTCGACGGCGCGCGCGCGGGCGATGGCGGGGTCGATCGCATTTTCGATGATGGTGGCGCGACCCTGGGCCAGTGCGCGACCGAAGGCAGGCGTGTCGCTCGCCAACGTCGGCGATACCAGCAGCAGATGATCCGCATCCGCCGCCAGCAGCCGGGCGACCAGCGATCGACCGGCCGAACGGATCGCGCTTTTGGGTGTGCCCGGCGCGGCGCGGCGCAGGTCGTTGCTGATGCGATAAAGGCGGCGCAGGCCCGGCATCGCCCGGCTGCCCAGCAGCGCGGTCAGATGGCCATGATTGCCGGCGGAGATCAGCAGGTCCGGCCGGTGCGCGCGCAGATGGGCTTTCAGCCGGGGCATGGCGCGCCATTTCTGGAGCAGGCGCGATCCGCCCGTGTCGGACAGCAGCGCATGATGCGGCACGCCGTCCACGCCCTTGCCCCCCGGCAGCGCGGTCAGCAGCGTCACATCATGCCCCCGCGCCCGGAAATCGGCGGCGAGCAGGCGGACGTTGCGGACGACGCCGGTGGCCGCCAGCGCATGGACATAGAGGGCGATCTTCATCGCCGGTCCCGCTGCACCACCCGCGCCCCGCGCCAGTCCTCCGCCGTCAGGCGGGACAATGCATGGCCGTAAAGGATGCCGAGCCGGCTGTCCGCCAGCCCCCGGCCGTTCACCAGCTGGACGATGTCGGTGCCGGGATTCCAATTACCCTCGATCAGCACCGGTCCCTGCGCGGTCAGGCCGATATCCCAGCCGATGAGGGTGAAGCCCTCGCGGAACCGCTCATGCGCCCGGATCGCCAGCGCCTGCGCGGCGGCATGATCGGGCAGCAACGCGCCCTCGATCGCCACGCCGGTCACAGGGTGACTGATGTGGCGGGAGGGCGGCCGCTTGCCGCCGCTGCGCCAGGCCGGACCGCAACGACCCGCGCCATCGACCGCCAGCACCAGATTGCCGGCGTTGAAATTATCCACAGGGCGCGGGCCGCCAGCCGACAGGCGCAGCGCCATGTCGCAAATCTCCGGTTCGCCCTGTTCATTCAGGCAGGTGACGATGCGCAATGTCGACAGCGCGCCCGGCGACAGGTCCGCCAACGCGCCATGCGTGGGCAGGCGCTGCTGGATCACCCCGCCCTGCCGCCAGACGCGGCGCAGATGGGTCGCAAGCTGAGCAGCGTCCATCGCCCGATCGCCATCGCGCCAGCCAGTGCCTTCGCGCACGAAACGCTCGACCCCCTGCCCCTTCGACCGGTAGCTGGGCTTGGCGATGATATCATCCTGCCCTGTGAGCCATGCGTCCAGATCCTGCCGATCAGGATCGCAGGCGTCCGGCAACGGCAGGCCCGATGCGGCCCGCGCGAACAATTGCTTGTTCTTGAGCGGATTGGTGGCGAGCGGAAAGGCGGCGGGGTTGAGCAGCCGGTGCAGCCCCTTGCGATCGCGCATGCTCAGGCCCTGCCCGCGCACCGCGTCGCCCAGATACAGCCGCTCGGCCGGCGTCCAGCCGCCCCGCCCCAGCGCGGCGAGCAGATGGCCGGCCAGACGCTGCGCAGGGGTCCAATGCCGGACCAGCCCGTCATGATAGGCCCGCAGCAGGGCATTGCCGCCCCGGTCCCGCAGCGGCAGCGCACGCACGGTCAGCAAGGGACGTTACTCCGCCGCCTGCGCCATGGACATGCGCTGGTCGAGCAGGGTCGTGGCGACGCCATGCGACCGTGCATTGTCGACATCGATCGCCACCGCGCCGTCGGTCAGGATCACCGGGCTGATGGTCATGCGGAAGCGGCGCGAGAAGCGGGCGAAGGCCTGATCCAGCGTGCCGATGCCAAAGCGGAAGCGGATGAGGTTGATGAGGCCAAAGGCACCGATGATGCGGCCGGGATGCTTGACGAACTGCCCGCCCGACCGGAAGGTTTCGGCGGCCTTCAACGCTTTGCGATCGCGCAGCCAATAGGTGTTGCAGTTGGAATAGCCATCGTCGGCGAAGGTGTAGAATTTGCGCTGCCCCTCCGGATGGGCGGCCAGCACCGACGCGCGGCGCGTGAAGGCGACGGCCGCGTCCGCACCCTGCGTGGCGCAGCCATCCAGCATCTCGTCGATCGCGTCCGGCGTCAGCATCACATTGTCGGCGGTGGTGATGAGCAGCGGGAAGGCAGCCCCCTCCGCGCCGGCCAGCACGCTGTCCACCAGATTGGGCTGTGCCGGCACGCCGACCAGCCGGCCATTATGGAGCAGCCCGCGCAACGCCGGGATGGTCGCCAGCAAATTGGGATCTTCGATCACCACGCGGACCGTGCCGATCCGGCGATTGGCGACCAGCGCGTCGATGACATGCAGCAGCATCGGCTGGCCGGCGACCGGCACCAGACATTTGTGGCTGACGCCATGGGTCAGCGCGAGCGGATCGGTCGCGCCGTCGCGGCGGCCGGCGAGCAGGATCGCCGTTGTCCGGCCACTCATGCCGCCACCTGCACGATCGCTTCGTCCAGCAGGCCCTGCCGCGCCAGGCTATGCCCGACGATGGTTTCGACCAAAGCGGCATGATCGACGCCGATCGAGGCGGCGGAGCGCGAGATCGTCTTCTTCGACCAGAGATTGCAGGACAGGTTCACTTCCATGAACAGCAATTGCCCGCTCGCCGGATCATAGCGGAATTCGAAACGGCCATAGTCGAACGGCCAGAGTTCGGGCAGCAGCGCGGCGGTCATCGCTTCCAGCCGGCTGCGCAGGTCGGCATCCTCCACCAGGATCAGCGGATCGTCGCCCGCGTCGATCAGGCCGCGCTTCTCCTCATAGCTGCGCTCGCGATGCGGGTCGGCGGGGACATACATCATCGGCGGCAGGATCCAGGGCTGGCCACCGCTGCCGCCGACCACCGGCACTGCGACGTCCAGCAGCGGCGCCCATTGTTCCACCAGCACATCATGGCCCAGCGCGAACAGGCTGTCGGCATGATCGCGCGCCTGCGCCCATGTATCGACCATCTTCACGCCCCAGGAGGCGGAGGAAGCGTTGGGCTTTATCACCAGCCGATCCGCTTCGAACGCGGGTGCCTCGAACAGGCCGCCGCGACGGAAAAGCTGCGCCGCCATGGTCGGCACGCCGCGCGCGCGGGCGATCATCTTGCTGAGATATTTGTCGTCGGACAGGCCACGCACGATCGGGCTGGCGCCGAGATAAGGCATATCACACCGGCTGAGCAGCAAGGGGGCCAGCATCTCGCTATTCTGGAAACCGCCCCGGTTGAGCAGGGTGACGACGAAGTCCGTATCGGGCCGCTCGTAAAGCGCGTCATAGCTGTTCGCGACATCGACGTTGAGGCCGATCGCCTCCAGCGTCGTGCGCATTTCATGATGATAGATGGCGTGATTGCCATCCTGCGCGTCCGGCCGGCCGTCGGCACAGGCATGCTTGGCAAGGAAGAGAAGGCGCAGCCGCGCCTTGTCGGCGGCGGGGATGCGGATCTGGCGGGGATGTGTCGCGATCATGCCGCCGGATTACAGGCCGCGCGTGACAGGGCGCCTACATTGGCGTTGCAGCGGGATAACCGCACTCGGTCAAAATGATGACGGTTCGGTCACGCATTTGTGACCGAACCGTCCGTCGTTACGGAGTTTAGAAACCGGCCTTCAGCGTCGCGAAGAATTGCTGCGGCGCGCCGATCAGCAGGGTCTGCGCGTCGCCGCTGTTGCCGAAACCGCCCGAACCGATCGTGCTGACATATTTCTTGTCGAACAGGTTGCTGGCGTTCAGCTGCACTTCGATCTTGTCGGTCAGGCGATAACCGATCGAAGCGTCCACGATCACGCGGCCGGGGACCGACACGTCGTTGGTGTAGCTGTAGAAGCGCTTCGACATATAATTGCCGCCGATACGGGCGAAGAGCGGACCCTGATCATAATTCAGCTCGCCGCGCAGCATGTGCTTGGGGCTGTCCACGACCGTCTTGCCCTTGAGCGCGGCGACCAGCATGCCGTTCGAGCTGTTGAACACATCGTCGCGATAGGTGGCGTCGGTATAGCTGTAGGAACCGAACAGGCTGACGCCCGAACCCAGATTGACCGTACCGGCCGCCTCGACGCCGATCGTGCGGACCTTGCCCACATTCTGGAGTGCCGACGCCAGACCCTGGATCGGGCTGCCCACCTGCACCGCGTTCAACCGGTTGCGGAAGTTGACGAAATAGGCGCCCACCACGCCGTTGAACACGGGGCTGTTATAGCGCAGGCCCAATTCATAGGTGTCCGACGATTCCGGCTTCAGATCGTCCTTGATCTGATCGAAGCCGGCCTGGTTGGTCTGAAAGGGACCGGCTGTGGTGGCCGACGCGAAGGCGCGGGTCACCTGCGTGAAGCCGCCAAAGGCTTCCATTTCGGGGCTGAGTTCCACCGCGAAGCCGGCATGGGGCTGGAACCAGTCCTGCGCCTTGATCTTGCCTTCCGGGAAAGTGGAGGCGACGATCGCGTCCGCCTTGTTGGTGACGTTGAAACCCTTCCACCCCAGGTTGATCGTCACGGTGCCCAGGTCGATCTTGTCCTGCACATGGTACTGGAACGTATCGGTAGTGAAATCGAACTCCCACTGGGTGGCGAAGGGGTTCTTGGGATAGTCGCGGAAGCTCAGGCCCGGATCGGTGCGGCTGGCAAAGGCGTAGAAGCGGCGGGCCTGATGGAATTTGTTATTTTCGTACCAGGCGCCGACGCTGAGCGTCTGGATGCCGATCGTGTAATCGACGCTGCCGAACGCGCCGATGCGGTCCATGTCATATTCGGTGGTGCGGATCGACATGGGTACGCCGTTGGGGCTGGGCGTATAGGGCGTGGCCCACAGGCCCATGCCGCTGTTGTTGTGATAATAGCCCTTGATCTTGAAATTGGCGTTTTCGCCCAGCGGCGTGGTCAGGCCGATCGACCCCAGCCAATCCTTGCGCAGGCCCGCCGCGTCATAATAGGCGTCGTCGGCGCTGGTGACATTGCCCGGATAGACCTGACCGCCGGCGACCGGCGCGCCGCTATAGTCGTAGCGGCCATCGGGGAAGGGCGAACCACCGCTGTTGCTGACGCGATCGACGTCGTTCAGCCGGTCGGCATAGTCGATCGCGCGGCTATAGTCGGGATAGGTGTTATCCCACTTCCAGCCCAGGCGACGGATCATGCCCATCGACATATCCTGATAATCCTGCTCGCGGCGATCCGAATAGCTGAGCCAGCCATCGATCTTCGCTTCGCCCACGGGGATCACGACCTTGGCATTGCCCATATGCTGATCCTGCGTGCCCTGACCGCGCCACTTGTCGGTCGCGCCATAGCCGTAGGAGAGGAAGCCGCGAATGCCATCGCGCGTGCCGAGGGCGACCCGGCCGAAAGCGCGCCAGGTTTCGTCGCTGCCATAGGTCAGGTTGCCCTGCGCGCCCAATGAACCACCGCTCAGATAATCGGCCGGATCGGCGGAGAAGGTTTCGATCGTGCCGCCAAGGTTGCCGGTCGACTGCGTACCGAGCGAGCCGGCGCCCTGCGACACGCGCACGCTGCCGATATTTTCGCTGCTGATGGCGCGGGTGATGTGCAGGCCATTATGGTTGCCATAGCTCATGTCGCCCAGCGGAATGCCGTCGAAGGTGAAGCCAAGCTGGTTCTGGCTGAAGCTGCGGATGGTGACGCGCTGCGACCATTCATAATTGCCGAACGGGTCGGACGACTGGAAATTGACGCTGGGCAGCTTCTCGATGGCCTTGAGCGCATTGGTGCCGGGCGTCAGCGTGATGATGTCCTTGCTGGTGATTTCCTGCACCTGGCGGGTTTCGCCCCGGCCGAAAACGACGATTTCCGCGCCAGCATCGGCAGCGGCGGCATCGACGGGCGCCACATTCTGGGCGAAGGCTGGCATGGCGATGACGGCGGTCGACGCCATCAGCAGAGCGGTGGTGATACGCATGGACTTATAATCCCCCTTTGGACCCTTGGTCGGGGGCGGCCTAGCTGCGCGATATTGCAGTGCAATGTGGGATGGTTGACGGCACGAAGTCAGTCGCGTGACAGGCCTGTCACAAAGAAGGCGGGGAGAGACAACGCCCTCCCCGGCCCTGTATATGGTCAGTCGTTCACGAAGGTCAGCGTCGCGATATGATAGAGGGTCGCGACCTTCTGATTGGCGAGGGTCAGATCGCCCTTCTCCTCCTGCGAGGCCGTGACGATGAAACGGCCCTTTGCCTTGATCGGCAACGTCACCCGGCCCTGCGCGTCGGTGACCAGTTCCTTCGTCCATTTGTCAGGCGAAATGACGGTCAGCTTGGCGGCGGGCACCGGCCTGCCGTCGCGTACCAGCGTGAAGCTGTCGGCATTGGCGGCGGTCGGCACGATTTCCAGCGGCAGGCCCGCCTTGGCTTCGGTGCGGCCGGCGCGGGCATAATAGATCACGCCCTCCTTCTTGCCGTCCTCACCCCAGGGTGCAAACACGCTGTCGTCGATGACGCGCACGTCGCCGGCGGGGGCGGCCACCTCGATATAGCCGGCCTTGCGGGTCTGCGCCGCCTTGGACGCGGGCACAAGCTTGGGTGCGTTGAGCTTCTCGAACTCGGGATCGCCGCCTTCGGGCAGAACGTCCGCCGGTTCGCCCAGATAGATGCGCGCCGGGCCGGTACCGTCGCGCTCCACCCACACTTCATGCGCCTGCGCTGTGGCGGTCAGGCCGGCCAACGCCAGCAGGGCCATGGACAATATCTTCATCTTCACTCTCCCGTCATAATCTTCAGAAACGGAAACCAACCGTGCCCATCACGTTGCGCGGCGCGCCCACGAAGCAATCGCCACGCGCGAGGCAGGATGCGTAGAATTTGTTGTTGAGCAGGTTGGTGGCATTGAGCGCAAAGCGCCAATTCTGCCAGTTGATCTCCGCCAGCCCATCGACCGTGGTGCGCGAGGGCGTGACGATCGACCAGATCGTGCTGGTCGAGACGCTCTTGCCGCTATAGACGACGCCACCGCCCAGACGCAGCTGCGCCTCACCGGGCAGGCCGAACGTCTTGGTCGACCAGATCGACGCCGTGTGGCGCGGCATATAATCCAGGTTGGTGTTGGATTCCGATTTCAGCTTCGAATAGCCATAATTGGCCAGCAGCTCGAAATTACCGGGCAAGGTATGGCTGGCCTCGATCTCGAACCCCTTGGTGTTGAGTTCACCCGACTGGGTGGTGCCGCCAGCGGCCAGATAGAGGACGCGATTGCGCTCCTTGATCTTGAACACCGTTGCCGTGACCAGCGTGTTGACGCCCGGCTGCCACTTCACGCCCGCTTCGAATTGCGTCCCGGTCTGCGGCTTGTAGGGATCTCCGTAGATCGTGTTGCCTTGCGCGTCCTTGCCGCTTTCGATCCGGCCGGCGACCGGCAGGAAGCTTTCGGTGTAGCTGAAGAAGGGCGAGATGCCGGCGCCGATTTCGCCGATGATGCCGGCGCGGAAGGTGGTGGCATTATCCTTCTGACCCGACGATCCGGTCACGCGGTCGCGGCGCGCACCCAGCACGACCGAGACGCGGTCGTAGAAGCGGATCTGATCCTGGACATAGATGCCCAGCTGCTTCTGGCTTTCCGTGGTGAAGGGCCCGGTGGGGTCGTAGGTCTTGAGCGAGTCGTAATCGATGTCGTAAAGATCGACCAGTTCGTTGCCGCCATCATAGCGCTTGCCGACCTTGTTCCAGCTATAGTCGATGCCGACCAGCAGCTTATGTTCGATATTGGCGCCGGTGTTGAAATTGAACTGCACATTATTGTCGGTCGAAAAGACGTTCATGCGCGCATCGCTGGCGTCGGCGGTCAGGGCGATGGTGCGGCCGTCGGTGCCATAGACCGAGAAGGGATCCTGCGGGTTGGAATAGCTGTCGGCATAATGGGTGTTATAGGAAAGGTCGCTATCGATATAGCGAGCCTTCAGGCTGATCTTGACCGCGTCGGAAAAGCGGTGGGTGATGGAGCCGCCGCCCTGCAACGACCGGCCATTATAATGGTCCCAGCCGGCCTTGCCGACGAAAGTATAGCGATCAAGCTGCTCGCCCGCGACGGTGTTGGGGCGGAAGGTGCCGATGATCGGCAGGAATTGCGAGGTCGAGCCGGTATCATCTTCCTGATAGACGCCATTCAGCACGATGTCCGTGTCGGGCGTGGGCTGCCAGCGGATCGAAGGCGCGAACATCACGCGGTCGTCGGGCACATGATCGACATAGGTGTCGGCGTCGCGGACGCGCCCCACGAAGCGCACCGCCAGATTGCCGGCCAGCGCGACATTGACGTCGCCCATCGCTTCCTTGCGGTCATAGCTGCCATAGACGAGGTTGAGTTCCCCGCCTGTGCGGAATTCGGGCGTCTTGCTGACCAGGTTGACGAGGCCACCGATCGACCCCTGACCGAACAGAACCGATGCCGGGCCACGCACGATTTCCACGCGCGAGAAGTTGTACGGGTCCGACGCGACGCTGGCATAGTAGCTGAAGATGTCGCGCATGCCGTCGCGGAACTGGAGCGCATCCAGACCGCGCACGTTGAAGCCATCGACGCGGGTGTCGCGGCCATAGGGATTGGCCAGCACGCCGGCGGCATATTTCACCGTGTCGCTGATGCTGATCGCACCTTGGGAGAGATATTGTTCGGCGCTGATCACCTTGATCGGCTGGGGCAGTTCGACCAGCGCGGTGTCCGTCTTGGTACCGGTCGTCGCGGCGGTGACGATGATGCTGTCCTGCGCCTGATCCGCATCGGCGGGAATGGCGTCTTCCGCCGCATAGGCCGCCGTGTGGCACAGCGCCATAACCGCTGCGCTGCGCAGCGCGATCCACTTCACCTTCATTCCAACGCCCCTTCCGCTATGTTCATGGGGAGGCGCCCTACAGATATTGCGATAGATTCGCAATTGCGTTGTCAAATTTATACTGATTCGCTTTCGCGATCGCCTGTGCGAACCTTTGCGCAAAAATCCTGCGATAGGGACGTAAGCCGTAATGAACTCAAAGGCTTGTGAAGCGTTGAGGGCCTATGGAGGATGCGATGGCGATTGATGTGCGATATCCCGATGGCAGCTACCGCGCGGTTCCCAGCGAATTGCGCGCCGTCGATAACGGCCAAAGCGGCGCACAGGCGCGCTTCCATCATCGCCCGGTCAACAGCGATCCGCTCTGGCGCTTCTACAATGACGGCACCACATGGCATGCCCGGCCTCGCCATGGTGCGCTGTCGATCCTAGTTCCGCCGGTCGATCACTGGTGGCAGGGAATCGCCGCTATGGCGGATGCCCTTGCCCTTCCCGATATGTCCGATCAGGCTTCCCGGGCGCACCGCGCCGCCTGACCGATGCTGCCTTTAGGGGCAGGGATCGGGAATGACGCGGTGAATATCCTCGATCGCGGCGATTTGCTCCTGCGTCAGATGGACGTCCACGCTGGCGATGTTGGTCCGCAATTGCTCCAGACTGGTCGCGCCGATGATGTTCGACGTGACGAAGGGCTGGGCATTGACGAAGGCCAGCGCCAGCTGCGCCGTATCCAGTCCGAAGGCATGGGCGATCGCCACATAGCGGGCGCTGGCCACCGCCTGATTGGGCAGGTCGTAACGCACGAACTGGCGGGACACGTCGCGGCGCGATCCGGCCGGAATGACGCCGCCCAGATATTTGCCGGTCAGATTGCCGCCCGCGAGCGGTGAATAAGCGAGCAGCCCGACATGTTCGCGCAGGGCGAATTCGGACAGGCCGATTTCGAAGGTGCGGTTGAGGAGGTTGTAGGCGTTCTGGATCGACGCCGGGCGCGGCAGCCCCTTGTCACGCGACAGGCGCAGATATTCGCTGACACCCCAGGGCGTTTCGTTGGAGAGGCCGAAATGCCGGATCTTGCCGGCCTGCACCAATTCCGCCAGAGCGCTCAGCGTTTCCTCGATCGACACGGTTTCATCCGTATCCTCGATCGCGGCGATGCCGCGCCGGCCAAAGGATGGCACCGGCCGGTCGGGCCAATGGATCTGATACAGGTCGATATAGTCGGTCTTCAGCCGGGTCAGGCTATCTTCCACCGCCGCGACGATGTTGGACCGGTCCAGCCGGTTGTTGCCACCGCGAAATTTGCGGATCGGGTCGCGCGTCGGCCCGGCCACCTTGGTCGCCAGCACGATATCGTCGCGCTTGCCGCGCTGCGCGATCCAGTTGCCGATATAGGTTTCGGTCAGGAATTGCGTATCGGCGCTGACCGGCGTGACCGGATAGGCTTCGGCCGTGTCGATGAAGTTGACGCCCTGCCCGACCGCATAGTCGAGCTGCTCATGCGCCTCCGCCTCGCTATTCTGCGACCCCCAGGTCATGGTGCCCAGGCAGATCAGGCTGACCTTGATATCCGTGCGGCCAAGCGTGCGATAGTCCATCCGATCCTCCGGAGATATTGGGTCAGAAATATTGGCCTTGCCTCTTATCCGTCGAGGGGCGGAAGGGAAGAGGGCGCAGCGGGCTTCATCAAAACTCATCGACCGATGAGCAGCGATCAAGCCTCGTCCGTCATGTCCATGAAATTGCGCGCCGCTTCCCGGTCCGCTTCCTCTTCGAAAGCGACGTCGAGGTCGGGCGCCGCACCTAGCAGGTGCAACAGCGACCAGAGCGCGAACCGCCGGCCGCGATCCTCCTCCAGACCCAGATCCACGCGCATCCGGTCGATCCCGGCCTCGACCGTACTGGCCGGCAGCGTGTCGAGGTCGGTGGTGCCGAAATAGCGCTGAAGCTGATCATCGAAATGCATGACCCCTGCCCTACAGCAGGGCATGCCGCATGGGCAAGCTAGCCTTGAAACGCGCAGGGGACGATGCTGGCGGGGTCGGGTCGCGCGGCGATGCGGCGGAAGCGCGCGAGATAACCGCCAGCAGTCGGCTTGGCGATCACCTGCTCCATGCGAAAACCCATGGCGGCCAGTTCGCAGCCCAGCAGGCGCGGCGGCGTGCCATGCTGGTCGGTCGGGCGGTTGGCATCGACCACGATCAGCTCGCCATCCTTCTTGAGCGCGGGACTGAGGTGCCAGAGGAAGGCGTAGGGCTCGGCAATCTCATGATACATATGCACCATCAGGATTCGGTCGAAGCTGTTTTCGGGCAGGCGCGGATCTTCCGGCGCGCCCAGCTTCACGCTGACATTGTCCCATTTTTCGCGCGTGATGCGGCGCGACAAGGCTTCGATCACTTCGGGCATGATATCTTCGGCCAGGACGCGACCCTTGGCGCCGACCCGCCTAGCCAGGCGCACCGTATAATAGCCTTCGCCCGCGCCGATATCGGCCACGGTCATGCCCGGACGGATGCCCGCCCGGTCCATGATATCCTCCGCCTCATTCACCCGGTCGCGGGATTCCTCGCTCGACCAGCGGGTCGATACGATCGGGGCGACCGGCCGGTCGGCCTGGGGGAAGGGTTCGGCGGCGGCGGACCGCTGCGTCCCCTTGCCGCCGCCCATCCGGTCGCAGGCAGCCAACGGGACGGCCAGCAGGACAAATGCGCCCGCCAAAACCGCCCGGTTCATCAGTCGACATCCTCCACATCGACCTTCTCGCCCGTCACCTTCTGGCTGAGGGCGGCGGCCATGAAGGGATCGAGCGCACCGTCCAGCACATCGTCGGGCGCGGTGGAGGTGACGCCGGTGCGCAGATCCTTCACCAGCTGATAGGGCTGGAGGACGTACGAGCGGATCTGGTGGCCCCAGCCGATTTCTGTCTTGGCCTGATAATCGGTGTTCGCCGCTTCCTCGCGCTTGCGCAGTTCGGCTTCGTACAAACGCGCCTTGAGCATGTTCATCGCGGTCGCACGGTTCTTGTGCTGCGATCGGTCGTTCTGCGACGCGACGATGATGCCCGACGGAACGTGGGTGATGCGGACCGCAGAATCGGTGGTGTTGACGTGCTGCCCGCCCGCACCCGATGCGCGATAGGTATCGATCTTGAGGTCGCTTTCCTTGACCTCGATATCGATATTGTCGTCGATCACCGGATAGACCCACACCGACGAGAAGCTGGTGTGGCGCCGCGCCGCGCTATCATAGGGGCTGATGCGGACCAGGCGGTGGACGCCGCTTTCGGTCTTGGCATAGCCATAGGCATTCTCGCCCTTGATGAGGAAGGTCGCGGACTTGATGCCGGCGGTTTCGCCTGCCTGATAATCGACCAGTTCCACCTTGTAGCCGCGTCGTTCGGCCCAGCGGCGATACATGCGCGACAGGATTTCGGCCCAGTCCTGGCTTTCGGTGCCACCTGCGCCCGCGTGGATTTCCAGATAGGTGTCGCTGCCATCGGCCTCGCCGGACAGCAGCGCCTTGATCTTGTCCTCGTCCGCTCGGTCGGCCAGCGCCTTCAGGGACGCGATCGCTTCGCTCACCATATCCTCATCGCCCTCGGCCTCGGCCATTTCGATGAGTTCGGCGGTGTCGGTCTTGTCCGTCCCGATCGCGCGGGTGGCGCCGATCGCACTGTCGAGGCGCGTACGCTCGCGCATCACCTCCTGCGCCAGCTTGGCATTGTCCCACAGGGTCGGGTCTTCGACGCGCGCATTCAGCTCGTCCAGGCGGCGCAGGGCACGGTCCCAGTCCAGCGATTGGCGCAGCAGGGCCAGCGCGGCGTCGATACGATCGATATATTGCTGCGCTTCGGCGCGCATGACTGATTCTCCAACTTTCACGCCTCGGCGGTCGAACAGTGCACTAGGCGTTCGGCCCCGATTTGTCGAACGGCCGTACTTCTTGAGGAAATGGCCGTTCGTCAAGCACCTGCCTTATCGCAAGCGCAATGCGGTCCGTCGAAAAGCCGGTGTCGCCCTATTGCGAACCGCGCGCAAATGCGAAATTTTCAGGACATATCAGGCCGCTAACAGGGGTGTGCGCAGAGCCGATCCAACGCAGGTCGGCCGGCGCGGCAAAAAGGGGGACAGGCTTCATCAAAAGGCTATCCCATGACGACCATCCCTAACACCGCCCATTCCATCGTCGCCCGCCAAAGCCCTTCGGCCCTGTTCCTGTTTCTCGACGCCGTGCGCTGCTGGGGCCAGGCGCGCCGGCACCACCGTCCGACGCTGACCAGCCTCTATGCGCGACTGGGCCATTATGGCTGCGGCCAGATACTGCCGGCGATCGACAGCCTGCTGGACCTGACCGTCACCTTGCTGGGCCGTCCGCTACGGCTGGGCCGGGGCAAGGCCCTGTCCGACGACGAAAATCGCCTCATCAACCTGCTGCAAGGCCGCCGCACTGCGCCCTTCGTCCACACATGCAGCGACGCCCTGCTCTGCACCTTCTGCTGCGCGCTGCGATCGGTGCAATTGCTGATGGATATGGAGTTAGGCCAGCCCGCGCGGCGCAGGGCCGCCTAATCCTCCCCTGAAAGGGGAGGTGGCAGCCTACCCCGCGCGTTGACGATGATGTGGAGGACGACCGCCTCCACATCGCGCAGCACGTCGGCCGCCCGGATGTGCAGGATGCTGATCCCCTCCCCAATCAACCAGGCATCGCGGGCAACATCGCGGACCGGCGTGTCTCCGCGCCCATGCACTTCGCCATCGACTTCAACGGCGATCCGATGGCGCGGACAGAAGAAGTCCAGCACATAGGCACCAGCTGGATGCTGGCGACGAAAGCGGAGGCCGGCAGGACCTTTGCGCAGTTCCTGCCACAGCAACACTTCGGGCAAGGTCATGGATCGGCGCAGGATAAGGGCGCGATGCTGCGTTTTCTTGGGACCATAGAGCATGCCGCACCCTACCCCTCCGTCTGGCCTGCGGCCAGCCACCTCCCCTTTCAGGGGAGGAACTGATTGAGGACAAGGCTCAGCATTTTAAAATCCTCCCCTGGAAGGGGAGGTGGCAGGGCGAAGCCCTGACGGAGGGATAGCGGGCGCTTAACCCGCCCCCTCAATAAATCCCGCCCTGTCCTTCCAGGAAGTCGGCGTCGGTGCGGCGGCGGCCGCCCGATACGGCGCGGTCGGCGCGGGCGGCGGCGACCTTGGCCTGCTCCTCCGCCTCTTCCTTGCGGATGGTGCGGCGGGGTTCGGATTCGGGCTTGAACGCTTCCCAGATGATCGCGGGCTTGGCGTCGGTGCCGGGCCATGCGCCATAGACGCGCTTGCCCGAACGACGGTCGATCGCGACCATGCGGATGCCGGCCGGCGCGACGAAGGGCGTCTTGGGCATGGTTTCCAGCAGCGGCGTCATCGCCGCCTTCCAGATGGGGGCTGCGATGCGCCCGCCCTGCGCCCAGCCGCCAAGGCTGCGCGGCTGGTCGTAACCGATATAGACGCCCGCGACGATATCGGGCGATCCGCCCACGAACCACACGTTGGTCGGGCCATTGGTGGTGCCGGTCTTGCCGAACAGGGGGCGTTTCAGATCCGCCAGCACCGTGGCAGTGCCGCGCTGGATCACGCCCTCGGTGATGTGGACGACCTGATAGGCGGTCATCGGGTTCATCACCTGCTTGCCCTCCATGCCGAAGCGGGGCATGGGCTTGCCGTCCCAATTGGCCATGTTGCAGCCATCGCACGGGCGCCAGCGTTCCGGCCAGATCACCTTGCCGCGGCGATCCTGGACATAGTCCATCACCTTGGATGGGAATTGCTTCCCCTGATTGGCGAGCGTCGCATAGGCGTTGACCATCCGCTCCACCGTCGTCTCGCCCGCACCCAGCGCGAAGGAGAGATAGGGCTGATAGTCGCCGATGCCCATATTCTTGATGGTGCGCACGACCCGGTCCATGCCGGTCTGGCTGGCGGCGCGCACGGTCATCAGGTTGCGCGACTGTTCCACGCCCCAGCGCATCGTCTGCGGCCCGGCGCTGCCGCCCGAGAAGTTGCGGAAGCATTTCTGGCCCAGACCCGCGCCCTGATAGACGCATAGCGGCCCATCGACGATGATCGAGGCCGGTGTCATCCCGCCGTCCAGCGCGGCGGCGTAGACGAAGGGCTTGATGGTGGACCCCGGCTGACGCAGCGCCTGCGTCGCACGGTTGTAGCTGGACAGGCGCGAATCGAATCCGCCCTGCATCGCGCGGATGCGGCCCGAATGGACCTCCTGCGCGACCATGCCGCCCGATACTTCGGGAATGTTGCGCAGTGCCCAGCTGGCGCCATTGCGCGCCACGACGATCAGGTCGCCGGGCTTCATCGCGGAAAAGGCCGGGCCGCCGGTCTTGCGATAAGGCGTGTTGGCGGCGCCGGCCGGCAGCGTGCCGGTCGACCCGTCGGCAAAGCCGATCTGCGCATCGCTCGACGACCGGCTGATGACGACGGCGACGCGCCATTCGGCATAGTCGACGTCGATATAGCTGGCGGCCAGTTCCCGCTCCCAGCCATTGTCGACATTGATATGGCCAAGCGGCCCGGACCAGCCGCGTCCGGCATCGAAACGCAACAGGCCGTTGCGCAATGCGGTCGCCACATGATCCTGCAAGGCGGGGTCATAGGGGCTGCGCACCCACAGGCCGCCGGCATAGACGCTGTTGGGGCCGTCCTCCGCCTTTTCGCCGAACCGCTGGATCAGGCGACGGCGCACCTCCTCCATATAATAGCCGCCGGCGCGCGCATCGAAACTGGACCCATGGGCGGCCACCGTGCCGAGCGGCTGGGCGCGGGCGGCGTCGCGCTGGGCAGCGGTGATCCAGCCATTTTTCTCCATCTCGCCCAGCGACCAGTTGCGGCGGTCGAGCGCGCGGGCATGGCCGGTTTCGCTTTCGGGGCGGTAATTGGCCGGCCCCTTGGGCAGGATCGACAGATAGGCCATTTCGTGCAGTTGCAGGTCGGCGACGTCCTTGTCGAAATAGGCGCGCGCGGCGGCCTGCACGCCATAGGCGTTGCGACCCAGAAATATCTGGTTGAGGTAGAGTTCGAGAATCTGCTGCTTGGACAGCACATTTTCCATACGGTAGGCGAGGATCATCTCCTTCACCTTGCGCGTGGGCGAATATTCGTCGCCGATCAGCAGATTCTTGGCCACCTGCTGCGTGATGGTGGAGCCGCCACGCGCGCGCTGGCCCGACCCCAGCTTGCTGACATAATCGAACACCGCGCCGGCGAAACCGGGGATATCGACGCCATGATGTTCGAAGAAGGTCTTGTCCTCCGCCGCCAGATAGGCGTGGATCAACTGCTGCGGATAATCGCTATATTGCAACTGGACGCGGCGTTCGCGGGCATAGCTGTGGACCGGCTGGCCATTGATGTCGCGCACGATGGTCGGCAGCGGCGGCTCATATTCCAGCAGCGTCGCGGCGTCGGGCAGGCCACGCGCGAAAATCAGCCAGAACAGGCCCATGCCCAGCAGCAGCCCGCCCAGCGCGATGGCCGCCCAGCGGAACAGGCGCCGCGACCAGAGCGGGCGCAAGCGACTGAAAAAGCCCCCGGCGTCACGGCGCAAGCGGTAGGCGAAAGACGATGGGGCGGTATCGGAACGGGCCTCTTCCATGGGAAAGAGGCTCTAGGGTCAAATTGCGGACAAGGCCAGTGGCTATAGTTTCAAGTCGACGCTTCCTACATTCCTCCCCTGGAAGGGGAGGTGGCAGGGCATGGCCCTGACGGAGGGGTATTTCGCTCTCGATAGGGCGCTACCCCTCCACCACCAGCTTCGCTGGCGGTCCCCCTCCCCTTGCAGGGGAGGATCTGATCTATGTCAGCCCCCCGCCGTGCCGTCGCGCATCGCCAGCTTGCGGGCGAAATGCACCTCGATCGCGCGGGCGACGCCGCGGGCGATCTTGCCCTGCCCTTCGCGTGAGGCGAGGAAGGCGCTGTCGGCTTCGTTGCTGATATAGCCGGTTTCGAACAGGATCGACGGCGTATCGGGGGCCTTCAAGACCATCAGCGATGCGAAGCGGTGATAGGCGCTGCGGAAGGGCACATAGGGCGCGGCTTCCCGCTGGAGCAGGCGCGCGAAACTGGCCGAGATATTCATCGATTCGCGCTGCGTCAGGTCGATCAGGATCGAGGAGACGTCGCCCGACTGGCCACCCAGGTTCACGCCATTGATGATATCGGCCTTATTCTCCCGCGCCGCCAGCCGCGCCGCTTCACGATCGGATGCTGTTTCGGACAGGGTGTAGACGGTGGCGCCATGCGCTTCGGTATTTTCCGCCGCGTCGGCATGGATGGAAATGAACAGGTCCGCGCCCAGCTTGCGCGCGATGCCATAGCGTTCCTGAAGCACGAGGAATTTGTCGTCGTCGCGGGTCAGCGCCACGCGCACCCGGCCGGATTTGACCAGTTGATCGCGAATCGCCTGGGCGATGGCCAGCGTGACGTCCTTTTCCCGCTTGCCATTTTCCTTGTTGATGGCGCCCGGATCATGGCCGCCATGGCCCGCATCGATCACCACCAGCGGGCGGGCGCCGTCATGCGCGCCCTCCACCGCCGGCAGCGCCACGCCGCGCGCGGCGGTCGGGATCGGCACGGTGATGGAATGGATGCGCTTTTGCGGACGGGCGGCCATGTCGACCGGCCCGTCGAACCGGGTGCGTCCCTTGCCCACTTCGCTGCGGAAGCGCGTGTCGCTGACGCCCTGGAGCGAGAAGCTGAGCGATTTGCCGTCCTGCGCCAGCCGGGGATTGCCGAGCGTCGCGGGCGCCGACAGGTCCAGCACCACACGCGCCGTGCCGTTGCTCAACTGCCCCTGACGCACCGAGGCGATATTGCCCCTGCCCGGCGCAAACTGGAAACGGCCCATCTGTGCGCCGTCGATATCGAGCGCGATGCGGCGCGGCGCGTCCAGCAGGAACGCCGATGCGCCATCCACCCGGCCATCGAATCGCACGACGACATCGTCGTCCCGCACATCGACGCCGGCGATGCCGCCCGCGCTTCCGGGTGCCGCCGCAATGATCATGCCTGCCAGGGCAAGGCTCTGGAACATGCGCTGCTTGTGCAACGCACGGCCTTTGGCCGTCCAGCCAATTTTCATGACGATGTTCCGTCTTGAGCGTCCCCACGCTGAATTCCGGATTAAGCATCAGCGGTGTGAGTCGCGTAAAATGAGACGGTTAACGACCGCTTCAGTATGAAAAGTCGGCGTCGCGACAACGCGGCGCCAAATGTGGCAAGCGCGTCACAATATTTCAGGCAGGCGTTGCTCCATGGATGTTTGACTGCTACCCATTCATATTCCTGACAGGTCCGCCCTTAACAGAGGGCCTTTTGGGGCAATGAGATAAGCATCGGCGGTCGCGGGATCGCACCCCCGTCGATGACATGAACAGGTTGACGCTGCATGAGGCAAGATTTCCATTCCACGCTGACCCCGGCAACGGGCGTAGCGGCGTGGATGGAGCGGCCCGGCGACTTGTCCGGCCCTGCCGACGCAGCAGACGCGCAGTTTTCCTTTGAAACCTGGACGACACCGACATCCGCGCCCGTCACGGCGCGCGCCCGGCCGTCCCTTCACTATCGCGTGGCGTCGCGGCCCAGCGTCGCGACCCGTCCACGCCGGAGACTTATAAATGACAATGCGTATGCTGATCGACGCGCGCCACCGGGAAGAGACCCGGGTTGCGGTCGTCAAGGGTAACCGGATCGAGGAGTTCGACTTCGAATCCGCTGAGCACAAGCAGCTCAAGGGCAATATCTATCTGGCCAAGGTCACCCGCGTGGAGCCATCGCTCCAGGCGGCTTTCGTCGATTATGGCGGCAACCGCCACGGCTTCCTGGCCTTCAGCGAAATCCACCCGGATTATTACCAGATCCCGCGTGAAGACCGCGAAGCGCTGCTGCGCGAAGAGCGCGCCCATGCGGAAGAAGAAGCCGCACTGCGCGCCGATTATGACGATGAAGACGATGATCATGATCATCACGATCATGTCGCGCCCGAAGGCGGCGTCGAATATGTCGAAGCCAGCCATCATCATGACGATGAGGAAGAAGGCGAGCAGGCCGAAAGCGGCGAAACCAGCGAAGCGAGCGCCGATCGTGGCGGCCGTCGCGGCGGTGGACGCGGTCGTGGCCGGGGTGGCGACGATGCCGCCGACGAACTGCGCCGCAAGCGCATGGCGCTGCGCCGCCGTTACAAGATCCAGGACGTCATCAAGCGCCGCCAGGTGCTGCTGGTCCAGGTCGTCAAGGAAGAGCGCGGCAACAAGGGTGCGGCGCTGACCACCTATTTGTCGCTGGCCGGTCGCTATTGCGTGCTGATGCCCAACACCAGCCATGGTGGCGGCATTTCGCGCAAGATTTCGAACGCCGCCGACCGCAAGCGGTTGAAGACGATCATCGCCGAAATGGCGCTGCCTTCGTCGATGGGCTGCATCGTGCGTACCGCCGGCCTCCAGCGCACCAAGCCGGAGATCAAGCGCGACTTCGACTATCTCGCCCGCCTGTGGGACGAGATTCGCGAAAAGACGCTGAGCGCCGCCGCGCCCGAGCTGATCCACAACGACAGCGACCTCATCAAGCGGGCGATCCGCGATATCTACAACAAGGATATCGAGGAAGTGATCGTCGAGGGCGAGCATGGGTACAAGGCCGCCAAGGACTTCATGCGCCTGCTGATGCCCAGCCACGCGCGCCGGGTGAAGCAATATGCCGATCCGGTGTCGCTGTTCCAGCGCGCCAGCGTCGAGGAGCAGCTGGCGGCGATGTACAATCCCGTCGTCCAGCTGAAGTCCGGCGGCTATCTGGTCATCAACCCGACCGAGGCTTTGGTGTCGATCGACATCAACTCGGGCCGTTCGACCCGCGAACATGGCATCGAACAGACCGCCGTCGCGACCAATCTGGAAGCCGCGCGCGAAATCGCACGCCAGTTGCGCCTGCGCGACATGGCGGGCCTGGTCGTCATCGACTTTATCGACATGGAGGTGAACTCCAACATCCGTAAGGTCGAGAAGGCGATGAAGGAGGCGCTGAAGGACGATCGCGCCCGTATTCAGGTCGGCCGTATTTCGGGCTTCGGCCTCATGGAAATGAGCCGCCAGCGCCTGCGCACCGGCGTGCTGGAAGCATCGACCCGCCAGTGCCCGCATTGCGAAGGCACCGGCCTCGTCCGCACCGCATCGTCGGCGGGCCTGGGCGCGCTGCGCATGCTGGAAGAAGAAGCGGCCCGTGGTCGTGGCAGCCTCATCACCCTGCGCGCCAGCCAGGAAGCGGCCTTCTACGTCCTCAACAACAAGCGTGCCGAACTGGACGAGATCGAACAGCGCTATGGCGTGCGGATCGAAGTCCTGCCCGACGGCGAGGTCGAAGGCGCCCGCATGTCGGTGGAGGCCAGCGGCCCCCGCCCCGAGCGCGTCGTGACCTATGCGCCGCTGCCCGAAGAGGATGACGATTTCGACGTCATCGAGGAGGAAGAAGAGGAAGAGGTCGAAGAGGCCGAAGCCGAAGCTGAGTCCGACCGTGAGGAACGTGGCCAGCGCGGCGAGCGTGGTGACGAGGATCGTGACGGCGGCCGCCGTCGCCGTCGCCGTCGTCGCCGTCGTGGCGGTCAGCGCGACGAACAGCATGGCGAAGGCGGCGAAGAAGGCTCCGAGCAGGCCGATGGCGAAGCCGAAGATGCCGAGCCGGCCGAGGAGGGTGCGGAAGCACCTGTCGAAACCGCTGCCGCTGGTGACGAGGAAGAAGGCGGCGCTCGCCGTCGCGGTCGTCGCGGTCGTCGTGGTGGCCGTCGCCGTCGCGAAGGTGGCGATGATGCCGTGTCGACCGAGGCGGACGCCGCTGAGGCCGAATCGGTGGACGCCGAGCCGGTCGCGGAAGCCGCAGCCGAGCCTGTCGTCGAGGTCGCCCCCGAAGCCCCGGCCGAGGAAGCACCCAAGACCCGTCGTCGTCCCCGCGCGCGCAAGAAGGTAGAGACTGAAGCCGTTGCGGCCGAAGTCGAAGCTCCGGCCGCGCCGGTCGAAGCCCCGGTTGACGTCGTCGCCGAGGAAGCGCCGGCCAAGCCCAAGCGCACCCGTCGCAAGAAGGCCGACGTCGTTGCTGCCGAAGCGGAAGCTCCTGTAGTCGAGCCTGCACCCGCTGCCCCGGTCGCGGAAGAAGCCGCCGCCGAGGAAGCGCCGGCCAAGCCCAAGCGTACCCGCCGCAAGAAGGTGGTCGCTGCCGAAGTCGAGGCAGAAGCCGCGCCCGCTACCGAGGCCGTAGTGGACGCCGCCCCGGACGTGCCCGTCGCCGAAAATGCCGATGCCGGCGAAGAGGGCGAAGGCGAAAATGGCGAACCACGCCGTGGCTGGTGGCAGCGCACCTTCGGCCAGTAAGCCCGGACACTCGATGTGATGAACAAGCGCCGCTGCTCTTCCGGTCCCGACCGGTGCGCAGCGGCGCTTTTCATATGGGTTGCGCCCCATCCCCCGTCTTCACCGCCGGTTCAGGGCGGACATGGCATCGGCGCCCGTCCATGATGCGCCTGTTTCAATTCTTCGCCGTCCTGCTGGCATCGCTCGCGCTGATGGCGCGGCCGGCCATGGCGCAATCCATCCTGCGCGACGCCGAAACCGAATCCTTCATGGCCGATATGTCTGGTCCGCTGGTCAAGGCGGCCGGCATGGAGCCGAAAAACGTCCAGGTGATGGTGATCAACGACCCGGAGATCAACGCCTTCGTCGCGGGCGGCCAATATGTCTGGGTGCATAGCGGGCTGATCGCGCAGGCCGACAATGTGAACCAGTTGCAGGGCGTGGTGGCGCACGAACTGGGCCATATCGAGGGCGGCCATATCATCCGGTCGGGCGAAGGCATCAAGGAAGCCACCAGCGTCACCATATTGAGTCTGGTGCTGGGCGCGGCGGCGATCGCGGCGGGTGGCGCGGAAGCGGGCATGGGGTTGATGGGCCTGGGCCAGCAGGCGGCGATGACCAAATATCTCGCCTTTTCGCGCGGGCAGGAAAGCTCCGCCGATCTGGCGGGCGCGCGCTATTTGTCGCAGGCGGGGCTGAGCGGCAAGGGCAGCCTGGAATTTTTCAAGAAGCTGCAAAATCAGGAATATCGTCTCGCGATCCCGCAGGACAATAGTTATGGCCGCACCCATCCGCTGTCGGGCGAGCGCATCAATGTGCTGCGCGAAGTCTATACCGTCGATCCGGCCTGGGAGCGGCCACCCGACAAGGCGCTGGAGGCGCGGTTCGAGCGGATCAAGGCGAAGCTGATCGGCTTCGTGTCCGAACCGACCCAGACCTTGCAGAAATATCCGGAAAGCGACCAGTCGATTCCCGCCCATTATGCCCGGGCCTATGCCTGGCATAAGAGCGCCTATCCGCAAAAAGCGCTGGAGGAGGCCGACGCCTTGCTGGCGGCCGCGCCGCATGACCCCTATTTTCTGGAACTCAAGGGCCAGATATTACTGGAAAGCGGCCGGCCAAAGGATGCCGTCGCGCCGCTGCGCGAAGCGGTGAAGATCACCAACCAGCCCCTTATTTCCGTACTGCTCTCCCACGCGCTGATCGCGACGGAGGATGAAAGCAATTTCGCCGAGGCCGAGCAGGTGTTGCGCCTGGCCGTGCAGCGCGACCGGGAAAATCCCTTTGCCTGGTATCAACTGGGCGTCGTCTACGAACGGCGCGGCGATACGCCCCGCGCCGCACTGGCGACCGCGGAGCGCTATGCCATGATGGGCCAGCATCCCATGGCGTTGCGCAGCGCGGACGCCGCGATGCAGGGATTGCAGGCCGGCACGGTTGACTATCTGCGGGCGCAGGATATCGCGATGACCTCCCGCGCCGCGATCGAACAGCAGCGCAAGAAAAGATAGATATGACAGATCAGACCCGGCCCAGCTTTCGCGCGGCCCTTTCCAACAGGACCATACAGATGACCCTTGGCGCCCTCGCCCTGACCGCCATTGCCGGCGTCGCACTGGCCGCGCAGGCCCCCGCCAGCGTCAATGCCAATGACAAGACGGCGATCGAGAAGATCGTGCATGACTATATATTGGAGCATCCCGAGATCATCCCGCAGGCGGTGGAGAAGTTGCAGGCCAAGCGCATGTCGAGCACGATCGACGCCAGCCGCAGCACGCTCGAAACCCCTTATGCGGGCGCCTGGGAAGGCGCGGCCAATGCCGACGTCACCGTGGTCGAATTTTTCGACTATGCCTGCGGTTATTGTCGCGCGTCCTTGCCCGATCTGGCCAAGCTGGTCGGTTCGGACGCGAAGGTGAAGGTCGTCTATCGCGAACTGCCGATCCTGTCGGAAGCCAGCAGCGACGCGGCCAAGGTGTCGCTGCTCGCCGCCGAGCGTGGCCAATATATGCCCTATCACCGGGCGCTCTACGGCGCGGGCAAGGTATCGCGCGAAACGATCCTGGCCGCCGCCGCCAAGGCGGGCCTGACCAAGTCGGAAGCCGAATCGGCGATCGCATCCAGCAAATATGATGCGGAGATCCAGTCCAACATCGCGCTTGCCCAGAAATTGCAGGCCAGCGGCACGCCGACCTTCGTCATCGGCGGTCAGGTGCTGAACGGCGCGGTGGGCTATGATGCGCTCAAGGCCGGCGTGGCGAGCGCGCGGGGGAAGTAACCCACTTCCGTTCGGTTCGAGCCTGTCGAGAACCCTTACGCAAGGGTTCTCGACAAGCTCGAACCGAACGGATGTTGGGATTGGGGTCGCCCGCCCATTGACTTACCCCCCCCTTTTGCCTATCGGACGCCCCCTGACTGGCGGCCGCTGATTTGGCGGCCCTTTTTTGTCACGCCTGATTCTCTATTTGTTTTTGAGGAATGAACGATGAAGCGCACTTTTCAGCCGAGCAATCTGGTTCGGAAGCGCCGTCACGGTTTTCGCGCCCGCATGGCGACCCCCGGTGGCCGCAATGTGATTCGCGCGCGCCGTTCGCGCGGCCGCAAGAGCCTGAGCGCCTGATTTCAACGCCCGAAAATGCTGCTGCGCCGGCCATGATGGTCCGGCGCGCGGATTTTCTGGCGGCGAATCGCGGACGCCGCGCGCCGATGCCGGGCTTTGTCCTGCTGGTGCGTGAGCGTGGCGACGGCGATCCGGCGATGCGTTATGGCATCACGGTCACCAAGAAAGTAGGCGGCGCTGTCATCCGCAATCGGATGAAGCGCCGTTTTCGCGTCCTGGCGCGTGAGCTGCTGCCGCTGCACGGCATCGCCGGGGCGGATCATGTGCTGATCGGCCGGGATGGCGGTATCGAGCGCGATTTCAGCCTGCTGCATGCCGAATTGGGCAAGGCGCTGGGCAAGATCATGGCGCGCCCGATCGACCCGCCGCGCGATTTTTCGCGCACCGGCGGCAAGACAAGGGGCCGTGGCCGCCCCTCCCGCGACCAGCAGAAGCAGACCGCCAGGCAGGAAAACGGGGCGTGATCGCCCGCCTGCTGATCCTGATCGCGCGCTTCTGGCAGGTCGGCCCTTCCCGCATCCTGCCCCCCACCTGCCGCTACGCCCCATCCTGTTCGGAATATACTATTCAGGCGATCCGCAAATATGGCGCGATCAAGGGTAGCTGGCTGGGGTTCAAGCGGCTAATGCGATGCCACCCATGGGGCGGCTCGGGCTACGATCCCGTTCCCTGACGATATAGACATAAGACGGCGGAGCCGAACAAAGTGGACGATAAGAAGAATATCATTCTGGCGGTGCTGCTGACCGCAGCGATCCTGTTCGGCTGGCCCTATGTCTCGCATTATGTCTTCCCGGCGGCCAATCCGCCCGTCACGAAGATCGAAGGCGGCAAGACCACCCCGGTCGCCGCCCCCGGCACCGACACGGCCGACGGCTCTGCCGTGATTCGCGATCGCGCGATCGTGCTGAAGGAAAGCCCCCGCGTGCCGATCCGCACGCCCAAGCTGACCGGCTCCATCAACCTGAAGGGCGCGCGCATCGACGATATCGTGCTGCCGACCTACAGCGAGACGATCGCCAAGGATTCGCCCGCCGTCCGCCTCTACAGCCCGTCGGGCACGGCAGATGCCTATTTCGCCGGCTTCGGCTGGCAGGGCGAGGGCCTCAAGACGCCGAACAAGGACACGGTCTGGACCGCGCAGGGCAGCGAACTGACGCCGACCAGCCCCGTCACGCTGACCTGGAACAACGGCGCTGGCCAGACTTTCGAAATCCGCCTGTCGGTGGACGAAAATTACATGATCTCGGCCGCGCAGAAGGTGTCGAACACCGGCGCCGGCGCGGTGGGCGTGAAGCCCTACAGCTATATCAGCCGCACCGGCATTCCCAAGGATCCCGACACATGGACCATCCATGTCGGCCCGATGGGCGTGTTCAACGGCGCCGCCAATTATGACGTGAATTACAAGGATCTGGACAAGGGCCCGTCGACCCAGAGCTTCCAGTCCAAGGGCGGCTGGATCGGCTTCACCGACAAATATTGGCTGTCCGCGCTGGTCCCGGCCACCGATGCCGATTTTGCCGGCCAGTTCCGCAAGGGCGCCGGCACCCAATATCAGGCCGACGCCGCGCTTGGCTCGACCATGCTGGCCCCCGGCAAGGCCGCGACCCAGTCCATCCGCCTGTTTGTGGGCGCCAAGGAAGTGAAGACGCTGCAAGCCTATGAGCGTGCCGGCGTCCCGCTGTTCGACCGTGCGATCGACTGGGGCTGGTTCTACTGGTTCGAACAGCCGATCTTCGCGCTGCTGCACTGGCTGTTCGAAACGCTCGGCAATTTCGGTGTCGCGATCATCTGCCTGACCTTCTGCGTCCGCGCGCTCATGTTCCCGGTCGCCCAGCGCCAGTTCGCCAGCATGGCAGCGATGCGCGCGGTGCAGCCCAAGATGAAGCTGCTGCAGGAGAAATATAAGGACGACAAGCAGCAGCTTCAGGTCAAGATGATGGAGCTGTACAAGCAGGAGAAGGTCAATCCGCTTGCCGGCTGCCTGCCCATCTTCATCCAGATCCCGATCTTCTTCGCGCTTTACAAGGTGTTGCAGCTGACGATCGAAATGCGTCACCAGCCCTTCGTCCTGTGGATCAAGGATCTGTCCGCACCCGATCCGCTGCATATCCTCAACCTCTTCGGCCTGCTGCCCTTCACCCCGCCCTCCTTCCTGGCGATCGGTGTGCTGGCGCTGCTGCTGGGGATCAGCATGTACTTCCAGTTCAAGCTGAACCCGGCCCAGATGGACCCGATGCAGCAGCAGATCTTCTCGATCATGCCGTGGATGATGATGTTCATCATGGCGCCGTTCGCGGCCGGCCTGCTGGTCTACTGGATTACCAACAACTGCCTGTCGATGGCGCAGCAATGGTGGCTTTATCGCAAGCACCCGGTCCCTGCCCCAGCGACGGCGAAGTAACCAAGCCCATCAAGTCCCCGTTCGTGCTGAGTAGGGACTGAGCGAAGCCGAAGGCCCGTATCGAAGCATCGCGCGGCCTTCGGCCCTTCGATACGCCGCCTCGACTTCGCTCAGCGGCTACTCAGGGCGAACGGAGAATGAATGTGACAGAAGAAGACAACACCGCCCTGATCGAGGAAGCCCGCAAGGTCTTTTCCGGCCCCATCGCCTTCCTCAAATCCGCGCCGACGCTGGATTTCCTGCCGGACATGGCGGTGAATGAAGTCGCCTTTGCCGGCCGGTCCAATGTGGGCAAATCATCGCTGCTGAACGCGCTGACCAACCGCAATGGCCTGGCGCGCACGTCCAACACGCCGGGCCGCACGCAGGAATTGAACTTCTTCGACGTGGGCGAACCGCTGCGCTTCCGCCTGGTCGACATGCCGGGCTACGGCTATGCCAAGGCGCCCAAGGATATCGTGCGCAAATGGAAGTTCCTGGTGAACGACTATCTGCGCGGGCGCGCGGCACTGAAGCGCGCACTGGTGCTGATCGACAGCCGCCATGGCATCAAGGATGTCGATACCGACATGCTGGACATGCTGGACGGCGCGGCGGTCAGCTATCGCATCATCCTGACCAAGAGCGACAAGATCAAGGCCAGCGAACTGGCCACCGTGACTCAGCAGACCGCTGACGCGATCCGCAAGCGCCCGGCCGCCCATCCCGACATCATCGCCACGTCGAGCGAAAAGGGCATGGGCATTCCCGAACTGCGCGCCGCGGTTCTGGAAGCCGTCAGTCAGGGATAAATCGCCATGGCCGACGACGATTATGTCTATGACGAAGCCAGCGGCGAATGGATCAGCGCCGCTGATGCCGCTGCGCAGCCGGATGCATCAGCGGCCGTGGAGGTGCGCGATTCGGTCGGCAACCTGCTGGCCGATGGCGATCAGGTGACGTTGATCAAGGATCTAACCGTCAAGGGGGCTGGCCAGACATTGAAGCGCGGGACGCTCATCAAATCGATCCGCCTGACCGGCGACGCGCAGGAAATCGACTGCCGGTATGACGGGATCAAGGGCCTCGTCCTGCGCGCGGAGTTCGTGCGCAAGCGGTGAGTGGGGATTGGGGTCGGACAAAAGCGGACATCATGATATCGTCATCCCGGACTTGACCCGGGATCCCGCTTTTCTCCCAAGTCAGGCTTGAAGAAGGCAGCGGGGCCCCGGGTCAAGCCCGGGGTGACGACCAATCGGACCGCCCGCTCCCAATCCCAGCCCCTCAAAACAACCTATATTGCGCGTCGCCTTGCAGCTTCCATGTGCCGACCGTCTCGTGCCGGGTACGACCGATATGGCTGCACACCAGCACCAGTTCCTCCACCCGCCAGCCGAAACCGTCGATGCGCCGCCGCGCCGGCGGTCCGTCGCGATAAAAAAGCGTCTGGTGCGGGCTGAATTTCCAGTCTTCGCGCGCGGGCGCCGCCGATCGTTTCAGGGCATCGGCCACCTGCCGCTGCAACCGCGCCAGCGCCGCATTGCTGCGCGATGGCCGCAGCGCCGCCGATCGTCCTCCATAGCTTAGCTGATCGAATAACAGGTCGAACGAATCGGCCATAATCCTTGGCGCTACGGTGCCCAGCGTGTCGATCAAACCCTGTGGATAAGTCGCGACGTCGGCGGATATGCCCAGCGTCACATGCTGATGTTCGGGCAATATGCGCGCCTGCCCGCCCGCCAATATCTCGGCATAATGGTCGATCTGGCGCGCGACCACCGGCGGCGGCTTTACTGCGAAGAACAAGCGATAGGCGGGGGCAAGGCGGCGTCCCATGAAGACATCTCCCGAATCAAGGCAATTTTGTTCTTTATATGTTCTTATCTCGCCCGTGTCGATCCGCTCAGGAACCCGAATCGCCTCATCCTGCGTTGGGACTCCATCGAGGAAAGGAGTGAGGCCCATGCAGCACACCATCGCCAGTCTGGCCGAGAAAATGCAGCATATCGATTTCGCGATGCTGTCGACCCATACGGAGGACGGCCATATCGGCGCCCGGCCGATGAGCAACAATCAGGATGTCGCCCATGGCGGCGACAGTTTCTACTTCACCACCGAAGATACGCTGATGGTGCGGGATATCGAGCGCGACCCCCGCGTCAGCCTGTCCTTCCACGGCAAGAGCGGCCTGTTCGGTCAACGCCCGCTGTTCATCGCGCTGGAGGGGCGCGCGGATCTGGTTCGTGATCGCAATCAATTTGCCGACCATTGGAACCCCGATCTGGAACTGTGGTTCGCTGATGGCGTCGATACGCCCGGCCTGGTGATGATCCATGTCCATGCCGAGCGCGCCCATTATTGGGATGGGCAGGATGAGGGCGAACTGGAAATCGACGTGATGCACTGATGGTGACGCGCGGCCGGACCATCGCTCGCCTGGTGCTGGCCGCCGCCTATCTGGTGGCGGGCATCGCGCATCTGACGCGGCCGGCCGGCTTCCTGGCG
Organism: Sphingobium limneticum; assembly: GCF_008710165.1. Classification (NCBI taxonomy): domain Bacteria; kingdom Pseudomonadati; phylum Pseudomonadota; class Alphaproteobacteria; order Sphingomonadales; family Sphingobiaceae; genus Sphingobium; species Sphingobium limneticum. The sequence continues at coordinate 223,208 of NZ_VYQA01000004.1, read as the reverse complement.
ATCACGCCGCACTGGGTGCCGGCGCCCGAATTGGTCGTTGCGCTGACGGGTGTTGCGGAACTGGCCGGCGCGATCGGGCTGATAATCCCGCGCCTGCGGGGGGCGGCCGGCATCGGGCTGGCGCTCTATGCGCTGTGCGTGTGGCCGGCGAACATCAACCACGCCCTGAACGATATCCCGCTGGGCGGTACGCATCTGAGCTGGTGGTATCATGGTCCGCGGCTCGCGTTGCAGCCGGTCATCATCTGGTGGGCGCTATGGGCCAGCGGCGTCACCGACTGGCCGTTCCGGCGTCGGCGTTAGACCTGAATCAGCGCATAGGGGCGGTCGAACTTCTGCGACACCACGAACTGCGCGCAATTATAGACGGGGACGCCGCGCGGCGTCTTGCCCTCGAACGCGCCGCGATGGGCATGGCCATGGACGGCAAAGCGCACATTGTCGAACCGGTCGATCGCGTCGGCCAGCCGGGACGAGCCGAGGAACGGGAAAATCTCCGGCGGCTCGCCCACCACCGTCTCCTGAATCGGCGCATAATGCAGCACGGCGACGACCCGATCGGTGCGCAGCGATCGCAGGGCGTTTTCCAGCTTGCGCGCCTCATTGATCGATTCCTCGACGAAGCCCTTGATCGCGCTTTCGCCGAACGCGCCCAGCTCACCCCGGCCGAACCCACCGACAAAGCCCTTCACGCCCGCAAAGCCGACGCCCTGTATCTCCACCGCCTGTTCGTCCAGCACGGTGACGCCCGCGCCGTGCAGGATGCGGGCGACCTCTTCGGGCTGGCCACATTCATGATCATGATTGCCCAGCACCGCGACGATCGGAATGGTGCAGGCGTGCAGATCCTCGGCCAATATCTCGGCCTCGCGCGTCTTGCCGAAATTGGTGAGGTCGCCGCATAGCGCCAGCACATCGGCCTTCTGCGAAATCTCCGCGAACATATCGCGATATTTATGCTCCGACTGATCGGTCACATGCAGATCGCCGATCGCGGCGATCGTCAGGCTGCCTTCATTTGTTGCGGTCATGACTTTCCTCCAGTCCCTTGCCCACGACATCGGCAAAACCCCATTCGGTGATGTCGACCAGATAGTCGCGGGGCGACAGCAGCCGTCCCCGGCAGACGCGAATCTTGGGCACGGGCAGTTCGGCGCGGGTTTGCAGCCGGCCCAATAATTCCTCGAACAGCCACAGCGGAATGCAATGGCGTTCGGTCGGATAGATGAAGCGGAAATTGAGCAGCGCGATCAGCAGCAATTCCCAATGCAATTCCATCGCATCGAGCAGCCGCTGCCAGTCAATCGCTTCATATTGTTTCAGGATCATGTGCGCGACGTCCGCGCCGTCATAGCGATAACGATCCTGGATGAAGAGTTTCGACAGGATGAACTCGGTCGGCGGGGTGATGCGGACGCGGGTGCCATAGACGTCGGCATGGGCGCTATCGCGAAACCATTCCTCCGTCACCGGCAGACTGGCCGACGAGATATTGTAGATGACGTCGAAAAAATGTCCGTCTTTCCATACCTTGCCGATCCAGCGTTCATCCTCGAACTCCACTTCATGCCCCAGCTGCTTGAAATGGGCGAGGATACGGGGCGCGTCGCCCGCCTTGCAGAATACGTCCAGATCCTTGGTCGGCCGCACGATGCCGGTCAGGCAACCCAGCGCATAAGTGCCCGACAACATGAAGGGGATCTCCGACGCGACCAGTTCGGCCAGGCTGTCGGCGTAGAATTGCTTCGCTTGCGGCGGCGGATCGAAGGTGGCGGGATCAATCGTCATCGGGGCAACCTTCTCCATGGGAGCAAGAGGAACGGGCGGCGACGCGCTTCCGTTCCACCTGCGGCCCTCCCCCAAAGGTAGGCGGTTGTCTTTCGGGGCCAGCGGCTTAGGGTGCGCGTCCATCCCGTAACAAACAAACTATCAATGGCGAGGCGGCATGACCCGGCACATTCCCTGGATTTTGACCGCGATTATCGGCGCGGTCGCGCTGACCGTCGTGGCGGTGTCGCGCGGCGAGAATGTCAATGCGCTGTGGATCGTGGTCGCGGCGGTCAGCTGCTTCCTGGTCGCCTATCGCTATTATGCGCTCTACATCGCCCGCCATGTGATGCGGCTCGATCCCGCCCGGCCGACCCCGGCGATCCGCCGCGCCGACGGCCTCGATTATGTCGCGACCGACAAGACGGTCCTGTTCGGCCATCATTTCGCGGCGATCGCGGGCGCCGGGCCGCTGGTGGGGCCTGTTCTGGCCGCGCAGATGGGCTACCTCCCCGGCACGCTCTGGATCATATTCGGCGTGGTGCTGGCAGGCGCGGTGCAGGATTTCATGGTCCTGTTCATCTCCATGCGCCGCGACGGCAAATCGCTGGGCGAACTCATCCGCATGGAAATGGGGCAGGTCGCCGGCACCATCGCTTTGTTCGGCGCCTTCATGATCATGGTCATCATCCTGGCGGTGCTGGCGCTGATCGTGGTGAAGGCATTGGCCGAAAGCCCGTGGGGCATGTTCACCGTCGCGGCTACCGTGCCGCTGGCCATGGCGATGGGCGCCTATACACGCTGGATCCGGCCCGGCCGCATCGGCGAAGTGTCGATCCTGGGCCTGATCGGCCTGCTTGCCGCCATCGTCTATGGGCAGGCGGTATCGCTCTCGCCCGTCTGGGGTCCGGCCTTCACCTTCACGCCGGTGCAACTGTGCTGGATTTTGATCGGCTATGGCGCGGTCGCCTCCGTCCTGCCGGTCTGGCTGTTGCTGGCGCCGCGTGATTATCTGTCGACCTTCCTCAAGATCGGGGCGATCGCTGCGCTCGCCATCGGCATCGTCATCATGGCCCCGCCGCTCAAGATGCACGCCGTCACCCAATTTATCGGGGGCAACGGCCCGGTCTGGTCGGGCGGCCTCTTCCCCTTCCTATTCATCACCATCGCCTGCGGCGCGGTATCCGGCTTCCACGCCCTCATCGCCAGCGGCACGACACCCAAGCTGATCGCCAGCGAAGCCCATGCGCCGATGATCGGCTATGGCGCGATGCTGATGGAGGCGTTCGTGGCGATCATGGCGCTGGTCGGCGCATCGATCCTGGACCCCGGCATCTATTTCACGATGAACAGCCCCGCCGCTCTGATCGGCACCGACGCGGCCAGCGCATCGGCCGCCGTCACCGCCATGGGCTTCCCCATCTCGCCCGACCTCATCACCCAGACGGCGAAGGATGTCGGCGAACATAGCATCATCAGCCGCGCGGGCGGCGCCCCGACGCTAGCCGTGGCGATGGCGGAAATCTTCAGCCATGTCGTGGGAGGCCCCGCGATGAAGGCCTTCTGGTATCATTTCGCCATCCTGTTCGAAGCGCTCTTCATCCTGACCGCCGTGGATGCCGGCACCCGCGCCGGGCGTTTCATGTTGCAGGATCTGATCGCGCTGGCCGTGCCCAGCTTCAAGGAAAGCAAGAGCCATGTTCCCGGCATCGTCGCCACCGGCCTGACCGTCGCGGCCTGGGGCTTCTTCCTCTATCAGGGCGTCACCGATCCGCTGGGCGGGGTGAACACGCTCTGGCCGGTATTCGGCATTTCCAACCAGATGCTCGCCGCGATCGCCCTGATGCTGGGAACCACCGTCCTCTTCCGCATGAAGCGCGACCGCTTCGCCTGGGTCACGCTAGTCCCCACCGCCTGGCTGCTGATCTGCACCTTGTCGGCGGGCTGGCTGAAGCTCTTCTCGGCCGATGCCAAGGTCGGTTTCCTGGCCCATGCGGCCAAGTTCAGCGCGGCGGCGGACGCGGGCGAGATACTCAGCCCGGCCAAGTCGATGGCGGAGATGCAGCGGATCATCTTCAACGACCGGATCGATGCGGCCTTGGTAGCGCTGTTCCTGGCCGTGGTGCTGGCGCTGCTCTTCTTCACCGTGAAGACCTGCCTCGCCGCCCGGCGGATCGCCGCGCCCACCGCGCGCGAAATCCCTTCGCAACTGGTGCCGGCGGAATGATCGGCTGGCTCGATATCGCGCGTCGCACGGCGCGACTCATGGTCGGCCTGCCGGACTATGATGCCTATCTGCGCCACATGGCTGCGCACCATCCCGACCGTCCGGCAATGAACCGCACGCAATTTTTTCGGGACCGGCAGGAAGCTCGCTATGGCGGCAAGAATGGCGGGCGATGTTGCTGAAACATTGCCGGAAAACAGCTATTTAGCGCGGCGACATCATGACATGAATGGCAATCTTCGTAATATTACGACTGTAAAATCAAAATAGGCGACAAGAAATTTCAAAAATACACCCGATGGGGTATTGATCGCTTCCGTCGCTTTGCTAGGGCGCGCCATCCTTTGTGCCCGACAGCGTAGAGGATGTGCCCCCTGCCCATCCCTTGCGGCGGGGGGCACACTTAGAACATATGCATGCCGTCATCCGCGCGCGTTGAAGCCCGCGACCATGCCCGCGCTGATCGACAGCGCGATTTCCGCCGGGCCGATGGCGCCGATATCGATTCCCGCCGGACCGTCGATCCGGGCGAGATCCTCAGCGGCAAAGCCCATTTCCGCCAAGCGCTCCAGCCGTGCCGCATGGCTGCGGCGTGATCCCAATGCCGCGACATAGCCGGTCGGCGCCCGCAGCGCCGCGACCAGCGCCGGATCGTCGATCTTGATGTCATGGCTCAGCACCACCACCGCCGTCGACTCGCCGGGCCGTCGCGCTGCCACCGCTTCATCGGGCCAGCGATCGTCCAGTTCGACGCCGGGGAAGCGCTCGGGCGTCAGGAAGCGCCCGCGCGGGTCGATCACCACCGGCGTAACCCCGATCGCCTGCGCCAATGGCACCAGGCTTTGCGCAATCTGCACCGCCCCCACGATCAGCAGCCGACGCGGCGGATCGTAGCGATTGAGGAAATCGCCCTCTTTCACCTCTACGCCGGTCACGCCACTGGCCAGATCGGTCGCCAGCGTCAGCGCGCGCCCGGCCTCGCTCGCGGTGGCGATCTGCCCGAACAGATCGGGCGTAAAACCGCCTTCGCCCACCGGCTGGACCAATACCGCAATCTCCCCGCCGCAGGGCAGGCCGACCTCCCACGCATCGCCATCGGCCACGCCATAGCGTTCCACATGCGCCGCCCGTCCGTCGATCACCTCGGCCGCGCGTTGCAGGACGGCACTTTCCACACAGCCGCCCGAAATGCTGCCTTCGAACCGGCCATCGGCATGGACGATCATATGGCTGCCGCGCGGACGCGGTGCCGATCCCCATGTCGATACCACCGTCGCCAGCGCCATCGGCGCGTCGCGCCATTCGATCGCCTTGCGGATCACCGCACTATTATCGTTCAACTGAAATTCCCCGTGACTGGCCTGCACATCAACGCCGCACCGCCCATCCGTTTCCCAGATGGGACGTGGATAGAGCCACGCCTGGTGCCAGCTTAGTGTAGGCGCCTGCCACTCCATACGACCCGCCCGACAATATCCACCAGCGCCGGGTCGATGTCGGCCCAGTCGGGATAATGGGGATTGTCGCTGACCACGCTGAACCAGCCGCGGCGCGGCCCCATGGCGATGCGCTTGACCATCAGCACCCCATCCAGCCGCAACACATAGACCCCGTCACGCAGGCGGCCGGCATCATCGTCATGATCGACCATGATGTCGTCACCATCATTCAATGTCGGCGCCATCGATTCGCCATCGACCCGGATGATCGACACGCGCTGCGGCCGCACGCCCAGATGGCGCAGCCAGCGGGCGTCGAACGCCATCACGCCGGCCGCCTGCTCATCCTCGTCCAATGATCCCGGCCCGGCCGACGCGCCCAATGCCAGGCGCGGCACCGCCACGACGGCCGGCATGCCGCGTATCCGAACCGGCGCGGCGCCGATAACGGGCGTCGGCGCTTCGACCCCGCCCAGCATCGCTTCGGGTACGCCGAAATAGCGCGCCAGCACGCGCCGGTCCGCTTCGTCCAGCTTGCGGGGCGTACCGCGCTTGATGAACTGCTGAATATAGGCGGGGTTGCGCCCGATCAGCCGCGACAGATCGGCATAATTTTCGCCCCGGTCGGCGATCAGCCGTTCCAGCGCGATCCGGGCGTGCTGAGATTCATCCATATCCGGTCCATAATGATAGGAATTTTCCTAGACAAGTAGGAAAATGCAATTGAGATAGGAATACGCCTATCGACTCGCAGCGGGCGAGTCGCACTGACGGGGGAGAAGAAAGCCCATGTTGCTGCAAATGATCGAGCGTTTCCTGCGCGACGAAGACATGACGCCGACCCGGTTCGGCCGCGATTGCGCGCGCGATCCGCGCTTGGTCTTCGACCTGCGCCTGGGCCGGGAACCCGGCGATCGGGTGCGGAGACGTGTAGAACATTTCATGAACACATATCGCAGGAGCATCAGCCGATGACAAGCATGGATCGTCGTTTCGCAGGTGCGAGACTCATCCGAAATCAAGCGATAGGAAAAAAGCGAGACGATCCGTTGCCGTCATTGCTGGCGCAATTGCTCGCTCTGGCCGGCGAACCCACGACGGTCGAACGGGCCGTGAGCCGTCCCTGGGCCAGCGCCTTGTTCGAAGGGCGCCGTCACCTCATCCGCCTGCATGTGCACGGTGAGGATTACCGGATGCGCAGCTTGATGCTCATGGCCGTTCTGACCGATGCCGAATGGCAGATATCCGGGCATTTCGTCGCCGACATCACCGTGGATAACGGCGATGTGGATAATAAGGGCGTCTGGCTGGACCTGTCCGCCCTTACCATAGAGGATCGATAGGCGTTAGCGCCTGCCGGTCATGGAGCGCAGCGCACCCAATGCGGCGCGCAGCGCTTCATCCTGGTCCTGCTCCACGCTGGCGCGCACCGTAACGGCCGGGGCGACCGGCATGTCGGCGATCGTGCCGGCGGGGGCACTCATCTTGCGCGACCGTTGGGCCAGGCCCCGTTCCAACCTGTCGGTCAGTTCGCTGATCGACAGGCCATGGGTCGGCAGCGGCGCCGGGCGAATCGGTTCAACGGCCGGTTCAGGCGCGAAGAGTGGCGCGGGCGCGGGAGACATCACCGGTGCGACCATGTCCTGCGGCATCCAGAACGCTTCGGGGGCTTCGGTGACCATGTCCTCGACATGCATGTCCTCCTCATGCGCGTCCACCGCATCCTCCTGCACCAAAGTGGGCGCGGTGAACGGGCCGGCGGGGCGCAGGAAGGCGGGCTGGGGCAGATCCTGTTCTGCGATCGGCGTCGGCGCGCTGGGCATGGCCAGATTGCCGAGCGGCACGACCGTATCGCGTTCCGGCTCCCGATTGGCCACCAGCGACCGGCGGCCCGATTCGGTCTTGGGAAAGATATCCAGCCCGTCGAAATCGCGGCTGGCGAAAATGGGCGGGCGCGACGGCGCATCGGGATGAGCATCGGCGCGGCGCAGGACCGGGATATCCGGTTCGGACGCGGCGCGGCCCCGGGCCAGTGCAGTCAGCTTGGAGAATGCGAAACCCATTTTTCTTGCTCCCTGGACGCGTTTGGCACGTCCTGTTTCATCTTCAAGGGCCGGTATCCCCGAATCCCGGCGCGTCAGGCCAACTACGCCCACCGCCATCAATCCGGCAAAACCCGCCATCAACAGTCGCGCCTTCAAACCCAGCGGCGGCGCCGCAGCAGGCACTGCTTCGCTCAGGCCACTCGACGCCACCAGCATCTCGACCAGGCCGACGGGCATCCACAGGAACAGCAGGGCGACTGCCAGACCGGCAAAAGCCGCCAGCGCCATCCCCCGCCTCCTGTCTACGCCTGTCGACACTTTTTTGTTCAACCCCTCATCAGGCCCGACTCATGCCGCTGCGCGCGCGCCCGTCGGGCGCGCCAGCAACCGCTGGTAAACGGGTTCATAACGCAAAATGTTTGACGACCAGTTACGTTCTGCCTCTACAAAGGCGCGGGCGACGGCGCGGCGCTCGTCCCAGATCGCCCGGTCGGCGAACAGGTCCGCCAATGCCGTGGCGATCGCGGCCGGATCGTCCGGCGCGAACAAGGTGCCTGTCACCCCATCCTCGATCAGTTCGCGATGCCCGCCCACGCTCGACGCCGCGACCAGCCGCCCCTGCGCCATCGCTTCCAGCGGCTTTAAGGGCGTGACCAGATCGGTCAGCCGCATCGCCTTGCGCGGATAGGCCAGCACATCGACCTGCGCATAATAATGTTCGACCTGATCGTGCGGCACGCGGCCGACGAAGACGATATGATCGGCAAAGGGCGACGCCATCGCCTGATCGCGCAGCGCCTGTTCCATCGGCCCGCCACCCACCAGCAACAGCTTCGCCTTCGGCCGGGCGCGCACGAGTCGCGGCATCGCGGCGATCAGGTCGTCCAATCCCTCATAATCATAGAAGCTGCCGATGAAGCCGACGACGTCCGCTCCCTCCAGCCCCAGCTTCGCGGTCAGTACAGGATCGCGATCCACCGGCGCACCGAACTGGTCCATGTCGACGCCATTGGGCGACACGACGATCTTGCCCGCATCCACGCCGCGCGCGATCAGGTCGCCGCGCAGCCCTTCGCAGATCACCGCCACCGCATCAGCCGCGCGCACCGCCCGGCTTTCCAGCTGGCGGGTCAGCCAATAACGCGGGCTGCCCTCGACCCCGGTGCCGTTGCCGACCGCCGCATCTTCCCAGAAAGCCCGGATTTCGTAGATCATCGGCAGGCCATGACGCTTGGCCACGCGCTGCGCCGCGATCGCGTTCAGCACCGGCGAATGGGCATGAATGACGTCCGGCCGCCACTGGCGCACCAGCGCGTCGATCGCATCGGCATGGGCGGCGATATCGCGCCATTCGCGAATCAGCGGATTGCCGCTGGCCGCCACGCCGGGGGTACGGTGGAAGGTCAGCCCGTCCACTACTTCTTCCGCCGGGCCATCCGCCACATGACGATGCCCGGTAATGCCGCGCACTTCCCACCCACGCGCCATCTGCGCCCGCAGGATCGCACGGGTGCGAAAGGTATAGCCGCTGTGCAGCGGCAGACTGTGGTCCAGGACATGGAGAATACGAGTCATAGCCCGATCTGTTTGGCGAAAAAGGTTTAACGGCCCGTCAACTCTGTCTGGTTAGTGGAGGAACCGTGCCGAACGGAATCACTCAGAAGCGATGATCGACGCCCTATCCCTGCTGATCAGCCATGGCGTGATCCTGCTCGCCGCCTGGCGCCTGCTGCCGCGTGCCGATCTGGACCGCGATCCGCTACCGCAGCCTCCTCCGGCATCGGAGCCACATGCCGATGCGTGACCTCTTCTTCATCGCCTTCCTCGGCCTCTTTGGCCTGATGGGTTTGAAGCGGCCGTTCCTGCTGGTGGCGGTCTACGCCTATATCGACATCGTCTCGCCCCAGCGCCTGTCCTATTTCCTGCTCAACACCATTCCCATTTCCGCCATGGCCTTTGCCGCGATGGTCGGCGCCTGGCTGGTGATGGACGACAAGAAGGATTGCCGATTCTCCGCGCGGCAGGGGCTGATGCTCCTATTGGTCGCCTGGTGCGGCTACACCACCCTGACCGCCGATTTCCCGGTGGAGGCGCTGACCAAATGGAATTGGGTTTGGAAGGCGATCATCGCCGGCATCTTCCTGCCGCTGGTCCTGCGCACGCGCCTGCGGATCGAGGCGCTGACCGTCTTCATGATTCTCTGCGCCAGCACCATCATCATCAATGGCGGCATGAAGACCGCGCTGTCGGGCGGCGGCTATGGCGTGCTGAACTTGATGGTCGAAAATAACAGCGGCCTGTACGAAGGCAGCATCATCAGCTGCGTCGCCATATCGCTGATGCCGCTCATCCTCTGGCTGTCCAACCATGGCACCATCTTCCCGCCCGACTGGCGGGTGAAGGCCTTCTGCTATGCGTTGTGCCTGGCCTGCATGCTGATGCCGATCGGCACGGAGGCCCGCACCGGCCTCGTCTGCCTCGTCCTTCTCTTCGGCATGATGCTGATGCGGTCGAAGAAGAAGTTCATCTACGGCCCGCTGCTCGCCGTCGCCGGGCTGGCCGCCATCCCCTTCCTCCCCGCCAGCTTCACCCAGCGGATGGAGACGATCGAGAATCACCAGGGCGACGAAAGCGCCTCCACCCGCGTCGCGGTGTGGATGTGGACGCTCGACTATGTGAAGACGCATCCGGGCGGCGGCGGCTTCGACAATTATCTCCAGAACAGCTTCACCTATTTCGCCCAGAGTACCGTCGTCGACAGCGGCGGCGCGCGGATCGAGCGCCGCACCGTCACCGACCGCGGCCGCGCCTATCACAGCGCCTATTTCGAGATGCTGGGCGAACAGGGCTATTTCGGTTTCTTCATCTGGGCGCTGATCCACGGCATCTGCTTCATCCGGACGGAGGCGATCCGTCGCCTCTATCGCAAGCGAAATGGACCGGACGAGGCCTGGATCTCCCCCTTCGCCTCAGCCCTGCAACAGGGCCATGTCGTCTACATGATCGGATCGCTCTTCGTGGGTATCGCCTACCAACCCTTCATCTTCATGATGCTCGCGCTTCAGATCGGGCTGGACACCTATCTGACCCGACTGCGCAAGGATGCGGCCAAGCGCGACTTGGACGCCGCCCTCGCCGCCCGGCACGGAGTCCCGGCATGAACGGCGAACTGCGCGCGCTGGGCGTCGCCCATGGCCTGTTGCTGGGGCTGGCGCTGGCCTGTCCGCTTGTGGCGCCGGACCTCCTGCCCTGGGGCATGGACGCGCTGATGCTGATCGGCGGTTTCCAGCTGCGGCTGGCCGATCGCCGCTTCACCCTGCGCTCCGGCACGAGGGAGTGGGTCAGCCATATCATCATGGCGCCATCGCGGCTGCTCCGCTGGGGCGCGGCGGCGGTCGTGGCGCTGATCGCCGGCGACCTCAGGTTGGCGGGCGCGATCCTGACCGCTGCCCTCGCTTGCGAGTTGCTGGCCTATCCGCTCGCCACCCTGCTGATCGGCCGGCGCAGCCTGATCCACGCGGCCGGCGCGCTTCCGCTGCTGATCGCGGCGACCGGCGCCATGGGCCAGCCTGCCCTGCACCTGATCCTGTGCTTCCTCACCGGCGTGACCGCCTGCATGGTCTGGCTGCGCGGCCCCGATGGCGAGCCGCGCGCGCTGGCGCTGGCGCTGGGCGGCGGCGTGGCCGCGATCGCCGCGCCGCTGCTCTTCCCCGGCGCCCTCGCCTTCGCCGCGCCGACTTTCGCCGTCTGCGCCGCCTGGACGCTGGCCCATCTGTCGATGCTGCGCCGCCCGGTCATGCCATGGCGGCTCAGCGCCGTGCCGGCCAACCTGGCCGTCAGGCTGCGACCGGCTGGCCTGCGTCAACCGCTGCCTTGAAGGCTTCGACAAAGGCGGGGATATCGTCCGGCTTGCGGCTGGTGATGATATTGCCGTCTATCGCCACCGCCTGATCGACGACCTGCGCGCCGGCGTTGGTCAGGTCGGTGCGCACCGATGGCCAGCCGGTGACGGTCTTGCCGCGCACGACATCCGCCTCCACCAGCAGCCACGGCCCATGGCAGATCGCCGCCACCGGCTTGCCCGCGTCGACGAAGGCCCGCACGATCGCCACCGCCTTGTCGTTGGTGCGCAGCGTATCGGGATTGGCGACGCCGCCGGGCAGGATCAGCCCGTCATATTCGGCGACTTTCACCGCCTCCAGCGTGATTTCCGGCGTGATGGTGTCGCCCTTCTCATCATGTTTCATACCCTGGATCGGCTGCGTGTCGGGCGCGGCCAGCACGACCTCCGCCCCGGCGTCGATCAAGGCCTGACGCGGGTCGAACAGTTCGGACTGCTCGAAGCCGTCGGTCGCGACGATCAGGATGCGGCTTTCCTCGATGGCGGGCATATGTCTCTCCTTGATGATGCGGGAAAGCCCTTCAACCGCTCGCCTCGCTACAGGTTGCGGAACGAAGCGACGAACGGCGGGTTTTCCGGTACAAATGCCAGATCTTACACATAGCGACGACAGCTGCCCCGGCATTACCCGCCGCGCGCTGAAGCATGGCTGGGCCTATTATCGCGCCGATGGCGCCCGCATCACCGACCGCGAGGAAATCGACCGGCTGAACCGCATCGCCTTGCCGCCCGCCTATCGCGACTGCTGGTTCTGCGCGTCTCCCTACGGCCATATTCAGGCGATCGGCTATGACGACCGGGGCCGGAAACAATATCGCTACCATCCCGACTTCCGCGCCGCGCGAGAGGCGGAGAAATATGCCGGCTGCCCCGATTTCGGTCGCGCTCTACCCAAATTGCGCGAGCGGCTGGAGGCCGACCTGTCGAAACGCGGCCTGCGCAAGGACCGCACTTTGGCTGCCGTCGTCCGCCTGCTGGACCTCGCCAAGCTGCGCGTGGGCAACGAACATTATGCCACCACCAACAAGAGTTTCGGCGCCACCACGCTGCGCCGCCGCCATGTCGACCTGACCGGCAAGACGCTGACGCTGCGCTACCGCGCCAAATCGGGCAAGCAGCAGCAGCTGACCGTCACCGACACCCGCCTGCTGCGCTTCGTGCGGCAGGTGCAGGATCTGCCGGGCCAGCATCTCTTCCAATATGTGGACGAAGATGGAGAGGCGCGGCCGATCACCTCCAGCGACGTCAACGCCTATATTGCCGATGCGATGGGCGCGCCGTTCACCGCCAAGCATTTCCGCACCTGGGGCGCCTCCACCATCGCGTTCGAAACGCTGGCGGCCGGCCATGTCTCCCTGAAGCAGATGCTGGAGCCGGTGGCGCAGGCGCTGGGCAATACGCCGGCGATCAGCCGCAAAAGCTACATCCACCCCGCCCTGATCGCGCTTTGCCGCGATGGGCAGGATGATTGGCGCGCGGGGCTTCGCTTGCCGCGTCGAACCCGCTATCTCTCCCGCGGGGAACGCGGCCTGATCGCTTTCCTCGACGGCATTGCCGATTGCGCCCCGCTTGCAGCGGCGGCCTGACACCAAATTTTCGACCAGACAGGATTGGCATGGCCGACAAGAAGACCGACACCTCCCTTCCCGACCTCACTGTTCATGCGCCCAATTTACGGGAAATGGGACAGAGCACCATCGCCTGGTTCCAGCTCCATTATGTGCAGATCGCGATCGCGGTGGGTGCGGCGATCATCATCTATCTCGCGCTCGCGGCGCTGCGCGAACTGGGCAAGCGGCACAAGGGTGGCGTCGGCGACCCGCTGGGCTATGCCAATGTGCTGGGCCGGGCGGCGGCGCGCACCACCCATTATTTCATGATCCTGGTCGCCGCCAAGCTGGTGGTGGGCTATGCCGACGCGCCGCCTTCGCTGGCGAAGACGGTCACCTTCCTCTTCACCATCGCGGCCGTGTTGCAGGCCGCGCTCTGGGCGCGGGAAATCATCCTGGGCCTGATCGAGCGCAAGACGCTGGCGGAGGATGGCGGCGGCGAAACGCTGGCCAATGCGATGGGCCTGATCCGCATTCTGGTCAGCTTCGCGCTGTTCGCCATCGCCGCGATCGTGGTGCTGGACAATCTGGGCGTCAACGTCACCGGCCTGGTCGCGGGTCTGGGCATCGGCGGCATCGCCATCGGTCTGGCGGCGCAGGGCATCTTCTCCGACCTGTTCGCCGCGCTGTCCATCATCTTCGACAAGCCGTTCCGCCGGGGTGAGATCATCACCTATGACCAGACCACCGCGCGGGTGGAAAAGATCGGCCTGAAAAGCACGCGCCTGCGCGCGATGAGCGGCGAGAAGAAGGTGATCGGCAACTCGCAGCTGTTGCAAAAGGAAATTACCAGCCTCCAGACGCTGATCCAGCGCCGCGTGACCTACGCCATCGGCGTCATCTACCAGACGGACGAGGCGAAGGCGGAGGCTATTCCCGCCATGCTCCAGAAGATCGTCGAGGCGGAGGGGCTGATCTTCGTCAATGCCGGCATCGTCGCCTTCGGCGCCAGCAGCCTGGACTATCAGCTGAATTTCGACGTGCCCGACCCCGACCATCATGATTATTTCCAGATGCGCCACCGCATCGGCCTCGCCATCTGGAAGAGGTTCAACGCCGAAGGGATCGAGTTCGCCTACCCGACGCAAACCAGCTTCACCGCCGGCCCGGATGGCAAGGCGATCATGCCCTATCCGGACGTGAAGCCGGCAAGGCTTGTGGGGGAAAAATGAATGAGCCTTATAGCCCTCTCCCGTCTTCACGGGAGAGGGTTGGGTGAGGGTCTTTCTTGGTGTTCGGCCATAGCAGCGTGACTCAATATAGGGCGCTGCGGTTCGCGCATGCGCCATCGTCCTGCATCAGTTGATGCTTTTCCAAGAAGGCCCTCACCCAACCCTTTCTCGCGAAAAGCGGGAGAGGGCTTAAATCAGCCGATAGCCAGCCTTCGCCACCTGTCCTACCATCCTTCCAATGTAGGATAATGTCTGCTTCATCCTGCCCGATGGACCATCTTTCCTTCTGCCCCCTGCTCCCTTGTCGCCCTCCGGTCGCATCCCTGTCGCGCCCGTGGCGCGCGATCGTCGCCCCGATGGCGCACGGGTGTCGCATGGATGGCGCGCCGGTGGCGCGTCGCAGGCGCCTTGCGAGCGCTTCGGCCCCCATCGCCCCCTGCAACAGTGTGAACTTCGCTCGTCGCTTATGTGTCGCGTAGATGGCGCGGCCTTACCATCCCGCCGCAAGACCGACTCGTCCCGCCCCACCTTGCCGGCGCCGCCCTGCCGCCCTAGCCGCTTGTCCCATGAAGCATGTCGCCCTCACCCTGACCGTCGCCGCGCTCGCCGCCGCTCTGCCCGCCACCGCCCATGCCGAAGGACTGGGCGCGGAGGCCAATTATGCCCGCGCGGACGGCCATTGGGGTACGGAACTAGGTGCGGGCTATGCCATGGGCATTGCAGGCTTCAGCCTGACGCCGGGCGCGGGCGTCTATATTCGCGATGGCGACACGAAACTCTATGGCCGGGTCGAAGCCGCCTACACCATCCCGCTGTCGATGACGATCGGCGCCGGCGTCCGCTTCAGCGGCGATAATACCCGCCCCTATGCGACGCTGGCCATGCCGATCATCCCCAAGCTGCGGGCCAAGGCCAATGTCGGCCCCAAATATTATGCGGTCGGCCTGACCCTGGGTTACTGACCCGCGCCCCACAAGGTGCCGGGCTGCAACATCCCGTCCCGCAAGGGCAGGCCGCCGGCCCGGTCCTCCGCCAGCAGCAGCGCGCCGTCCAGGTCGATCCAGTGCGCCCCCTGCGCCACCAGCGCGGCCGGCGCGATGCCCAGCGATGTGCTCAGCATGCAGCCGACCATGATGCGAAACCCGCGCGCGCGCGCCTCGCTCGCCAGCGCCAGCGCCTCGGTCAGCCCCCCGGCCTTGTCCAGCTTGATATTGACCGCGTCGAAATCGCCCAGCCGGTCGAGGTCCGCGCGGGTATGGCAACTTTCATCGGCGCATAGCGGCAAGGACGCCCGCACCCCTGCCAGCCTGTCTTCCTGCCCATGGATCACCGGCTGCTCGACCATCTCCACGCCCAGCGCGGCCAATGCCGCCGCCTCCGCCGCGATGTCCATGGCATGCCAGCTTTCATTGGCATCGACGATCAACCTGGCATCGGGCGCGCCCGCGCGCACGGCGGCGATCCGTGCCCGGTCGCCCTCGCCGGTCAGCTTGCATTTCAGAAGCGCAAAGCCCCGCGCCGCCGCTGCCCGTGCATCACTCTCCATCTTCCCCGGATCGCCCAGGCTGATGGTGAAGGCGGTGGGCAGCGCCGCCGGCGCAGCCAGCCCGGCCAGCTGCCATACCGGCACGCCCGCCCGCTTCGCTTCCAGATCCCACAGCGCGCAATCCAACGCATTGCGCGCCGCGCCGCGCGGCATATGCGTCAGCAGCGCGTCGCGCTCCAGCGGCCCGGCATAGCCTTGGAGCGCCGCGACGCATCCCTCCGCACTCTCGCCCTCATAATAGATGGCCGTGCCTTCGCCGCGCCCTTCATGTACGCCGTCGCCCACGGTACAGACGATCACATCGACATGGGTCTTGGCCCCGCGACTGATGACGAAGGCACCCGCTACCGGCCAACGTTCGACGGTCGCGGAAATTATACGGGTCATCGGCGTTCCCTGCGTCAGTCATTGACCATGTGAAGCAGCGTCATATGCGTGAAACACAAGAGGCGCCATAGCCATGCCTTTGCAGAAGAAAGAGCTTTTCCCGTGACATCCCGTGACCTGACCGGCCTCCTGCCCCTGAGCGAGACGCTGCCCGACAGCAGCGCCCTGCCGCGCCGCCTGTCCGACATGGCCTGGCGCCTTGCTTTCGGCGCGATCGGCTGGCCCTGGCTGCTCGCCAGCCTGTCGGGCGGCCGGCCGGCGGACAAGCGGGCCTTGCTGGACGAACTGGGCCTGGCCCATGATGCCCTGCCTCATCTGGGCAGCTGGAAGGCGGATGTCGGATTCCTGCGCCATATCGTGTGGGAAATCGCCCGGCTTCGGCCGACCCATGTGGTGGAACTGGGCGCCGGCGCATCCTCCCTGATCGCCGCGCGCGCGCTGCAAATTCATGGCGGCGGTCGGCTCCACAGTTTCGACCAGCATGGCGGCTTCGTCGACGCGACGCGCCAATGGCTGGCCGACCATGCGCTGGACGTCGATATCCGTCATGCGCCGCTGACCCATGAAAGCGCCGACTGGCCCGGCCGCTGGTATGCGCTGGACCAATTGCCCGAACGGATCGACCTCATCATCATCGACGGTCCGCCCTGGAGCGTGCATCCGCTGGTGCGCGGGGCGGCCGACAGCCTGTTCGCCCGCCTCTCCCCCAATGGGGTGGTGCTGCTGGACGATGCCGCACGCCCCGGCGAACGGCTGGTCGCGCGGCGCTGGCGCAAGCGCTGGCCGCATATCGACTTCCGCCTGATGAAGGATGGGACCAAGGGCACGTTGGTCGGCCGTCGCCGCGACACCAGCCTGCCGGTCGCCAACGATAATGAGGCCGGTCGCACCTGGCGCCATATGGGCCGCGCCGCCGCCATCGCCGCCCTTATCGCCACCGGCTGGATCGCGCGCGGCGAACTGGGCGAATTTCCGCAGAGCGCGCAGGCAAGCAGCTTCCTGGACGAAGCCGCCGCCTCTCGCCGGGCCGGGCTGTTGCGGCAGGGCATGGCCTCGCAGATCGAAAGTGCCCACCTCAACGCCCAAGAGATCGAACGGTCGACCGGCATCGTCCTGCCCCCCCTGCCGGCCGGATGGCGTGTCACCGATGTCCAGCTCTTCCCCACGGCCGACAGCCCGGCCATCGCCATGTCGATGGTGACGCCGCAGGGGGAGGAACTCTCCTTCTTCGCCGACCGCGCCGAAACCCCGGCGGAAGCGACGCCCTTGATGGCCCAGCGGCAGGGCGATACCGTCGCCTATTGGGAAGCGGGCAGCATGGCCTATGCGTTGACGGGTCAGGCCGATGCCCGCCGCGTGATGCAATTGGCAGGGGAAATTGCGCGGGATAGCTGAACCGGCTGGCAGGAGGCGGTATTCGGATGCAGCCGGCCGTGCTATTTTCCATGCTTGAAGCGATTTCGCGCCGGTCGGATATTTCCTATCCCGCGAAATCCCTTTAAGCGCCGCATCCATGGAGGATGCCCCGCAAACCATCGCCCGCGCCGACGCGCGACCTGCCCTTGGTAGCCTGACGATGCTGTGGCAGTTCGCCCGCCGCTATCCCGGCCGTATCGCCGGTGCGCTGCTGGCGTTGATCGTCTCCTCCGCCGCGACGCTGGGCATCCCCAGCGGCTTTCGCCTCGTCATCGATCGCGGGTTCATGGGCGGCGGCGACATCAGCCGCTGGTTCGAATATCTGCTGATGATCGTGGTGGTGCTGGCAGTGGCGACGGCGCTGCGCTTCTATTTCGTGTCCTGGCTGGGCGAACGGGTCATCGCCGATATCCGCAGCGCCACCCAGGCCAATCTGCTGCGACAGGCGCCGCGCTTCTTCGAGGAAAATCGCCCCTCGGAAATCGCGTCACGCATGACCGCCGATACCGCCATCGTCGAACAGGTTGTCGGCTCCACCGTCTCCGTCGCGCTGCGCAACCTTGTCACCGGCATAGGCGGACTGGTCTATCTCTTCGCCCTGGCGCCCAAGCTGGCTGCATTGCTGCTCCTCGGCATCCCGGTCATCCTGCTGGTACTGATCGGCCTTGGCCGCCGGGTGCGTGGCCTGTCCCGCGCCAGTCAGGATCGGCTGGCCGACATCGGCAGCGTCACCAGCGAAGTGCTGGGCGCGATGAAGATCGTCCAGGCATTCGGGCAGGAAAAGCGCGAAGCCGACCGCTTCGACGCCACGGTGGAGAGCGGCTTTGGCACAGCGCGCAAGCGCATCGCGTTGCGGGCGTTGATGACGGCCGTGGTGATCGGGCTGGTGTTCGGCTCGATCACCGCCGTGATGTGGCAGGGCGCGCTCGACGTCGCCGCTGGGCGCCTGTCGGGCGGGAGCATTGCAGCCTTCGTCTTGACCGGCGGCCTGGTTGCCGGCGCGTTCGGATCGCTTTCGGAAAGCTGGGGCGATTTGTTGCGCGGGGCCGGCGCGGCCAGTCGTCTGCATGAATTGATGACGGCCGAGCCGGACATCCTGCCGCCCGCTTATCCCGCCATCCTGCCCGCCGCCGATCACGGCGCGCGACTGAGTTTCGAGGATGTGCATTTCCATTATCCCACCCGGCCCGATCAAGCCGCGCTCCATGGCGTCTCCTTCGCCGTCGCACCAGGTGAGACGGTGGCGGTGGTCGGTCCGTCAGGTGCGGGCAAATCGACGCTGATCCAGCTGGCGCTGCGCTTCTATGATCCCTCCTCCGGCACCGTGCGGCTGAATGGGGTCGCCCTGCCCGACGCCGATCCCGCTGCATTGCGCGCGATGATGGCGATGGTGCCGCAGGATAGCGTGATTTTCGCGGCCTCGGCCCGCGACAATCTGCGCTATGGCCGTTGGGACGCCACGGACGAGCAGATTTGGGATGCCGCGCGCGCCGCCAATGCCGAGGCGTTCCTGCGCGCTTTACCCCAGGGGCTGGACAGCCAGATGGGGGAAGGCGGCGCACGCTTGTCGGGCGGCCAGCGCCAGCGTCTCTCGATCGCCCGCGCATTGCTGCGTGACGCCCCGATCCTGTTGCTGGATGAAGCCACATCCGCGCTCGACGCCGAATCGGAAAAGCTGGTGCAGGATGCACTCGGACGATTGATGCAGGGGCGCACGACCATCGTCATCGCCCACAGGCTGGCGACGGTCCGCGCCGCCGATCGCATTTTGGTGATGGATGAAGGCCGCATCGTCGAGCAGGGCGACCATGCAGCGCTGGTGGCCAAGGACGGTCTTTATGCCCGTCTCGCCAGCCTGCAATTTCAGGACATGGCATCAACCTGATACCGGCGCGCTAAGCCTTAGGAGCATCAGCTGATCGGCCTCAGTCGGACGATGCTCCGATCATTCGCTTGCGCTGATGGTCGGCGAGCCCTCGACTATTCTGGCGGACCCCAGGATGCCCTAGCGCGCAGCGGCGGTCAGGTTCAGGCCAACGATATGATCGAGGATGGCGGGATGCAGCGGCCGCTCGAAGGCACAGCCTGATTCCGGACCACGGGTCCACAACACGCGGGCGCGCCGGCCTTCGAAGCCTGGCAGCATGATCCACACATCGCTGCCGACGGTCAACTTCATGAAGCTTTGCAAGCGGAAACCGGTTACGGACACATCGGTGATCCGGCTGGTGAACCAGGTTTCACCCGGCCGCCGGATCTTGACGCCGATCTGGACATGACGACGCTCCGCCGCCCGGCCCTTCCGATCATATTCTGTCTGTCGTTCCAGGCCCATATCGATACCGCTCTGTCCTCACGCCATTTTCGGCGATCTAGGTAATCAAAGGGTTAAATTGGGGGCGGTCCAGCCGCAACTCACCGCTTTTGGATCATATGACGCAAAAAAGGGGCCGCCCGAAGGCGACCCCTGAATATCTGCAATCTTCTATCGCTTATGCCCGGCCCGCCATCCCGAAAACCGGGAAGTCTTGCGCGGGAAGAGCGCTACCGGACGTCAGCGATCAGAAGCTGCCATATTGTTCGTTGCCGACGAAGCCCAGCTTCGTCACGCCCGCACGCTTGATCTCCGCCAGCACTTCGTCAACCGTCACATAACGGGTGGCGGCGTTCGGCTGGAACTGCAGTTCCGGCTCGACCGGCAGGCGCAGCGACTGCTGCAGATACTGACGCAGGGTCAGCAGGTCGATCGGCGAACCGTTCCAGGTGATGATACCAGCCGGATCGATCGCGACCTTGTTCTTGACCGGGTCGATCACGCTGTCCGTAGGCGGCGCGTTCTGCGGCAGGTCGATCTTCACCGCGTGGGTCTGGATCGGAATGGTGATGATGAACATGATGAGGAGAACGAGCATGACGTCGATCAACGGCGTCGTGTTCATTTCCATCATCGGCTCACCATCATCGGAGCCCATGCTCATAGCCATAGCGAAATCTCCTTAATCAGCCGGTCAGAGGCGGGTCGTCGACGTGCCGGGTTCCGGCTCGGAGATGAAGCCCACCTTCGGGAAGCCAGCGCGCTGCATCGTATAGATGGTGCCGCCGATGCAACGATAGGGGGTATTGATGTCGCCGCGGATATGCACTTCTGGCAGATCCTCAGGCGTCATATTTTCAACGCCGCCTGCCTTCTTGATGTCTGCTTCCAGCTTGGCGACAGCACGATCCAGCAATTCGCTGGAGCTGACGGGCGCCAGGCCCCAGAACACCGCACACTTGCCATCAGAGGCCTGTGTGACCGAAAGCGACACATTTTCCGGCTTCGTCGTGGTGGGCTCGAAAGCCACCTTGGGAAGCTGGAGATCGACCGTCTGAACGACGACCGGGACAGCGATGAGAAAGATGATGAGCAACACCAGCATGACGTCGACGAGCGGCGTCGTGTTGATGTCGGACAAAGGCTTGTCGTCACCGCCGGAGCCAGCACTCATTGCCATTGATACTATCCTAACCTTTATGTCGATGGTGCCCCGTCAACCGAGGCCCACGTCCGGCGGGAAACCGGGCGGTCGCAGCCGCCACCCGGTTCCCGAACCGGAGTATTAAGGCAATCAGGCCTTGGTCGGTGCAGCAGCCGGCTTGGCAGCAGCGGCCGGAGCGGCAGCAACCGAAGGCTTCACGGCGCCGTCCGAAACCAGATAGGCGAGCAGGTCGACGGTGAAACCGTTCAGCTGTTCGGCGATCGACTTGTTACGACGCTGCAGGAAGTTGTAGGCGAGCACTGCGGGAACGGCCACGGCCAGACCCAGAGCGGTCATGATCAGAGCTTCACCGACCGGGCCGGCAACGGCGTCGATCGAAGCCTGACCGGCAGCGCCGATCTTGATCAGGGCGCGGTAGATACCGATAACGGTACCGAACAGACCGATGAACGGCGAGGTCGAACCGACGGTTGCGAGGAAGGCCAGGCCACCGTTCAGCGACGAGTTGATCGCGGCTTCCGAGCGAGCCAGCGAACCGTGCAGCCAGTCATGGGCTTCGACCGGATCCTTCAGCTTGCCATGCTCGTCCTGGGCCTTGATGCCGTCATCGACGATCTGCTTGTAGGCCGAGTTCTTTTCGAGCTTGGCCGACGCTTCCTTCAGCGAAGCGGCGCGCCAGAAGGTCGCACGGATCTTCTTGCCCTGGCTGATCACCTTCTGCTGTTCGATCAGCTTGGTGAACAGAATGTAGAAAGTACCGACCGACATGGCGCACAGGATGAGGAACACGGTCCAGGCGATGGTACCGCCCTGTTCCAGGGCTTCCATCAGGCCATAGGGGTTTTCCGGCTTGGGAGCCGCAGCTGCGAGATACATCAACATGTTCAAGACTTCCCTCTCAATGAGATCAAGCTAGGGCAAGGCGGCGCCACGCGCACGCCTTCCCGATCAGGATTATTCCGGCAGACGCCAGGTGATACGCCCGTTGTAGGTGTCGGGCATGTCCGCACCATCAGAACCCTTGGCCGGCTTGAAGCGCGCACGCTTCGGCAGCAGACGGCAGGTTGCTTCGTCGAGGTCGGCATGGCCGGTCGACTGCGTGATGGTGCAGTTGGTCACGCGACCATCTGCGCCGATTTCCAGACGGAAACCGGCCGTACCCGAACGTTCTTCGCGCTGCGCGCGGCTCGGATAGTCGGCATCGCTGAGCCAGCTGCCCGGCGAGCTACGCGGCGAAGCGCGCGAAGCAGCCTGAGGCGGTGGCGGCGGTGCGGCCGGGGGTGGCGGCGGTGCGGCAACCGGGACCGGATTGAACACCGGAGGGGGCGTCCGAACGGTCTGAATCGGTGGCGCAGGCGCCGGGGTCTGCACAATCGGCGGAGGCGCGACGACCGGCGGCGGCTCGACCGGCTGGTCTGGCGGCGGCGGTGGCGGCTCCTCGTCCGGTGGTGGCGGTTCCTCCTTCACGTCGATCACGTTCAGCTGTTCTGCCGCCTTTTTGACATATTTCATGCCAAGACCGGTGACGAAGGCATAGCCAAGAACAGCGTGAATCAGGGCGACGATGACGATCGAGACAGTCCGACTCGATCCTTGCGAGTGGTCAGCATAGGCCATTCGGCAACGACACTCCTTAACTCATCTTACCAGTGGTTTATACAAAATCAGCCAAAAACGACCCAAGCCGACCGGGCTATCCCAATCGCCTTTGGCCCCTGTCCGTTCATTTGCTACCGCGCAAACTCCTATCGCGGCGCATCGTGGCACGCAAACGCTTTATCGTTTTGTTCATTTGCGGTTACCATTTCATATCGGAATGACTTGCCTGTGACATCCTTGCCACGGGCTAAAAACACAGGACGAAGATGACAAAGAAATCCGCTACCCGCTCGGCCCGATTTGGGTTGGCCTGCCTCATTTCCGCCGCATCTTCCGCGGTTTTCCCGGCCTTTGCGCAAAATCCACAGATGGTAACGCAACCATCGGGAGGACAGGCCGGCCTGTCCTATGCCGACATCGTGGACCTGGCTGACAAGGCGCCGCTGGTGGCCAATGTGCGGATTCGCAACATCATCGCCATAAAGCCCGATCAGGCCGGAAATGTCCCGGCAGGGCATAAAAGGCTGTTTGTAGAGGCGGATGTAACGGGGCTGATTCGCGGTGAAGCGGGAATCAGTCCCCTTGTAACCTATCTTTACGATGCAAAGACCGACGCCCGAGGGAAGATCCCCAAGCTCAAAAAGGCGCAGGTGATCCTGTTTGCCCGGCCCGGCAGTCGCCCCGGGGAGATTCAATTGACCGCCCCGGACGCACAAATCGCGGCCACCCCGGCCGCCGTGGAGCGGGTGAAGGGCATCCTGTCCGCCCTGGTCGCGCCCAACGCGCCGCCACGCATCGTCGGACTGGGCGATGCCTTCCATGTTGCTGGCACGATCGCTGGCGAAGGCGAGACGCAGATATTCCTGCGCACCGAAAATGGCGATCCCGTTTCACTCTCTGTTCTCCGTCGCCCCGGACAAGCCCCCCACTGGGCGGTCGCTCTGGGCGAAATCATGGACGAGGCCGCCCGCCCGCCCGAGCCGGGCAGCCTGCTCTGGTATCGAATGGCATGCAGCCTGCCCGCGACCCTGCCCGCCCGTTCGGTTCGCACCCTGTCCGCGCAGGACGCCGAGGCCGCTCGTGCCGACTATGGCGTCGTGATCGCCGCGCTTGGGTCGTGCGGGCGCACGCGCGTGCCGGGCTGATTCGGGCGCGGGCGCCGCGCGTGCCCGCTTTTCCTTGGACAGATACGCTGGGGCGGCTATCAGCGCGGCGTTCATCAGCCGGAAGGAAGACACACCGCCATGACCAATCTGCACCGCCATGCCCCGCTGCGCGTCGCGCTTGTCGGCCTCGGCACGGTGGGCGGCGGGGTGATTCGGCTGCTCGAAACCAATGGCGACCTGATCGCCCGGCGCGCCGGCTGTCCTATCCAGATCGTCGCCATTTCGGCGCGCGACCGGAACAAGGATCGCGGCGTCGACCTGTCGCCCTATGAATGGGTGGACGATATGACGACGCTCGCCACGCGCGACGATGTCGATGTCGTGGTCGAACTGATCGGCGGCGCGGACGGCCCGGCTTTGACCCTGGCACGCCAATGCCTGACATTGGGCAAGCCTTTCGTCACCGCCAACAAGGCGATGCTGGCCCATCATGGCCTGGACCTTGCACGGCTCGCCGAGCAGGGCGGCATCGCACTGAAATATGAAGCTGCGGTCGCAGGCGGCATCCCGGTCATCAAGGGCATGCGCGAAGGCGCCGCCGCCAACGAGATCAGCCGCGTCTACGGCATCCTGAACGGCACCTGCAATTACATCCTGACCACGATGGAAAAGGAAGGCCGGGGGTTCGACGAGGTTCTGAAGGAAGCGCAGGAACTGGGCTATGCCGAAGCCGACCCCAGCTTCGACATTGATGGTGTCGATGCCGCGCATAAGCTGACCATCCTCGCCAGCCTGGCCTTTGGCACCGAACTGGATTTCGATGCGGTCGCCACCACCGGTATCCGCCACGTCATCGCCGCCGATATCGCCGAAGCCGCAGCGCTCGGTTTCCGTATCCGACTGGTCGGCATGGCACAAAACAGCGCCGACGGCCTGTTCCAGCGGGTCCATCCGATGCTGGTGCCGCTCGACCACCCCCTCGCCCATGTCGACGGGTCGCTGAACGCCGTGGTGGCGGAGGGTAATTTCGTCGGGCGCCTCTTCTTCCAGGGGCGCGGCGCCGGGGACGGCCCGACCGCATCGGCCGTTGTCGCCGACCTGATCGACGTAGCGCGTGACGAATATGGCGACGCCTTCGCCATGCCGGTCGCGGCGCTGACGCCGCAGAATACCGCCGATGCCGGCAAGCGGATCGGCCGCGCCTATCTGCGCTTCAAGGTGCAGGATCGCCCCGGTGTGCTGGCGGAAATCGCCGCCGCCACCCGCGACGCCGGCGTGTCGATCGAAAGCATGATCCAGCGCGGCGCAAATCAGGCCGACGGCGTGCTCGTCGCGATCGTCACTCATGCCGGCGAAGAACGCTGCGTACGCGAAACGCTGGAGCGGCTGGCCGGATCGGACAGCTTGCTCGACACCCCGATGGTGATGCACATTCTCGACTGAACGCGCGCCTAATGCTGCCCGGCGCCCTTGAAGCGATCGGGCAGCGGCGGCGGCAGCGCAAGATCGGCGTCGGGATCGACGATCGCCGTTACAGCCTTAATCGCTCCATCCAGCGTCTTTGCGGCATTCCAGCCGCCGACGCATCCGGCCGCCTGTCCGCCAACGACACCGCAGGAACCCTGTTTTGCCGGGGTGGCGGATGCGCGCGGCGCGTCTCCGCGTAAAATCCCGCTACTGTCGGCTTCACGCGGCAATGGCAGGCGCTCCTTCGCATTACGTTCCGCCCGATTGCCGCACACGACAATCGCGCCGCCGCTGCGGTCGCACGGGCGGATCACCTGGGTCTTGGCCCGATAGGTCGCCATCAACGCGTCCTCATCCGCCTCTTGGGCTGCCAACGGCGACGCCGCCGCCAGGGCGAAGAGAAGGAGAAAGCGCTTCATCACGCGCAGAAAAGCAACCAATCATGGCGGCATCATGGCTGCCTGCCCATTGCCCGGAGGATCATGGGCCTCGTCCCTTCCTCGCTCGACAAGCGGGGGGCGAACTCCTATCGCCTCGATCCACAAGACAAGGCAGAGGAAGTTTATGGTGCAGGGAAGCTCGACACTAGATCGTGTCCTGGTGCTCGAAATGGTCCGTGTGACCGAAGCGGCCGCCATCGCCGCGTCCAGGCTGATCGGCCGGGGCGACGAAAAAGCCGCCGACGCCGCAGCGGTGGAGGCGATGCGCCTCGCCTTCAACGATCTCTACATGGACGGGACGGTCGTCATCGGAGAAGGCGAACGCGACGAGGCGCCGATGCTCTATATCGGCGAAAAGGTCGGCAGCGCGATCGGCACCGGGCCGAAGATCGACATCGCGCTCGATCCGCTGGAAGGCACGACGATCACGGCCAAGGCCGGACCGAACGCGTTGGCCGTACTGGCCATTTCCGAAGAAGGCGGCCTGCTCAACGCACCTGACGTCTATATGGAAAAGCTGGCGATCGGCCCCGGCTATCCGGACGGCACGATCGACCTGAAGAAATCGGTGCGCGAAAATGTAGAGTCCGTCGCAAAGGCCAAGGGCGTCGATGCGCACGAAATCATCGTCTGCGTGCTCGACCGCCCCAGACATGAGAGGCTGATCAGCGAATTGCGGGCGATCGGCTGCGGGATCATGTTGATTCCGGACGGCGACGTCGCCGGAGTGATCGCGACGACCGACCCGGAAACCACGATCGACATCTATATGGGGTCGGGCGGCGCGCCGGAGGGTGTGCTGGCCTGCGCCGCGCTGCGCTGCGTCGGCGGTCAGTTCAAGGGCAAGCTGCTGTTCCGTAATGAGGATGAGAAAGCGCGCGCCCGCAAATGGGGCATTACCGATATCGACAAGATATATGACCTCCATGAGCTGGCGAAGGGCGACTGCATCTTTGCGGCGACCGGCGTGACCGACGGATCTTTACTCGATGGGGTGAAGCGCCTGCCGGGTGGCAAGTTGACCACCGAAAGCGTGGTCATGCGCGCCAGCACGGGTACGGTGCGCTGGGTGAAAGGCGAGCATCGCTTCGACCACAAGAATCAGAGCTGAAAAAGATGAAGGGAGCCGCCCGACTCCCTCAAACGCGTGCTAACGGCCGGCGCGATGATTGAGGTCGTGGCCCAACGCCAATATGCCGACGCCGATCAGCGTATAGACGCTTTCCTGCATCCCATGGTCCATGGTCAGCGCACCTGCCATGACGCCAAGGCCCAGCGATCCGATCGCGGCCGGCATCATATAACCATGGACCAGCGCGCCATGGCCGAGCGCGACCGCGCCCAGCAGGATCGCCAGTACCAGGCCAGCTTCGTGGAAGAGCGGGCTTTCGAAGATACCGCCCGCCGATGCGAGCAGACCCAGGATTACCGCTGTGGCGAAACAATGGGCGACACACAGACCCGACAACGCGATCGCGATACGATCGACGCGACCGCTCATCAGGGCATGGCGCAAAATCAACTTCATGGTCGCCGCTACATAGGCCAACCTATAATAAGTTACAACATAACATCGTGATTTTTCCGCCGTCAGACGCGGCAGATCTAGCCGAAAGATCAGGCGGCGAGGCGCAGGCAGTTACGGCCGCTATGCTTCGCGCGATAAAGCGCCTTGTCCGCCGCTTCCAACATGGCGGACCGATCGGACGCCCCGTCCAGTTCGACCAAGCCGGCACTGAACGTGATCGTGATAGCGACAGATGCTTCGACCAGAATCGGATCGACCAGCAGGGCACGCAGCCGCTCGCACATCATGCTTGATCGATCGATGTCGCTATTCGCCAGCAGAATGGCGAATTCCTCGCCCCCCAGCCGACCGATACTATCGCCCGTGCGCAACCCCAAGCGCAGGCGTTCGACAAAGGCGCTGAGCACCCGGTCACCTGCGCCATGGCCGAAGCGATCGTTGACCGACTTGAAATGGTCGATGTCGATCAGAAACAGTGAGGAGCGGGCGCCCATGGCGGCGCGCGCGATCTCACGGTCCAGCTTTTCAAGGAAGGCGCGGCGACTGTCC
The DNA here is from genome assembly GCF_008710165.1 of Sphingobium limneticum. Classification (NCBI taxonomy): domain Bacteria; kingdom Pseudomonadati; phylum Pseudomonadota; class Alphaproteobacteria; order Sphingomonadales; family Sphingobiaceae; genus Sphingobium; species Sphingobium limneticum. Next base: position 195,530 of record NZ_VYQA01000004.1, on the reverse strand, counting down.
GCACCCGTCAGCGAATCGCGTGCTGCCACCTGTTGAAGGGCGTGTTGGCGCGCCTTGTGCCGCGACATGTCGCGAATCATGCTAACGACGCCGCTGGGCAGTCCGCGCTCGTCGATCATCGCGCGGCTTACCATTTCGCACCATTCCAGCCCGTCGGCCATGACCAGCGGCCGGAACTCGACCTTATGGACCGAGCCGGGCTGCGCCAGCGCCCGCCGATAAGCGGCGATCACGACATCGCGATCCTGTGGATCGACCAGATTGGCGGCCTCCTGCCCGACCAGCAGGTCCGGCGCACAACCGATCTGCTCGGTCGCCGACGGCGATGCATATTGGATCACGCCGTCCACGCCGATGTTGAGCACGACGTCGCCGCTATATTCGGCCATCGCCCGATAGCGCGCCTCGCTTTGCTGCAACATCTGGAACAGGCGTTTGCGGGCCGCCAGTTCGACCGCGACGGGCATGCACAGCAGAAAGCTGAGCGCGAGATAGAATTGGAAGAACTGGATGCGCTCGCCGGTCCCATCGGCAACCCAGGCCAGCGGGCCGATGCCCGCCATCGTAGCCTGCCCGCCGATCGCGGCCAGCAGGATGATCGCGAGAGCCGACCCCATATGACCGACGCGAAAGGCAATCAGCACCAGCGGCAGTAGCGGCGCGAAGAGCAGCGGATAGCGCGCCCAGTGAAAGACATGGAAAGTCGTCAACGCAAACAGGGCGAGCAACAGCACCGCCTCCACGCGCGCCTGCATCGATGCCTCATCCAGCCAGCGGCGAAACTCGCCCTGAAAGGCCATGATGAGGATCGGTGCACAGATCAGTCCGCCCAGCACATGGCCTGTGTACCATTGGACAAAGGCATGGGCGAAGGACACCGGCGTCAGGGTCGACGCGACCCAGGCGGCCCCAAGCCCGGCAAGGATATTGGCGGCGCCACATAGCGCGATGACGAAGACGACCAGCGGACGAATCGCTCCTGTGACCAGCCTGTCGGCCACGAACCAGCGACAGATGACGACCACGATCAGCGATTCGAGGATGTTGATCGCCGCCATCGGCAACGCCGCGATCGCCCCCATGCCGACCCATGCTGTCGCCGCCGCACTGGCGATGCCGCAGGCGATGATGGTGCGCGTCCAATGCGCTGTCCGCGATGTCAGCAATTCCGCCATCAGGAAGGCATTGGCTGCCCAGATGAAGGCCAGTCCTCCTTCGAAGCGGGACATGGACAGGGCCAGCGAGGCCACCGCAAAATAGACGCAGCCGGTCGAGATCGGCGCAATCCAGGATCGGGGGTGGCGGAGGGCGGTACGCGGCATGTTGCGGGCGGTGCTACCCCTTCATTCTTAATATTTGTTCTCAGGCGCCGACACGTCGTGACGATAGCGTTACGGCTTCGCCAGCACGCTATGCCAACCCGCCAGCCGCGCAACCCGGACACCCGCCTCCACGGCCGGCACGAATCGCGTCGATGCCGAAGCCATATGGGTCGCTGCCTCCAGCGACGGGAACAGGCCACAACCCAGTCCCGCCAGCATCGCCGCACCCCGTGCCGTCGTTTCGACATCGGCCGGCCGTTCGACGGGCAGGTCCAGCATGTCCGCCATATCCTGCGCAATCCAGTCGTTGGCGCTCATCCCGCCGTCGATACGCAGCATGCGCCAAGGCGCGCCGTCGGCTGCGAAAGCCGCGGCCAGATCATGCACCTGATGCGCCATCGATTCGAGCGCGGCGCGGATGATGTGCGCGCGACCGGTGCCATGGGTGAGGCCGCTGATGATCCCGGTCGCTTCCGGCCGCCAATAAGGGGCGCCAAGGCCAGCCAAAGCGGGGAGCAGAACCACGCCGCCATTGTCGGGCACTGACCGGGCGATCGCGTCGGTATCCGCCGCTGCTGCGATCAGGCCGAGACTGTCGCGCAGCCATTGGATCAGGCTGCCGGCAACGAAGATGGACCCTTCCAGCGCATAATGGCGGCGGCCGTCAATCTGGCAAAGGACCGTGCCGAGCAGACGATGGGCGGAGATGGGGAGCCGATCGCCCAGCGACGCCAGCACGAAGGCACCGGTGCCCAGCGTCGCCTTGACCGCGCCCGTTGCCAGGCAGCCCTGCCCGATGGTTGCCGCCTGCTGATCGCCGGCCAGACCGCAGATTCGGATCGGTTCGCCCAGCAGATCGGGCAGGGTCGCGCCGAAATCGCCGGCATTGTCGACGATGGCCGGCAGAGCGCTTCCCGGTACGCCAAACAGGTCGCACAGTTCCGCGTCCCAGCCCGCCCCATCCAACGCCATCAACTGGGTGCGACTGGCATTGCTGGCGTCGCTGATGTGCAGGCCACCGGTCAGTTTCCAGACCAGCCAGCTTTCAACCGTACCAAAGGCGAGCCGGTCGCCCGCCGCCGCCGCCTGCGGCCAGTGGTCGAGCATCCAGCGCATCTTGGTCGCGGAGAAATAGGGATCCAGGATCAGGCCGGTCCGCCGCTGGACCAGCGCTTCATGGCCGCCCTGCCGCAGGATCGCGCACTGATCGGCGGTGCGCCGATCCTGCCACACGATCGCCCGGCCCAGCGGATCGCCGCTTTGCCGGTCCCAGGCGACGACCGTCTCCCGCTGGTTGGTGATGCCGATCGCGGCGATCCGGTCGGTGCCGCCCGCCCGCGCCACCATCTGGCGGGCGCAATCCAGCGTGTGCGTCCAGATTTCCGTCGCATCATGTTCCACCCATCCGGGCTGTGGATAAAATTGAGTGAGGTCCGCCTGCGCCGTCGCCACGCGCGTACCATCAGGCGCGAACAGCATCGCTCTGGTCGATGTCGTTCCCGCATCCAGCACCAGCAGGTGACGCTCGCTCATGCCCTCTCCTCCAGCCAACTTTCCAGTCGCTCCACCTGCTCACGGTTCAGCCGCAGGCCGATCTTGCTGCGCCGCCAGAGTATGTCTTCGCTGGTCTGCGCCCATTCGCGGGTCATCATGTGGCGGACCTCCGCTTCGCTCAGTCCATGGCCGAAATCCAGACCCAACCCGCTCGGATCGGTGGCATCGCCCAGCCAGACCCGTGCCTGCGTACCATAAGCGCGAGCGATCCGGTCGAGCGTGGCCGGCGTCAGAAAGGCATAGTCGCGGGCCAGTCCGGCAGTGAGTTCGGCAAGGCCGGTCATCGGAAAATCGCCACCGGGCAGGGGCGAGTCAGCAGTCCAATCACTCCCTTGAAGAGCGGGCAGATAGGGTTTCAGCTGCTCCACCGCCTCGGCCGCCAGATGACGATAGGTGGTGATCTTCCCGCCGAAGACGCTGAGCAGTGGCGCTTCGCCCGGTGCGCCATCAATGTCCAGTCGATAGCCCCGCGTCGCCGCCTCCGGCCGGCCCGAACCGTCATCGACCAGCGGACGCACCCCGGCATAGGACCAGAGGACATCCGCCGGCGCGATCGGGCGCGCGAAGTAGCGATTGGCCGCCGCGCACAGATAAGCGATCTCCTCATCACTTGGGACGACATGGTCCAGCCCACCCTGATGATCCCGGTCGGTCGTGCCGATCAGGGTGAAGTCGCGCTCATAGGGAATGGCGAAGAAGATCCGGCCGTCGGGCAGCTGGAAGAAATAGGCATGATCGTGATCGAACAGGCGCGGCACGACGATGTGCGATCCGCGCACCAACCGAATATGGCGATCGGTCGGCCGATGCGCGCGGTCCAGCAGGTCGAGCACGGCAGGGCCGGTGGCGTTGACGACGGCCCGTGCACGGTACGGCTGCTCGGCACCTTGCGTCGTTCTGGTCTGGATGTGCCAAAGGCCCTCGTCCCGCTCCAGTCGGACGACGGCGGTGCGGGTACGGACATCCGCGCCCCGGTCGGCGGCATCGCGCGCATTGAGCAGGACCAGCCGCGCGTCATCGACCCAGCCGTCGGAATAGCAATAGGCCGGACCGAAACCCGGCTTCAGCGCCTTACCCGCGCCATGGCGGCGCAGGTCGATCGCCTCGGTCGCGGGCAAAGCGCGACGACCGCCGATATGGTCGTAAAGGAAGAGGCCCAGCCGCAGCATCCAGCGTGGGCGCAAGCCTTTGGTCCAAGGCAGGACGAAACGCATCGGATGGATGATGTGCGGGGCGATCGCCCAGAGCCGCTCCCGCTCGATCAGCGATTCGCGCACCAGAGCGAAGGCATGATGTTCCAGATAGCGCAGGCCGCCATGGATCAGCTTGGTCGAGGCGGAGGATGTGCCGCTGGCAAGGTCGCCCTGCTCCAGCAGCAGCACGCGCGCGCCGCGCCCGGCGGCATCGCGGGCAATGCCACAGCCATTTACCCCACCGCCGATGACGGCAAGGTCGTAGATATCGGCTGCTGGCGTCTCGCTCACGCCCCATGATGTAGGCGGCGATGCCGGATGAGGGAACCGGCAAATGCAAAACCCGGCGGCGGCGCGCCTTGGCACACCACCGCCGGGCCTTCGTCAGTCCCCGGACGAAGAGGATCAGGCCAGGCTGTCGATCACCAGCCCGCTATTGCTGCTGTCGGTGCTGCTCGCCACGCTGCCGTACAACGACTGAGACAGGCTGCTGCGCAGATTTTCGAGGAAGGCGATGATCGAATCCAGCTGATCCGTCGCACTGGTCGCGTCGGTGCTGCTGGTCGTGCTGCTGTCATCGCCATCATCGCTCGATCCAGACGGTGGCGGCCCAGGCGGCGGGCCACGCATGGCGCCGGGGCCACCGACCCCGCCCATGCCGTCGATGCTGAAACCCTGATCTTCCCCACCGGCGTCGGCCGTAACGGTCGATCCGCCTGGTCCCTGCGCGAAGAAGCTTTGCAACGCGGATGCCTGATCCTCGGTCAACGTCCCTGCCGACACCTGATCGTCGATCATCGAATCGATCCGGTCCTTCATCCCGGACGGGTCGAGCCGTGCGCTGCTATCGCTGGCGGAGGAAGAGAGGGCGCTGCCGATCGAATCCAGCGCGGTTTCCAGCGCGTCGCCATCGACTTGCGACAGCGACCCCGCCTCTACGGCGGCACCGATCTTGCGGTCCATCATCGCGCGGGGCGATGGCGGCATGTTCATGGTATAGCTATTGATACTGGTCATGGTTGAAGTCCCCACTTCATTTCAGTGAGGGCCATCATGCCGAAGAGATCTAAAAAAATCTTGTATTTCAATGACGTAATTTATTGAAATATAAGCGCTACGGTCTTCAACCGGCGGTTAACGACCTGGGTGCGTCAGGCCTTTTCCAGCGTGCATTGCAGCGGATGCTGATTCTGCCTGGCGAAATCCATCACCTGATTGACCTTCGTTTCAGCCACTTCATAGCTGAATACGCCGCATATGCCGACGCCACGCTGATGGACGTGCAGCATCACCCGCGTCGCTTCCTCCATGTCCATGCGGAAGAAGCTTTGCAGCACATGGACGACGAACTCCATCGGAGTATAGTCGTCGTTGAGCATCAGCACCTTGTAGAGCGAAGGCTTTTTGGTGCGGGTTCGCGTGCGGGTGGCGATACCGACGTTGGGGCCGCCGGGGCCTTCGCCCTGATCGTCCGAATCCTGGCCGGCCATGGTGACGGGGCCTGCATGGGATGGGGTAAAGCTGTTCATGATGCCCAAGGATATGGCGATTTCCCGCTCCATGGCAAGGGGCGGGATGTTCGATCCGACGGCTGGCGGCAATAATTCAACGTTAACGCGAAAGGGGCGCCGCCCTCCATCCGGAAAGCGACGCCCCTTTCAGGCTATGCTTGGAAAAGCGTGGCCGATCAGGCGGCCAGCGCCTTCACCTTGTCCGTCACCAGCGTCACGCGGGCGGTCAGCGGCTGGGCGACTTCGCCGGCCAGCTTCATCATCGCTTCGCTGTTCTTGGCGGCTTCCTTGGTGAACTCGTCGAAGCTGCTCGACAGGAGCTGGCTCTGGAGCTGGAAGAATTCGGTCGGCGTCTTGACGGTCGAGAAGCTCTTGAACGAGGCGGTCGCCTTTTCGAAGTTCTTCTTGCTGTAGTCGACGGCTTCCTGGCCGAGCGTTTCGATGCCCTTGGCCGCGATCTTGCCCGATTCGACCAGCGCTTCGACATTGCCCTTGGCGATGTCGCTCAGCTCTTCGATGGCCTTGGTCGACTTTTCGACATGGCCCTTCGCCTTTTCGTTGAAGTCGGCATAGGCGGTTTCGAACTTGGCTTTGGTGTCTTCGGCGAACTTCTTTCCGGTTTCAATGACGTCGGTCATGCTTTTTGTTCCTTCTGCGGGCAGCGGCTGGGTCGCGATGGGTTCGGCCTTTTCGATCAGGCTCTCTGTAGTTTCTAGTATCGACGAAGGGGTCGGCGTGGGCGCCGGCGTAGGGGTGGGCGTCGGCGTCGGCGTCGGCGTCGGCGTCGGCTCCTTCTGCGGATTGGTGTCGATCGGTTTCACCGCGGCTGAGATCGCAGCCGGCTTTCTGGGCGCGGGCGCAGGTTTCTTGACCGGCGCGCTGCCGATAGCTGATTCAGCCGCCTTGAGCGCTTCGGTCGCCGACAGCGTCGTCGAGCCGGTCTTGCCACGCGGACTGACCTTTGGAGCCTTTGGTGAAACAGCCATGACCATCCTCCGTTTGTTGCACTGCACAATAAGCCTTTTGCACTGCGTCCGCAACCATTATTGTGCAGTGCAACAAAATTGACATCGACGATACGACCGCTTTTCTACACGGCCGGCCGAAAGGCCCGGAAACGCGGGCTTCCGCGTCCTTTTACCGAGCCTTTACGTAGCGGCCCGGCGCATCCTCGATCGCCTTCAAACGCCCCTTCCCCGGCTGCCGCGCGCCCTTCGTCGGCACCTGACGCGAATCACGGTCGCCGATCCAGGCGCGCCAATCCGGCCACCAGCTACCCTTCGTCTCGGTCGCCGCCGCAAGAAAATCGTCCAGCGTCGCCTGCGGTTCTGTGGAAGCCCAATATTGATATTTATTCGCCGCCGGCGGATTGACCACCCCGGCGATATGGCCCGACCCCGCCAGCAGGAAGCGCATCGGCCCGGACAGATTTTCCGTCAGTTTCCACACGCTTTCCAGCGGCGCGATATGGTCTTCCCGCCCGGCCTGTACGTAGGCGGGGGTCATCACCTTGGTCAGGTCGATCGGCGTGCCGTCCACGCTGATCGCGCCGGGTACGACCAGCAGATTGTCACGATAGAGCTGGGTCAGATAATCCCTGTGCCAGCGGGCCGGCAGGTTGGTCGTGTCGCCATTCCAGTAGAGCAGGTCGAAGGGCGGATAATCCATGCCGAGCAGATAATTATTGACGACATAATTCCAGATCAGGTCGCGCCCGCGCAGCAGGTTGAAGGTCGCAGCCATGTAGCGCCCGTCGAGAAACCCCTTGGACGAAAGCTGTTCGACCATCTTCATCTGATCGTCATCGACGAACAGGGTCAGGTCGCCGGCCTGGGCGAAATCCACCTGTGCGGTGAAGAAGGTGGCGCTGGCGACCTTATCCCCCTGCCCCCGCGCCGCCAGCAGCGCCAGCGTCGCGGCCAGCGTGGTGCCGGCCACGCAATAACCGATCGTATGGACGCTCTCCACCTTCAGCAGGTCGCGCACCGTGTCGATCGCGTCGATCTGACCGCGCAGGATATAATCGTCCCAGACCAGATCCTTCATCGAGGCGTCGGCGGATTTCCACGACACCAGAAACACGCTGATCCCCTGATCCACCGCCCATTTGACGAAGCTCTTTTCCGGCGACAGGTCGAGAATATAGAAACGGTTGATCCAGGGCGGGAAGATGATGAGCGGCGTTTCCAGCACCGTTTCCGTCGATGGCGCATAATGAATCAGCTGATAGAGGGGGGTTTCGTGAATGACCTTGCCCGGCGTCGCGGCGATATTGCGGCCCAGCTCAAACTGCGTGCCATCGGTATGGGTCAGCTGCCCTTTCTCCAGGTCGGCGAGCATATGCTTCAAGCCCTTGACCAGATTTTCGCCGCCGCTTTCGATCGTCTTTTTCATGACGATCGGGTTGGTGAGCGGGAAATTCGACGGGGACAGCGCGTCCAGCATGCCGGTGGTCGTGAAGCGCAGTTTCTGCTTCACCTTGGGATCGACGCCATCGACCGCATCGGTCAGGCGCGTCAGATAATCCGACACGAGCAGATAGCTTTGGCGGATGAGGTCGTAAAAGGGATGTTCCGTCCAGGCGGGATCGGCGAAGCGACGGTCACGCGCCGCCGCAGGGCTGCCAGCCGGGGCGGGATCGGGCTGATCGCGCAGCAGGCCGCCCGAATCCAGGAAACGCTGCCACAAAGCCAGTCCTTCGTCGGCGAAGCTGGTCTGGATGCGCGACACGGTTTCGGGATCGAAGGGCAACACGCGGCCTGTCGCGCCCGCTGCCTGTTCCAGCATCAATTGCTGGGCGCGGCCGATGACCTGCGTCCATTGCTGCATCTGTTCCAGGGTCGGCAGATGGGGTTCCATGACATCGGTTCTATCCATGGCCACCTTGCTCCTCCTGGCATCATCATCCTGCGCCGCTTTCACTGGCGTGTCGCTATCGGCCGGGTTATAGCCAGATTGTGACACGTCAACGGCGTGCCGCGCACTATTCCCTACAGAGAGCTTTCAGGAAAGCCCCTATAATGTCCGAAGAATTTTACCGCATGAAGCGTCTGCCGCCCTATGTCATCGCCGAAGTGAACGGCATGCGGGCCGCCGCGCGAGCCGCGGGAGAGGACATTATCGACCTGGGCATGGGCAATCCCGACCTGCCGCCGCCCGACCATGTCATCGCCAAACTGATCGAAGTGGCGCAGAAGCCGAGCGCCCATGGCTATTCGCAGTCGCGCGGCATTCCGGGCCTTCGCAAGGCGCAGGCCAATTATTATGCGCGCCGTTTCGGCGTGGAAGTAGACCCCGACAAGGAGGTCGTCGTCACCATGGGGTCGAAGGAAGGGCTTGCCAGCCTGGCCACCGCGATCACCGAACCGGGCGACGTCGTGCTGGCCCCCAATCCCAGCTATCCGATCCATACGTTCGGCTTCATCATTGCCGGCGCGACCATTCGCTCTGTGCCCACGACGCCGGACGAAAATTATTTCCGGTCGCTCGACCGCGCCATGGCCTTCACCGTGCCGCGCCCGTCGATCCTGGTGGTCAACTATCCGTCCAATCCGACGGCCGAGACGGTGGACCTGGCCTTTTACGAGCGGCTGGTCGCCTGGGCGAAGGAGAACAAGGTCTGGATCCTAAGCGATCTGGCCTATTCCGAGCTTTATTATGACGGCAATCCGACGCCTTCCATCCTTCAGGTGCCGGGCGCCAAGGATGTCGCGATCGAATTCACGTCGCTGTCCAAGACATACAGCATGGCTGGCTGGCGCATGGGCTTTGCCGTTGGCAATCAGAAGCTGATCGCCGCGATGACGCGGGTGAAATCCTATCTGGACTATGGCGCTTTCACGCCGATTCAGGCGGCAGCCTGCGCGGCGCTCAACGGGCCGCAGGATATCGTCGAGAAGAACCGCGAACTCTATCACAAGCGCCGCGACGTTCTGGTGGAGAGTTTCGGACGCGCCGGATGGGACATTCCGCCCGCCCGCGCCTCCATGTTCTGCTGGGCGCCGCTGCCGCATGCGCTCAAGGACATGGGATCGCTGGAGTTTTCCAAGCAGTTGCTGACCCATGCGAAGGTCGCGGTCGCGCCGGGCGTTGGTTATGGCGAGGATGGCGAAGGCTTCGTGCGCATCGCCATGGTCGAGAATGAGCAGCGGCTGCGGCAGGCCGCCCGCAACATCAAACAATATCTGAAATCCATGGGCGTCAATACGCCGGCCAAGGGCGCAGCCTGACGGGTGCGGCGCTCCGGTTCGTGCCGGAGCGTCTTGACCCCCGGAAAAGTGGCGTTTTGCGACGCATTTATACCGGATGCCGCCCCTTGCCCCGCGTCCCGCGATGAAGGATAGATTCGCGGGATGAGAGGTGCCCTTTGATGATCCCCCTGCCCCAGGTCAGCCAGGTCGCACAGACCATTCAGCTGGCGCTGGCCCCGGTCTTCCTGCTGGCGGGCATCGGGGCGTTCCTGAACGTCTGCGTCAGTCGACTGTCGCGGATCATCGACCGGGCGCGCGACGTGGAAAAGCTGGTGCTGTCCACCCGTGGCAAGGAGCATGACCGGATGGTCAGCGAAATACGCGTGCTCGATCGCCGGATGAGCGTGGTCAACATCGCGATCTTCCTGTCGGTCGCCTCCGCCTGCGCCGTGTGTCTGGTCGTGATCCTGCTGTTCGCCGGCAATTTGTTCAACGCGCATCTGGGCACGCCGATCGCGATCCTGTTCAGTCTGGCGATGCTGTTGCAGGCGGCGGCCTTTGCCACCTTCATCCAGGAAATCCGGCTGGCGTCGCGGATCATCCATATCCGCAACGAAGTGCTGTTCCATAAGGCGGAAGAAGAGGAGGCGGCATGACCCGCTTCACCGTCAACGACCGGCCGATCCAATATCGCATGGACCCGCACACGCCTTTGCTATGGGCATTGCGCGACGCGTCCAACCTGACCGGCACCAAATATGGGTGCGGCACCGGCGATTGCGGCGCCTGCACGGTGGATATCGATGGCGAGGCGGTGCGATCCTGCCAGGTGACGATCGGCAATACCGAAGGCCGTTTCGTCACCACGATCGAAGCGCTGTCGCCCGATCGCGGCCACCCGCTGCAACAGGCCTTCGCCGCCGACAATGTCTCCCAATGCGGCTATTGCATTCCTGGCGTCATCATGGCGGCGTCCGTGTTGCTGCGCCGGACCAACGATCCGTCGGACGAAGAGATTGACGGGGCGATCACCAATATCTGCCGCTGCGGCATCTATCCCCGGCTGCGGGGGGCGATCAAGCGGGCCGGGCGGATCATGCGGGGCGAAGAGCTGGGCGGCAGCGCGGCGCCGCCGCCGGGCATCACCCCGGAAGATGCGGCGCGGACCGTGCCGGCCCTGGGACGTCCCGCGCCTCAGCCGAAGCGATAGCCCGACACCGTCCAGCCCAGGACCGAGCTGCGATGGGTGCAGATCGCGCCATCGTCTCCGCCGGCGCCCAGTGCCACCATCAGCGGCAACAGATGTTCTTCGCGCGGATGGGCGAAATGGGCGTGGGGCAGTTGATCCCAGGCGGCGACACGAGTGGCGCGCGCCTGCGAATCGGGATCGGTCACGGCGGCGGTCAGGGCATCGTCCCAGAGTGTCGAGGGCGCGATCGCCTGCGGCCCGCGAACCCGCAAATTGTGGAAGCTCATGCCCGAGCCGACGATCAGCACGCCTTCGTCGCGCAAGGGGGCGAGCGCCCGGCCGGCGGCGATATGGGCGGCGGGATCGAGGTCATGACGCAGCGACAATTGCGCGAGCGGAATGTCGGCATCGGGCAGCGCCACCTTCATGGGAATGAAGACGCCATGGTCCCAGCCGCGCGCCGTTTCCTCACCCGTGGCGAAGCCGGCATCGCGCAGCAGCGCGGCGGCGCGGTGGGCGAGGTCGGGCGCGCCCGGTGCATCCCAGCGCAGGTCGTAGGTGTGCGGCGGGAAACCATAATAGTCGAAGAAGAGCGGCGGCCGATCGCCGCTATGGACGGTGAAGGCCGCTTCCTCCCAATGGCCCGACACCAGCAATATGGCGCGGGGCCGTTCCGGCAGATCGGCAATCAGGCCTGCCAGATAATCCTGCATCGGCTGCCACATCGGGTCGCTGTGCGGACGGTCGGGATCGGTCGGGTCCATGAAGAAGCAGGGTCCGCCGCCATGGGGAATGAAGAGGGTTGGCTGGGTCATCATGGGGTCCGGAAATAGGATTTCGCGGGCTTAACTTCGCACATTTCCCGCATGGTTCGACATTTTGTTGCTTGGCGACGATCCTATCGGAAAGTCACCTGTCTGCCAGCCATCCTGTCGTCATCACAGCGCCAACACGCAATGTAGGACAGGATAGTCGGCATGCGAGATAGATCGGCGCAGGGTGGCCGTTCCGCAATCGGCGAGGTGGAAACTGTCCGTTTCGCTGTCCGCGCAGAGCGTTTCGAAAGGTTGGCGTGCGAGGCGAGCCTAATGCGCCGCTTTGCGGACTCTCCCCCGACCCCTCCCTGAAAGGGACGGAGAAATAGCACGCTTTAGTTGCCCGCCTCGATCACCGGGGCGAGCGCTTGTGCGAGGGTCGCACCGCTATAGGGTTTCTTCAACAGCGTCACCGCCTCGAACCGGGCAGGCAGTTCCAGCCCGTCGCCATAGCCGGTGGCGAAGAGGAAGGGGATGCCGCGTTCGGCGAGCATATCCGCGATCGGCAAGCTGGTTTCATGGCCGAGGTTGAAGTCCAGCACGGCCAGATCGACCGACTGGATCGCAATCGCTTCATGCGCGCGACCGACGCTGGCGGCGGTAACGACGTCCGCGCCCAGATCGCGCAGCGCATCCTCTCCATCCATGGCGATGATCATATTATCTTCGACCAGCAGAACATTGCGCCCTTTCAGCAGGCCGGGCACGACCGGCGCGGCCGGCTTGGCGCGATCGGTGGCGGTCACATCGGGCAGGACGGAAACGACATGGATGGACGGGATGCAGAAATGCGCCTCTATTCCCGCCAGTCGATAGCTGATTTCGGCATGGCCGCCCAGATCATAGGGAATGGACCGTTCGATGACGGTGGAGCCAAAGCCTCGCCGGGTCGGCGCGACCACCGGCGGGCCGCCGCTTTCGGTCCAGTCGATCAGCAGGCTGCCATCTTCATCCACGCGCCAGTCGATCTTCACGGTGCCGCTGTCCGACAGGGCGCCATATTTGGCGGCGTTGGTCAGCATTTCGTGGATCACCAACGCCAGCACGGTGAAGCAACCGGGCGTCAGCAGCACATTGGGACCGGATAATTGCACCCGATCGCTACGTTCGCCCAGATAAGCGCCCGATTCGACTTCGATCAGGTCGTAGAGGCGCGCCGGGCTCCAGCGGTCAGCGGTAATCTGATCATGGGCGCGGGCCAGCGCATGGACGCGGCTTTCCAGCGTGCCGATAAATTCGTCCACCGAACGGGCGCTGTCGCGCGTCTGCGACAACAGGCCCCGGATCAGCGAGAGGATGTTGCGGACGCGATGATTAAGTTCCGCGATCAGCAATTCCTGCTTCTCATGCGCGCGCTGCCGCTCCGCATCGGCGGAATCGGACATGCGCAATATGACTTCGAGCAGCGCGGTGCGCAGCGCTTCGGCCACCCGCAGTTCGGCGGGCAGGAAGGGCAGCGCCACGCCCTTCACCAACTGCGACCAGGATTCGAAACTCTTGCGCGGGGTCAGGCGCGGGCCATTCGGCCCATATTCGATTTCCTTTTCCGGATTGCCTGCCCAGCGCACGGATCGCAGCTGTTCGGCGCGGAACAGCACGACATAATCGCGCGGCCGGCGAGACAGGGGGATCGCGAGTACACCCGACACGCGATCGGCATAGGCCGCCGCTTCGGGCAGAACCGAGGAGAGGCTGTCGGTGGTATAGACTTGGCTCGCCGCAACACGGTTTAGCATCGACACGATCGCGACGAAGGCGGACGCGTCGGGCGCCAGACCGGAAAAGGTCATCTGCCCGTCGATATAGACGCCCACGCCATCGGCGGGAATCGTGTCGAAAATGATGTCGCCCAGCCAGCGGGCATTGGTCAGCAGGTCATGATCCTGCGCCACCGCCGACAGCAACCGGTCGGCCACCTGTCGCGCCTTGCCTTCATAGGTGGCCGTTTCCGCGCGCTCGCGGCTTTCCAGCATCATCGAGAAGATCTGGCCGAACAGTTCGGCCGCGCTGCGCTGCGCGAAGGTCGGCAGGCGCGGAGCATAATGGTGGCAGGCGAACAGGCCCCACAGCTTCCCCTCGACGATGATCGAGATGGAGAGGGAGGCGCCCACGCCCATATTGCCGAGATATTCGATATGGATCGGCGATACCGCGCGGGTGAGGCAGAGCGACATGTCGAGCGCCGCGCCGGTCGGGTCCAGCGCAGGGACGACGGGCACCGGCGGCGCCTTCACATCGGCGATGATGCGGAAGATGTTGCGCAAATAGAGGGCGCGGGCCTGAGCCGGAATGTCGGAGGCGGGATAATGGAGGCCGAAGAAGCTGTCGATGCCGGGCTTCAAAGCTTCGGCGACGACTTCGCCATCGCCGCCATCGGCGAAGCGGTAGACCATGACACGGTCGAAGCCGGTCAGTGCCCGTACCTGCCGCGCGCCATCACGCAGGAAGGCGGTCATGCCCTCTGCCTGGGCCAGACGGGCGACCATGGAGCGGACGGTGCTGCTCGCCTCCATCTCGTCATGGCTGGCGGGTTCCGCCTCCACCACGACCAGCTGACCGGAGAAATGGACGGCCACGTCGAAGGGCGGGCCGCCGGCGATCAAGGGAATGGAAAAGAGCCGCTCGACCGAATCGGGACCACGCAGCAGGGTGATGCGGTTGCGCAGGGCATGGATGGCTTCGCCGTCCAGCAGGGCCGCGATCGGCTTGCCCAGCATATCGTCGGGGGTCAGGCCGATAAATTGCGCGCTGTTGGCCGACACGCGCGACACCAGCCAGTCGGCGGTCAGCGCGATGAGGAAGCCGAAGGGCTGAACCGTGCCCAGCACATGAATGGGCTCACGATCGCAATTGCTGAGGTCGACGGAAAAATTGGGCTGGTCAGCGTCGCGATCAGCCATGGGTCGATGCCTGGCCCGCCTGCTGTCCTGCCTGCGCAAACAGGGCGAAGGCGGCCTGCGCGCCCTGCACGGCGTCGTCCAGCCAGCCTTCGCCGCCTTCCGCCGCAGCGCCGTCGAGCGCGCGTTGGAAGGCTATCCATTCGCCCTTGCCATGGGCGGCCGAGAGATAGGCCTTGGGCAGGCCAGGGGCGACCTGTCGCGACAGCATGGCGCCGCCCAGTCGCGATCCTTCCAGCGTGTAACGCAGGCCCCAGTGGAAGCCGTCGGCCACATTATCGTCCAGCGTCAGAGGTTCAGGCAGGGGAAGGTCAAGGGCAGCGAGATCCTGCGCCAGCAGCGGCAGGCGCGGGGCCTGCGGTTGTGCGGCGGCTTCGAGTCCGCCGAGCGCGCGGGCATGAGCAGTCAGGAAGGCGCGATAGTCGCTGGGCGAATCGAGCGCGAAATCGGCATAGATGGCGTCTACCCGGCGATGGCTGTCCATCGTCGCTTCGCGCAGAACCTGGCGGACGGAGGGCGTGTCAAAGCCAGCATCGGAAGATTTCGTCACTCGTCAGTCCTATAGTCAGTTTCACGGTGACGCACTGATCTGGATCAGCTTTTCGACCGATTCCGGGCGTTTATCCCGCGTGCAACACGCACCAACGGACAGTGGCTGTTCGCATGGCTCCTGTCTATCGTCCCGCGCCGATTCTTTCAAATCGCTGCATGACGAGTTCAGCATCACGACATCGGACCTGCCCTAGAAGCCAGATCATGAGGGGGCGTAGTGCCCCCGATCCAGGAAAGTCACGACGATGTTGAGGAAGATGATGCTGGCGGGGCTGATGGGTGCGACGCTGCTGAGCGGTATCGCCCCGGCCCATGCGCAGAGCAACCAGGAGCAGCGCGGCAATCGCGGTGGCGAGCGGGAAGGACGCGGCGATCGCGGCAACCAGCCGCGCGGCAATGACGCGGCACAGCGCTGGCAGCAGCGTATGGGCGAGCGCGCCGCCGCGCCGAATGTAGCGCCGCGCCCGGACGTCCGCCCGGACGATCGGCCGCAGCAGCGCCCCGACCAATGGCGCGGCGACCGCAATCAGCCCGATCGCGGGTTGGAGAATGTCGCACGCGACCGGCAGCAGCAGACGCAGAACTGGCGCGACCAGCAGCAGCGTCAGGACAATCGGCAGGATTGGCGCAATAACCGTCCGGATGATCGGCGCGACGGGCGCGACGACCGGCAGGATTGGCGCAACGACCGGCGCGACGATCGCCAGGACTGGCGGAACGATCGGCGGGATGATCGCCAGAATGATCGACTGAATCAGCGGTGGAACGACAATCGCGGCTGGACCGGGAATGATCGAAACAATGGCGCCTGGAACAATGGCGCCTGGAACAACGGCCGCCGTTTCGACGATCGGAGCCGCTGGGCGAACCAGCGTCGCTGGGACAATGGCTGGCGCCAGGACCGTCGCTATGACTGGAACAGCTATCGCAACCGCTATGGCGATCGCTATCGCATGGGTCGTTATGATGCGCCGCGCGGTTGGGACTATGGCTATCGCCGCTTTTCGGTCGGGATCTTCCTGAACAGCCTGCTCTATTCGAACAGCTACTGGTTGAACGATCCCTATAGCTACCGCCTGCCGCCGGCCTACGGCTCGCTGCGCTGGGTCCGCTATTATGACGACGCGCTGCTGGTCGATGTGCGCGACGGCTATGTGGTCGACGTGATCAATAATTTTTTCTGGTGATTGGCGGTACCGGCCCACACCCCCGCCCGACCGCCCACAGGCTACTATCGTTGGGTGGTCGGGTGGGGGTGTGGGCCGGTGCAGCACCGTGCGTGTGAGCGCACCCAACGATTTCTTCTTCCTGGACTGGCCTTCAGGAAATACTGGCCCCGGCATGGAAACATGCCGGGGTCTTTTCATGCCGGTCCTCTCTGTGGCAGGACGCCGCCATGAACGAAGGACAAGATGATGGCGGCACGGCGTCGCCGCTGCGCGCTGGGATCGGCGAGGATGTGCGCAAGCGGCTGGACCGCAATCCGATGGTGCATCGGATCGCCGCGCCCGATCTGGAGATATATGGCCGCCAGCATTTCCTGAGCGAAGAGGAATGTGCCGGGCTGCGCGCGCTGATCGACGCCGATGCCAAGCCTTCGACGCTGTTTTCCGGCAGCGCCAATGCCGATTATCGCACCAGCCACAGTTGCAACCTCAACCCCTGGGAGGAGCTGGTCATGGGGATTAGCGACCGGATTTGCGCGATGACCGGCCTGCCCGCCCGCCATGGCGAGACGTTGCAGGGGCAGCGCTATGCGCCGGGGCAGGAATATAAGGTCCATTGCGACTATTTCCCCGTCACCGCCAGCTATTGGCCGCAGATGCGGACCAGCGGCGGGCAGCGGACATGGACGGCGATGATCTATCTTTCCCCTGTAGAGGCCGGGGGCGAAACGCACTTCCCCCAATGCGAATTCATGGTGCCGCCGGTAGAGGGCATGATCCTGATCTGGAACAATATGGGTCGCGACGGGGCTCCCAACCGCAAGAGCCTGCACGCCGCGCGGCCGGTGGAAAACGGCACCAAATATGTCGTGACCAAATGGTTTCGCGAACGGCCGTGGGGCTGACGCGGTTACATGTGCGGTTACACTTTGCGACATAAATGACTGGAATCTGACTGCTTCATTCCCCGACCGTTCAGTTGGCAGGGCCCATATCTCCTCTTGTAGGCGACGGAACCAGATCCTTCCGGACAGGTTCAGCCGCCACGGAATATGGGAGACAAGATCATGCGTAAGTTCATCATTCTGGGCCTGCTGGCCGCCACCGTCGTCCCCAGCGTCGCATCGGCCCAATCCTATGGCGAAGCGCGTCGCAGCGAACGCAACCTGCGCGAAGAGCAGCGCGACCTGCGCCAGGCGCAGCGTTATGGCGACCGCCGCGATGTGCGCGACGCGCGCCGCGACGTGCGCGATGCCCGTCAGGAAGTGCGCGAAGACTGGCGCGATTATCGCCGTACCCACCGGGACGTCTATCGTGGCGGCAACTGGCGTGCGCCCTTCCGCTACAGCCAGTGGAATGCTGGTGCGCAGCTTCGCCCGGCCTATTATAACTCGCGCTATTATATCAGCGACACCAACCGCTATCGCCTGCCCCGTCCGGGTGTGAACCAGCGCTGGGTCCGCCACTATAATGATGTGCTGCTGGTCAATGTCCGCACCGGCCGCGTCATCACCGCCCACCGCGCCTTCTTCTGGTAAGCCCAGATGACAAAAACCGCCCCGATCGCAAGACCGGGGCGGTTTCCCTTACCCCCACTTGGCCGCGCCGCCCGTTTCCGGGCGCACGCGGCCGATGACGTGCGCAAGGCGCGTCACCAGTCCGAAAGGGGGGTGGACCGATGCGGCAAACGCCCGACCCGGCAAAATGTTCCGGCCCGGTATTGATCCAGATCAGGCCGCCAGCGCCTGCGCGATCAGCTTGCGGCTGTTTTCCACGCCGTAGAGCGCAATGAAGCTGCCCATGCGCGGCCCCTGATCGGCACCCAGCAGAGTCTGGTAGAGCGCCTTGAACCAGTCGCGCAGTTCGCCAAAGCCGAACGCCTCATCCTTGCCGATGGCGTAGACGATATTCTGGACGTCTTCCGCGGTCACATCGGCCGGCAATGCGGCCAGTTCCTCGTCCAGCTTGCGCAACGCGGCGGCTTCATGGGCCTCGGGCGCGCGGCGCTGAAGCGTGGGCGCCACGAAATCGCGATGATAGGTCAGCGCATGGCCGATCAGCGCATCCAGTTCGGGATAGGTTTCCGCGCTGGCACCCGGCACATAATTTTGCAGATAGCCCCACACCTGTTCGGGGCTGGCATCGCCCATCACGCCGACCAGGTTGAGCAGCAGGCCGAAGGTCACCGGCAGTTCGCCGTCGGGCAGCTTGCCATCATGGATATGATGGACCGGGTTGCCCAGCTGCTGCTCGATCGCCTGCTTGGCATAATTGCCGCGGAACTGCCAATATTCATCCACCGCGCGCGGGATGACGCCCATGTGCAACTGCTTGGCCTTTTTCGGTTCACGATAGGCGTAGAAAGCCAGGCTTTCCTGCGGGCCATAGGTCAGCCACTGCTCCAGGCTGAGGCCGTTGCCCTTGGACTTGGAGATCTTCTCGCCCTTTTCGTCCAGGAACATCTCGTAATTAAAGCCCTCGGGCGGACGGCCGCCGAGCGCACGGCAGATCTTCGACGATTGCGTGACCGAATCGATCAGATCCTTGCCCGCCATTTCATAATCGACGCCCAGCGCATACCAGCGCATCGCCCAGTCGACCTTCCATTGCAGCTTGGCCGCGCCGCCCAGGATCGACTGTTCGATGGTTTCGCCTTCATCGACGAAGCGGACGATGCCCGCTTCTGCATCGACCACCTCGACCGGCACCTGAAGTACGATGCCGCTCTTCGCGCTGATCGGCAGGACGGGCGAATAGGTCGCCTGCCGTTCCTTGCGCAGGGTCGGCAGCATGATGTCCATGATCGCCTGATAGCGGCGCAACACCTGACGCAGCGCTTCGTCGAAGGCCCCGGCCTGATATTGCTCGGTTGCCGACACGAATTCATAGTCGAAGCCGAAACTGTCGAGGAACTCGCGCAGCATCGCATTATTGTGATGGGCGAAGCTTTCGAACTTTTCGAACGGGTCGGGCACCTGCGTCAGCGGCTTGCCCAGATATTCGCTGAGCATCGCCTGATTGGGGACATTGTCGGGCACCTTGCGGAAACCGTCCAGATCGTCGCTGAACGCCACCAGCCGGGTCGGGATATCCGACAGTGTGTGGAAGGCGTTGCGGACCATGGTGGTGCGCAGCACTTCGTTGAACGTGCCGATATGCGGCAGGCCCGACGGGCCATAGCCGGTTTCGAACAGGATATGTCCCTTGTCCGGCGCGCCATTCGCGTAACGTTTCAGAAGCTTGCGCGCTTCTTCATAGGGCCAGGCCTTGGATGCGGTCGCGGCGGTGCGCAGGATATCGGACATTGTCATGATGCACGCCCCCTAAACCCTGCTAAAGCGAAAGAAAATGCTATTCGGCGACAAAAGCGCTTTGACAATCGTTCGCAACTTTAGTTTTCGTTAACCTTGCGTATCGATAATGGACCGACAGGAGGCGTTATGCAGATACAGCGCAGCCGCGAGCGTATTGCGGTGGACATTCCCATCGTCGTCACGACGGTGCTGGACAGCCTGGAAGGCGTGATCGTCGATCTGAGCGAAGGCGGCGCACAGGTGGTGGGCTGCACCCTGCCCGCGCGGTCGCAATGCCAGATCGATCTGGACGGCTTCATCGTCTTCGGCACGGTCCGCTGGTCCGAAGAGGATCGCATGGGCATTCGCTTCCCCTATGAATTGAACGAAGGCCCGCTCTACGAGCGGCTCGAAATGGCCCGCGCCGCCAAGCGCGCACCGGTCGCGTTCCAGCCGCGCCTGCACGCAGCTGGTCAGCAACAGACGGGCTTTGGCAGCGCCTATGTCGGTGGCGGCGGCTTTGGCCGGCGAACGGGCTGACGCCCTTCCCGGCGCGAAACCCATATTTCAGGTTTTCCTTTTGTTCCTGCTCGCCTAGATCGGGCGGGTGATCGATCCCGCCACCCTGCCCGCGCTCCACGCCAGCCATGGCGGCATCTGGCTGCGCGAAGGCGACCGCACCCAGGCATTGGCCAAGGGGCAGGCGATCGCGCGCAGCGCCGAAACGCCGGTGCTGCTGCTCAACGCACCGCTGACCGGCCAGCGGCTGGGCTATCCTGAACTCAACGGCCTCGACCTGCTCGAACTGTGGGCCTTCCTGCACCCGGCCCGCTTCCTGGTGCCGACGCCCAAGGGGCTGGCAGAAGCGCTGGGCCTGCCCCCGCCGACGAGCGAGGGCGATATTCCCGCGCTGCTGCAACAGGGCGCGGCGATGCTGCTCGCTCGGATGGACGCACCCGACTGGAAAGAGCGGGAGGGCGGATGGACTGCGGCGCAATCGTTGCATCGGCTGCGCTGGCCCTGGTCGCCGCTGGTCGCGCCGCGCATCGCCCGCCCGCGCGAGGCGGAGCGCTGGCTGTTCACCAAATTGCCGGAATGGGAGGAGGCGCAGCCCCGCCCTGCCCCGCGCACCATCAGCCTGAAGGAAGATCAGGTGCTGGCCCGGCTGGATGCGCTGACCGGCAAGGGCGCCGAACCGCGCCCCGGCCAGCGTGCCTATGCAGCAGCCGCCAGCCTGGCCTTCACCCCGCGCAAGCATCGCGACCAGCCCAATATGCTGCTGGCGGAAGCCGGCACGGGCATCGGCAAGACTTTGGGCTATCTGGCGCCCGCCTCGCTCTGGGCCGGGGAAGCACAGGGGACGGTTTGGGTTTCGACCTATACAAAGGCGCTGCAACGCCAACTGGACCGCGAATCGCTGCGCCTGTTCCCCGATGCGGCGGTGGCGGCAAAGCGGGTGGTGGTGCGCAAGGGGCGGGAAAATTACCTCTGCCTGCTCAATCTGGAAGATGCCTTGCAGGGCGGCTTTACCGGGCGCGCCGCGATATTGGCCCAACTGGTCGCGCGTTGGGCCGCGTTCAGCAAGGATGGCGACATGGTGGGCGGCGACCTTCCCGGATGGTTGCCGACTTTATTCCGCCGTAACGGCTCCACCGCACTGACCGACCGGCGCGGCGAGTGCATCTATGCCGGCTGCCCCCATTATCGAAAGTGCTTCATCGAGCGATCGGCCCGCGCGTCGGCCGATGCCGACATCGTCATCGCCAACCATGCGCTGGTGATGATCAACGCCGCGCGCGGGCGGGAAACCGGGCAGCGGCCGCAGCGCATCGTCTTCGACGAAGGCCATCATCTGTTCGATGCGGCGGATTCGACCTTCTCCGTCGCTTTGTCGGGGCAGGAGGCGATCGAACTGCGCCGGTGGATCATGGGGCCGGAAGGCGGATCGCGCGGGCGGCGCCGGGGGTTGGCGGCGCGACTGTCCGACCTGGCCAGCTATGACGAGGAAGGCGGTCAGGCGATCCGCGCGGCGATCGACGCGGCGCAGGCGCTGCTGGCCGACGAGTGGCTGAAGCGCGTCGTCGCGGGCGAGCCGTTCGGGCCGCTGGAAGCGCTGCTCGCCGCTGTACGGGGTACGGTCTATACCCGCGCGGAGGCTGCGGGTGAGGCGGATGCCGGCTATGGGCTGGAGACAGAACTGGCCGAACCCGATGGCGCGCTGGTCGAAGCGGCGCAGGAAGCTGCATTGGCGCTGGATGCGCTGATCAAGCCGCTGGTACGGCTGGCGCGGCGGCTGGAGGCGGTGATCGAGGATGCGCCCGACTGGCTTGACGGCGCGGCCCGCGCGCGGGTCGAGGGGGCGATCGCTTCGCTTGGCTGGCGGCGCGATCTGATCGCGGCCTGGCTGGCCTTGCTGGCGCGGATCGGCGGGCCGGCCGACCCGGACTATGTCGACTGGATGACGGTCGACCGGATCGAGGGGCGCGAGTTCGATATCGGCATCCACCGCCACTGGCTGGACCCGACGCGGCCGCTGGCCGAAACGGTGCTAAAGCCGGCGCAGGGCGTGCTGCTGACGTCCGCGACGCTGAAGGGCGGGGGCGACTGGTCCAATGCGGAGGCGCGCAGCGGCGCAGTCCACCTGCCCCATGGCGCGGAGCGGTTCGAGGCGAGCAGCCCGTTCGATTATCCGGGGCGGGCCGAAGTGCTGATCGTCACCGACATCAAGCGCGGCGATATTGCGGCGCTGTCGGGTGCCTATGGCCGGTTGATCGAGGCGGCGGGCGGCGGCACGCTGGGGCTGTTCACCGCGATCCGGCGGCTGCGGGCCGTGCATGCGCGTATCGCCGACCGACTGGCGCGGGCGGGCTTGCCGCTTTACGCCCAGCATGTGGACCCCATGGATACGGGCACGCTGGTCGATATCTTCCGCGACGATCCGCGCGCATCGCTGCTGGGCACCGATGCGTTGCGCGATGGGGTGGACGTGCCGGGCCATTCGCTGCGGCTGGTGGTGATGGAGGGCGTGCCATGGTCAAAGCCCACGGTGCTGCATGCCGCGCGGCGGCTGGCCGGCGGGGGCAGCGCCTATGACGACCGGTTGATCCGGGCGCGGTTGGCGCAGGCGTTCGGGCGCCTCATTCGCCGGGCCGAGGACAAGGGCAGTTTCGTCATCCTGTCCGCCGCGATGCCGAGCCGATTGCTGAGCGCCTTTCCGCCCGGTACGCCGATCCGCCGGCTGACGCTGGACGAAGCGATCATCGCCGTCAGCGTGCAGGCCAGAGAGCAAAGCCTTGGCGAAACGGTCCTGTTAGGGCATCAGGGGCGCGAATCCGGCCTACCCCAACAGGAGACACAATGAAGAGGCTGACCCTGTTGCGCCACGCCAAATCGGATTGGGACGATCCGGTCGCGCGCGACTTCGACCGGCCCTTGAACCGGCGGGGCGAGAAGGCCGCCATGCTGATGGGCCAGTTTGCCGCGCAGCGCGCCATGCGCTTCGACATGCTGGTCGCTTCGCCGGCGGTGCGGGTGGTGCAGACGTTGGAAACCTTCTTCGCCGGCTATGGCGAGACGCTGGACGCGCGGTGGGACCGGCGCATCTACCTCGCCTCCGCGCCTACCTTGTTCGACGTGATCCGCGACCTGCCCGACAGTGCCGACGGTGCGCTGCTGGCGGGCCATAATCCGGGGCTGGAGGAGTTGATCCTGGACCTGGTCCCCGACGACGGCGTCAATCCGTTGCGCGAGGATGTGGAAATCAAATTCCCGACCGCCAGTATCGCGGTGCTGGACCTTCCCATCGACCGGTGGGCAAATGCGCGGGAAAATATCGCGACCCTCGCCAGCTTCACCCGCCCACGCGACCTGGACCCGGCATTGGGGCCGGGTAGCCGCTAACCCGCAAACCCGTCCGTCGCGCGGATCAGGGCGTCCATGATGCCCGGCTCATTATAGGCGTGGCCCGCGCCCTCGATCATGTCGAAGCGCGCCTGCGGCCAGGCGCGGTGCAGCGCCCAGGCGGTTTCGGCCGGGCAGGCCATGTCGTAGCGACCCTGCACGATGACGCCGGGAATGGCCGCCAGCTTGCCCGCGTCGCGGATCAACTGACCGTCCTCCAGCCAGCCGCCATGGACGAAATAATGATTTTCGATCCGCGCGAAGGCGAGCGCGAAATCATCCGCATCATGGGTCGCCGATAGCGCCGGGTCGGGCAGCAGGCGGATCGTCTCGCCTTCCCACACGCTCCAGGCGCGGGCGGCGGCGATTTGCGCGGCGCGATCGTCACCGGTCAGGCGGCGGCGATAGGCATTGACCAGATCGCCCCGTTCGCTCTGCGGGATCGGGGCGACGAACCGTTCCCATTTGTCGGGATAGATGCGGCTGGCGCCTTCCTGATAATACCAGTCAATCTCGCTTTGCCGAATCGTGAAGATGCCGCGCAACACCAGTTCCGTCACCCGATCCACATGCGTCTGCGCATAGGCGAGCGCCAGCGTCGAGCCCCAGCTGCCGCCGAAAACCAACCATTGCTCCACACCCATCATCGCGCGCAGCCGCTCGATATCGGCGACCAGATCCCAGGTGGTGTTCGCTTCAAGATGGGCGTGCGGGGTCGATCGGCCGCAACCACGCTGGTCGAACAGCAGCACATCGTAGCGCGCGGGATCGAACAGGCGGCGATGGTCGGGCGAAATGCCACCGCCCGGCCCGCCATGTAGAAACACGGCGGGCTTGGCGCCGGGCGTGCCAGCCCGTTCCCAATAGATATGATGGCCGTCCCCGACATCGAGATGACCGGAGGCATGGGGTTCGATCGGGGGATAAAGCGTGCGCATGATGCTACCTTAGAAAGCGGCGGCGGCGAAGGAAAGCCTTTGAACGCAAGGCACGGGATGCCCCTGACGCGCGTTGCCGCCATGCTGGCCCCATGGACCTGACCGATCTCGACCGCCATGGCGCCGTGCGCCTGCCCGCCTTGCTGTCGCCCGACCAATGCGCTGCCCTTATCGCGCTATGGGAAGACCCCGCCGTCTTCCGCAAGGAGGTGGTGATGGCGCGGCACGGCTTTGGCAGCGGGCGCTATCGCTATTTCGCTTACCCCCTGCCCGATCCGGTCGCGATGCTGCGGGCGCGGCTCTATCCCGCACTGGCACGCCACGCCAATGACTGGGCGGAGAGGCTGGGTACGGGCGACATCTATCCGGCGCGCCACGCCGATTATCTGACGCACTGCGCATTGGCGGGGCAGGACAAGGCGACGCCGCTGATGCTGCGTTACGAGGCAGGCGACTGGAATGCGTTGCATCAGGATGTCTACGGCCCGCATATCTTCCCGTTGCAGGTCGCGATCCTGCTGTCCCGGCCGGAGCAGGACTTTTCCGGCGGCGCCTTCGTCCTGACCGAGCAGCGGCCGCGCATGCAGTCGCGCGCAGAAGTTGTGCCGCTGATGCAGGGCGATGCCGTCGTCTTTCCGGTGCGCGACCGGCCGGTCATGGGCGCGCGCGGCGTGTATCGCGTGCAGATGCGCCATGGCGTCAGCCGCCTTCTGTCAGGCGTGCGCCACGCATTGGGCATCATTTTCCACGACGCGCCCTGACGCCCGGCCAGCCCCCGTTCAGCCGGCATGATTACATCTTGCGACAAATATCGCTGGTTGTTGCCAGAATTTTGCGACAAGCGCCTGCTAGTCCAGCGGTCAGATCAAAGAATGTTGTGGGGGTTTTCGTGCGTCTTTCCGCGTCCATCATCAGTGTTGCGCTCATGTCCGGGGTCGCGCCGTCCGCGCTGATGGCGCAGGAGGAAGCCAAGGCAGTTCAAGCGGCGCAAACCGCGCCGGTGGACGATGGCGAAGAGATCGTGGTCACCGGCCAGCCGCAGCGCGGATCGGTGATCGGCAATGTCCAGCCCGAACAGCAATTATCCGGCGCGGACGTGCGGGCGCTGGGCGTCACCTCCATTTCCGAACTCATCACCGAATTGGCGCCGCAGACCAATGGCACACCGGTCATCCTGCTGAATGGCAAGCGCATTTCCAGCTTTTCCGAAATTCAGGATATCCCGTCCGAAGCGGTGGCGCGGGTGGACATATTGCCCGAACAGGTCGCGCTGTCCTACGGCTATGCGCCGACGCAGAAGGTGGTGAACATCGTCCTGCGCCAGCGTTTCCGCGCGGAGACGGCCGAGGGGCGCGTCGGCACGACGACTCAGGGCGGGCGCGAAAATGGCAAGGTGGAAGCGGGCCTGCTGCGCATCCAGGGCGACAATCGCTTCACGCTGAACCTGCAATATAGCCGCGCCGCGCAATTGCTGGAGAGCGAGCGCGGCATCACCGCGACCGCGCCGGGCCGCCCCTATGCGCTGAACGGCAATATCGTGGGCACCGGCACCAACGGCGAAATCGACTCGGCGCTGTCGGCACTGGCCGGCCAGACCGTCACGGTGGCCAGCGTACCGGGCAGCGCGGCGTCGGGCGCGCCCTCGCTCAGCGATTTCGTCGCGGGCGCCAACGTCACCAGCGTCAGCGACCTGACCCGATACCGCACGCTCAGCCCGGAGACGGAGAGTTTCTCGGCCAACGCCACGCTTGCCCGCGCGCTGGGTGGTATATCGGCGACCTTGAACGGGCGGCTGGAACTGTCGGACAATGATACGCTGCAGGGCCTGTCGTCCGCCGCGTTCGACCTGCCGGCCGGCAATGCCTTTTCGCCCTTCTCCAACGATGTGACGCTCTATCGTTATCTGGCGCAGGGCGGCGCCTTGCAACAGCAGATCAAGGGCACGACCGGCCATATCGGGCTGACCCTGAACGGACAGCTGGGCGGCGGCTGGCAATGGTCCTTCACCGGCAATGGCGACCTGTCGATCACGCGGACGCGCACCGATCGCGGCCTGTCCACCGGCGCGATTCAGGCCGCGCTGGATGCCGGCGACGCCAGCGTCAATCCCTATGGCAGCTTCGCGCCGGACCTGATCGCCACGCGCCTGACCGACCGCGCCCGCGCCAAGAGCCAGGCGGTGCAGGGCGACCTGTTGATCAGCGGCACCTTGTTCGATCTGCCCGCCGGCGGCGTGACCACGTCGATCAGCATCGGTGCGTCGGCCAATGGCTTTACCAGCCGATCGGTCCGGTCCGGCGTGGAAAGCGGCAATGATTACAGCCGGGAAATCGGGAGCGGGCAGATCAGCCTGGACCTGCCGATCACCAGCCGGTCGCGCGGCGTGCTGGGCGCGGTGGGCGATATAGCGGTCAACCTGAACGCCGCCGCGCAACATTATTCGGATTTCGGCACACTTTCGACGCTGGGCTATGGCGTGCGCTGGAAGCCGGTGGATGCGGTACAGATATTGGCGTCCGCCAATCAGGATCGTGCTGCGCCGACGGGGGCGAACATCACCGATCCGCTGATTTCCACGCCCAACGTGTCCGTCTTCGACTATGCGACCGGCCAGACGGTGTTCGTCACCCAATTGTCGGGCGGCAATGCGGCGCTGAAGGAAAGCGTGCGCGACCAGTTTCGCCTGAGCGCGCGGATCAAGCCGTTCGAAAAGCCGAACCTGACGATGACGGCCACTTACCTCAACAGCCGCACGCGCAACCCGATCGCCGCTTTTCCGACGCCAACGCCGGCGCTGGAGGCGGCCTATCCGCAACGCTTCCTGCGCGATGCCGATGGCAATTTGTTGCAGGTCGATGCGCGGCCGATCAATTTCCTGTCGTCGCAGAGCGAACAGCTGCGCTGGGGCGTGGACCTGTCGGTCCCGATCAAATCGCATATCCAGAAGCTGGTGGAAGCCTGGCGCGCGTCCGGTGGCAAGCCGGAAGACCGTCCGCCCGAATTGCAGGCGCTGTTCGGCAACCGCCAGCCCCGCGCAGAAGGCGGTCCGCCGCCGGGCGAAGGCGGTGGCGATCGGCCGCGTGGCGAGGGCGGCAATGCAGGTGCAGGCGGCGGCAACGGTCCGCGTGGCGGCAGCTTTGGCGGCCCCGGTGGCTTCCGTGGTCCCGGCGGCAATGGCCAGGGCGGCGGGCGGATGACCTTCAGCCTCTATCATACCTGGCATCTGACCGAGAGCATCCAGATCGCGCCGGGCGTACCGCAACTCAACCTGCTGGACGGCGACGCCACCGGTTCTTCGGGCGGCCAGCCCCGGCATGAGCTGGAGGCGCGGATCGGTTACATGAACAACGGCATCGGCGCGCGGCTGGGCATCGACTGGGGAAGCGGCACCCATGTGGACGGCGCGTTGACGGGTACGGCGGGCGGGTCGTCGCGGCTGAACTTCGGCAGTCTGGCCACCGCGAACTTGCGCATCTTTGCCAATCTGGGTCAGGTACAGGGGCTGGAGCGCAAGATCCCCTTCATGCGGGGCGCGCGCATATCGTTCAACATCGACAATATCTTCAACCAGCGGCGCGAAGTCACCGATGCGACCGGAGCGACCCCATTGCGATATCAGCCGGGCTATCTGGACCCGCTGGGCCGCACCGTGTCGATCAGCTTCCGCAAACTGTTCTTTCCCAATTTCGCGGCCAATCGCCCACGTAGTTAAATGTCCGTTAGGCACGGCTAAAGCTTCTCGTTCCCCGGCCGTTATGATGTCCATAATGGTTGGGGAACCGAGATGATGAAGCCTGTCAGAATAGTGGTGGTCGATGATTCGCTGACCATCCGTGCGATGATCGAGACGTTGCTGGAACGCGACCGCCGCATCGAAGTGGTCGGCATCGCTCGCAATGGCGAGGAAGCGATCGACATGATCCGGCTGGAGAAGCCCGATGTCGTGACGCTGGATATCGCCATGCCGGGCAAGGATGGCCTCATGATACTGGACGAGATCATGGACATGGAGCCGTGCCCGGTGATCATGCTTTCCAGCCTGATGCGGGACGGCGCGCCGATCGTCGCCGAGGCGATGGACCGGGGCGCGGCGGCCTGTTTCAACAAGGCGATGATCGTGCGGGAAGCGACCCGCTTCATCGGCCTGATCCGCGATCTGGGTCGTGGCCTGGTCGTGGCGGAGCCGGAACCGGTGGCGATCGCCGCCTGATCCAAGCTTGGCCTGTTTCGAAAAGGGGGAAGGCGGGCATCTGCGTCTTCCCCCTTTTTGTTGTTCCTTTGCCACGCGCTTGCCTAAGCTGCCTGCCCATCAGCCAGGCAAGAGGAGCAAGCGGATGACCAGCGACGACAATGAACGTCTGTCCGAGGACAGCAATTGGGTACGCAGCACGGGCCTGCAACGCCGCCATGTGCTGGCCGGTGGCGCTTTCGCGGCCGGTTTTGCCGCCGCATGCCGCCCGGTCGCCAGCAGCGCGGTGCAGACGCCGGGCGACGGGCTGACGGAAGAGACGGTCGCCATAACCGCCGATGACGGTTTCGCCCTGCCCGCCTTCGTTGCGCGGCCTGCTGGTGGGAAAGCGGCGCCGGTCATCGTCGTCGTGCATGAGATTTTCGGCGTCCATGAGTGGATTCGCGATATCTGCCGCCGGTTCGCCAAGGCTGGCTATTATGCCATCGCGCCGGACCTGTTCGCGCGCCATGGCGACGCGACCAAGATTGCGGACTTCAAGCAGTTGGTGGGCACCATCGTGTCCAAGGCACCCGATGCCCAGGTATTGGCCGACATCGACACCGTCTATGGCTGGGCCGGCAGCCATGGCGGCAATGGCAAGAAGCGCGGTATCACCGGCTTTTGCTGGGGCGGTCGGATCGTGTGGCTCTATGCCGCCCATAGTGCCAAGCTGAATGCCGGGGTGGCTTATTATGGCCGGCTGGTGAGCGACAAGACGGCGTTGCAGCCATTGAGCGCGATCGAGGAAGTGGGCAAGCTCAAGGCGCCGGTGCTGGGGCAATATGGCGCACTGGACAAGGGCATTCCGGTCGCGGACGTGGACGCGATGCGGGCGGCGCTGACCAAGGCTGGCAAGTCGCCGCCCGACGCGATCACCGTCCATGCCGGTGCCGAACATGGCTTCATGGCCGATTATCGCCCCAGCTATAACGAGGCCGCCGCCAAGGCCGCATGGGATGCGACGCTTGGCTGGTTCGGCACCTATGTGAAGAAGTAGCTTACTTCCCCTTCATCGCCTGAACGGCGGCCAGCGTGCTCTTCACATGCTCGGCATAGTTCATTTCGCTATGGACGAAGGCGACGCGGCCCGAGGGGGCGATGACATAGGAGGTGCGGTCGGTCATGCCCGGCCGCATCTTCAGGGCGACGTCATAGCCCGTCACGATCGCCGGCCCGGCCGAGGCGACGGCGAACTTGCCGGCACATTCCTTGGTCGAGAAAGCGACGAGATCGTCGACCGGGTCGGCCGACATGCCGATGACGGTGGCGCCGGCCGCCTTGAACTTGTCGATATTCTCCGCAAATTCGCGCGCTTCGGCCGAGCAGCCCGGCGTGAACGCCTTGGGGAAGAAATAGAGGACCACAGGGCCGCGCTTGAGCTGATGCGACAGGGTCAGCGTGAAGGTCTTGCCCGCCTGCGCGCCGCGCGTGGTGAAATCGGGCGCCTTGGTCCCGATGGCGAGGGCGGCCATGGCGTTGCTGGACATCAGCGTGGCGGCAGCGGCGAGGAGAAGAGACAGGCGCTTCATGACGGGGTTCCTTGGGTCGGATGGCGATGGTCGGGCTGTTCCCATAATTCGATCGCATTGCCCTCCGGATCGTGGATGCGGGCAAAGCGGCCGAGGACGGGATCGTCCCATTCGGGCTTGGTGATGATCTCAACGCCTGCGCAGCGCAAGTGGGCCAAGAGGGAATCGAGATCGGACACGCGGAAATTCAGCATGAAGGCCTTGTCGGCGGCGAAATAGTCGCTGTCCGCCTTGAACGGGGCGAAGACCATGGGTCCGCCCTGCGGCTGCCAGATCCATTCATTGGGCGGGTCGGCGGGATCGACCACGCAGCCGCCGCCGACATTCAAATGCGTGCGATACCAGGCCGCCAGCGCATCGGGATCGCGCGCACGAAAGAACAGGCCGCCCATTCCCAGCACCGGCATGGCATCGACTCCCCTGATGGTCGGGGCTGAGCCTAGCATGGTGGCGTGGCACGGAAAGGGCTTCGGAAAGCGGCGCCGGGAACTGGTGGAGGACTGGCCGGTTTTTCCGTTATGCGAAAATTTTCCTCTGCCTTGCTGATGCTGCCGCTGCTGCTCGTCACCGCCTGCAACCCCGCGCCGGACAAGCAGAACGACCAGCCCGGCGTCGTCACCAACATATTGGACCAGACGCTGCCCAATATGGAGGCCGCGCCCGCCAACGGCATCACGCCGGTCGAGGCGACGCCGGCCGTAAAGGCGCCGCCGCCCGCCGCTGCGCCCGACGGGCTGATTCCCACCGCGATGCAGGGGCGCTGGGCCGGGGCGGCGGAACGCTGCGGCGACAAGACGGCGGCGCTGGAACTGACGGTTATGCCCGACCAGCTGCTGTTCCATGAAAGCGTCGGCACGGTGAAGCAGGTAACCCAGGACGCGGATGGCCGCGCGGCGGTGGAGGCCGCCTTCACCGGTGAGGGCCAGAGCTGGACCCGTACGCTGGCGCTGACCTTGTCGAAGGATGGCAAGGCGCTGACGGTGGTGAATGACGGGACGGCGGTGACGCGCAAGCGCTGTTGAGGTGAACCGTTCGAGGTGAGGGCGAAGTTCACACCGTTGCACGGCTTTTGCGCGGCAAGCGCTCGCGAGGCTTTCGCGATGCGCTCCCAAGGCTTTCGCCATGCGCGCCCAAGGCTTTCGCGACGCGTCACGTCCTACAGGGGTGCCGACCGCCAGGGTCACATGCGCGCGCCATCGACGCGGCAGTGCTTCGGGCCTGCGCGTGACGGGTGGGCAGCTGGAGGGCTGGGGCTTCATTCCTGAGGATAGATCAGAGAAAATCCAACATTGGAAGCGTAGTAAGAGGTGGCTGGTAGCGACCGAAATGGACGCTTCACTTGCCCTCTCCCGTTTTCACGGGAGAGGCTACGGAGACTTGGCGGCTTGCTGCCTAGTCGATGTCGGTGAGGGCCTTGCTTCTTCCTGAAGAAAGGCTTCCTGCCAGAAAGAAGAAAGACCCTCACCCAACCCTCTCCCGTGAAAAACGGGAGAGGGCTAAGAAACCGGACCGTCCGCTCCCCGCCCATTCCCGCCAGCGTATCGGCAGCCATCACGCCAGCCCCCGCCCCCTTCCCCAACGCCACCCTTCCCTCCCTCGCCCGGCCCGGCTACAGCCGCGCGATGATCGGCCGTTTGACCTTGAGCGATTTCCGCAATCATGCGGATGCGCTGATCCTGCCCGATCATGCCTTCATCCTGCTGACCGGCGATAATGGCGCGGGGAAGACCAATATCCTGGAAGCGGTGTCGATGCTGGCGCCGGGGCGCGGGCTGCGCGGTGCGGCGCTGTCGGCCATGGCGCGGCAGGATGGCGGCGGCGGTTTCGGCATCGCGGCAGAAGTCGATGGGGCGATGCTGGGCACCGGCGTCACCGCCGCCAGTCCCGACCGGCGGCAGGTGCGGATCGGCGGCGTGGCGTCGTCTGCCAACGCGCTGGCCGATCATCTGTCGATCGTGTGGCTGACGCCGGCGATGGACCGATTGTTTCTGGACAGTCCGGGCGGGCGGCGGCGGTTTCTGGATCGGCTGACGCTGGCGCTGCACCCCGGCCATGCCGCGCATAGCGCCCGCTATGACGCGGCGATGCGCGCGCGCAACCGGCTGCTGGCGGACATCCGCCGGGCCGATCCCGCCTGGCTCAGCGCGCTGGAGGCCCAGATGGGCGAGCATGGCACGGCGCTGGCGGCGGCGCGGGCGGATCTGGTGGCGCGGTTGAACGACGCGCTGGCCGACCAGCCCGACGAACCCTTTGCCCGGCCGCTGATCGCGATCGAGGGGGAGGAAGCGAGCGACGAACCCTTGGCGCAGCGGCTGGCGCGCGAGCGGCGGCGCGATGCGGCGGCGGGGCGGACGTTGAGCGGGCCGCATCGCCACGACCTGTCCGTCACCCATATCGCCAAAGGTCAGGCCGCCGCACTCTGTTCCACCGGCGAGCAGAAGGCGTTGCTTCTGTCGATCCTGCTGGCCCATGCCGCGCTGGTGGCGGCCGACCGGGGCCAGCCGCCCGTCCTGCTGCTCGACGAAGTGGCCGCGCATCTCGACCCGCTGCGCCGCGCCGCACTCTTCCAACGTTTGCAGGAAAGTGGGGGTCAGGTGTGGATGACGGGCACCGAATCCAGTCTTTTCAGTGAATTACCTGATGCAACCCGGCTGACTGTAACGGCCGGCCATGTTTTTCGTTCCGCAGCATAACGCATCGACGAAACGACTCGTCGCCCGTCGCTTGTCGGTTCGTCAGGCGTCTGGCCTAAGACCGGCATCGGGGTTCAAGCCTTAAAAACAAGTCGGGGTCGCAATCGCATGTTCGCTGGTTTTCGCGCGGTTTTCGCGGCATCTGTTCTTGCGCTTTCGACTCTCTTCACTGTTCCCGCCACCGCCGGCACGCTGCAATGCGCACCCTTTGCCCGGCAGGTTTCCGGTATCGACATCCACGGCAATGCCAACACCTGGTGGGGTCAGGCCGAAGG
This sequence comes from Sphingobium limneticum, assembly GCF_008710165.1. NCBI lineage: Bacteria > Pseudomonadati > Pseudomonadota > Alphaproteobacteria > Sphingomonadales > Sphingobiaceae > Sphingobium > Sphingobium limneticum. Next base: position 162,282 of record NZ_VYQA01000004.1, on the reverse strand, counting down.
TCGTTACGACCGTGGCCATGAACCCCGCGTCGGTGCCGTCCTGGCGTTCTCGGCCAGCCGCTCCATGCCGGTCGGCCATGTCGCCATGGTCAGCAAGGTCGTCAACGACCGCGAAGTGCTTCTGACCCACGCCAACTGGTCCTATCGTGGTGGCATTGAGCGCAATGTCCGCGCCATCGACGTATCGGCCAACAATGACTGGTCCGACGTGCGCGTATGGTACGGCCCGATCGGCAATCTGGGCCTGCGCTCCAACGCCGCCCGCGGCTTCATCTACGCCAGCGCGCCCAAGGGCATCGACCAGCCGGTGCAGATCGCTTCGGCCGACACGACCGGCGGCGCCGCCGTCCGCTCGGCTTTCTGACACTCCTCCCCAGATTATTTTCGGGTCGGACGCTGTTCGACCCTCATCCCTGACTTTTTCGTTTTCCGCATTCTGCGAGACGTCGGCTGTGCCAGCCGACTTCAGAATGCTCTACGCTTAACCCTTTCCAAAGGAAGCCGGTTCTAGGGTCGATCCCGGTGGGGCGATTCTAAAGTTTCGGGATCGCATAGATGTTTCGAGCGATGCGCTGGACCGCAGCCCTGCTGCTGTCCGGACTGGCAACTGCGCCCTCATGGGGTTCTGCGGTGCTGCAATGTGTACCCTATGCCCGGATCGTGTCGGGCGTAGCGATCAGGGGCGATGCGCTGACCTGGTGGGATCAGGCGGATGGACAATATAAGCGCGGCAGCAAGCCCAAAAAGGGTGCAGTGCTGGCGTTCCGACCCAATGGGCCGATGACGCTGGGCCATGTCGCGGTCGTCAGCAGGATATTGGATGATCGCCGCGTGCTGATCCGCCATGCCAATTGGTCGGTGCCCGGCGCCATCGAGGAAGATGTGCTGGCGATCGACGTGTCGGCCGACGGCGATTGGAGTCAGGTGCGCGTGTGGCACAGCCCGACGGGCCAGATGGGCGCGCGGACCAACCCGACCTATGGCTTCATTTACCCGGCCAAGGCCAGGCTGCATGACTTCACGCCGGACGCGACGTTGGGCAGCAGCGTGCGCTTTGCCAAGGTCGATTCGGATATGTGGGACGAGCGGGCATTGCCGGCTGTGATGCGCCAGCCGCAGGCGGCGCCGACGCCGGCCAGAGCCGTACTGACCAGCCCCACGCGGATGGCGGCAGCGGCGCCCATGCCCGTCAAGGCGGCCAAGCCGGCAAAGGCGTCGCGGGAGCGCGCGCCGCATCTGGAGGCCGATCCCTTCATCGTCGAATATGCCGATGCCGCGCCGTCGCAGCGTACGCTGAGCGCCATCATCGCCGATGTGCGGCGCGAAACGGCGATGAACTGACAAACGAAAAGGGCGCCGTCGCCGGCGCCCTTTTTCCTGTCACTCCGCGTCGGCGGGCTTGTCTTCGCTGCCCTCGGCCGGGTTTTCGAACCAGGCTTCGACCTCACCGGTCAGCTTGATCGTCAGCGGATTGCCGTAACGGTCGCGGCTCTTGCCGGCGGCGACGCGGATCCAGCCTTCGGAAATATTATATTCCTCCACATCCTTGCGCTCACGGCCCTTGAAGCGGATGCCGATGCCGCGCTGAAGCACTTCCATGTCGAAATGGGGGCTTTTGGGATTGGTGGAGAGATGGTCGGGAGGCGTGTCGCTCATGATGAGATTCCTTGAAAAGCTGTGCTGCGCCTAGCGTCTGAGCCACTATTGCGTCAACCGCCGCGCTTTTCGTCCACATCGCAATAGATGCGCCGGATCACCCCTTCGTCCAGCCAGGCGGCAAAGCGGCTTTCCGCGTCGGCGCTGCCGGCGAAGGGATAGGCGACCGGCCGGTCGTCCACCGCGCCGCTGGCCCGCGTCAGCCGGGCGACGGCGTCGGGCGCGGTGGTCAGGATGCGGCCGCGCCGGTCGGCGGACGCGCTGTTGACACCCACGACGCGGCCATCTTCGGCAAAGACCGGGCCGCCGCTGATGCCCGACAGGGTGCCGTCGCCGGTGGGGATGCGCCCCTTTTCGGCCCAGGCCAGCACCGGTTGGGTGAGGTCGCTGCGACCGCGCCGGGCGCTCGCCTCCCCGATCAGTTCGGACAGAACCAGCGTCGGTTTGCCGGCGGGAAAGCCCATATGATAGCCCGGCGTGCCCGGTTGCGGCGCGCGGTTCGATAGCGGCAGCGCGCTGCTACTGGGCAGGCCGTCGCGGACCAGCGCCGCGTCCGCCTCCCGGCTTTCCAGCACGCGCGACACCGGCCGGGCGAAGCGGCCATCCTCCAGCCCCACGCGCGTACAGTCATGGGTGACATGCTGCGCCGTCAGCCAGGCGCCGTCGCGATCGACGGCGAAGGCGGTGCCCATCGAATCGGCCGGGCCATCGGGGCTGTCCTCGATCACGAACTGCTCGTCGCCCCAGCCGGGCATGGGCCGACGCGGGGAGCGGGGGTCATATTGCTCCACCTCCAGCGGGGGCACGCGGACGTCCTGCCCGAACCAGGCGACCAGCAGCAACGCGCCCAGCGCGAAGGGCAGGCAACCGCAACCCTTGCCACCCGCCATCGGATCAGCCCGCCACCGCCGCAGCGGTGAGGCAGGCGATCGCCGCCTTCATCATGGCCAGGAAGATCGCGGCCGACCGCTCATTCGCCTCGATCCGGGCCGACAGCGTGCCGAGCAGGAAATCGACCAAGCGGAAGGCGACGAGTTGCAGCACCAAAGTGACGCTGCCCCAGATCACGATGTCCCAGACATTGACCGATCCGGCGAGGCAGAAGCCGAGCGGTACGGCCAGGCCGATTGCCGCGCCGCCGAGCGAGATGGCGGCAGCTTCATTGCCGCCACGGATCAGCGCAAATTCGTCATGCGGGGTGATCCACAGATAGAGGGCAAGCGCCGCCAGCCAGACGAGCGTGGCGCTGCCCAGATGCAGCAGGAGGATGGGGAGGCCCGATAAGAGGCTTTGGATAACGGGCATGGGATCGGTCATGCCGTCAGAAATGCCGCAACCCACCCCAAGGTTCAATCGGGGCGGGCTGCGATTGGAAATAAAGGCGCGATAACGGGACGCCATGAGGCGTGTTCATATCGAGCGTTCCACCGGCGCAGGCCGGAGTCCAGTTGGAACCGTTGAACTGGACCCCGGCCTGCGCCGGGGAACGCAGAGTGATGGATTCACATCATGACTTGTTGATATCAGCGACAGATGCGCACGCGCACCCGGCGGTCGCGATACCGGTCGTAGCGCCATTCGTTCCAGCAGCGGGTGCGGTAACCGCGATTGCCTCTCCAGTCGCCGCGATGGCCGCGCCAGTTGCGACGGTCGTCCCAGCGGCGTCCATTGTCCCAGCGCCGGCGGTCGCCACGGTCCCAATGGCGGTCGCGATCGCCGCGCCAGCCATTCCCGCCATAATGTTGTGCCTGCGCCGGGACGGCCGTGGCGCCCACCCCAGCCATGGCAAGGCCCAGCACCGCCACGCCCTTCCAAAACAGTTTCATCTCTCATCTCCTCATAGTTCCCGCCCGTGAGGGGGTGGGAGCATGAGGGCGAGAATGGACTCGTCCGACTGAACCGTCAGCGAATGGCTCTGTCAGCGACGGTTCAGCCTGGAACGACGGAATGATATTCCGTTACGCCCAGCCGTTTTCAGCGGCCGCGCAATGCGGCTTCCGCTTCCTGCATATAGTCGCGGGTGATGGGCAAAGCGCGGCGGTCGCGGGCATATTGGACCTGGAAATTGACCATGCCGCCATGTTCGAACACGGTCGCCGCGCCCGCCAGATAGAAGGTCCAGAGGCGGAAGAAACGCTCGTCATAAAGCGCCACGATATCGGCCTTGTGCGCCATGGTGCGCTTATACCATTCCCGCAGCGTCAGGCCGTAATGGACGCGCAACACCTCCACGTCCGTCACCATGAGCCGCGTGCCCTCACTGCCCGCTACCATTTCCGACAGGGCCGGGATGTAGCCGCCCGGGAAGATATATTTGGTGGTGAAGGCGTCGGTGGTGCCCGGCCCACCCATGCGCCCGATCGTGTGGACCAGCATCACGCCGTCGGGCGTCAGCAACTGGCGGCATTTGTCGAAGAAGGTGCGATAATCGGGTGTGCCGACATGTTCGAACATGCCGACCGACACGATCCGGTCGAACGGCCCGGTCATGTCGCGATAGTCGATCAGTTCGAAGCGGACATGGTCGGCGACCCCGGCGTCGATCGCGCGTTGCCGTGCGACCTTCAACTGTTCCTCCGACAGGGTGATGCCGGTCACGTCCACGCCGCAGGTGCGGTGCAGGTACAACGCCATCCCGCCCCAGCCGCAGCCGATGTCCAGCACCTTCATGCCCGGCTTCAGGTGCAGCTTGGCGGCGATATGCGCCTTCTTGTCCTCCTGCGCCTGCTCCAGACCGATGCCGGCCTCATTATCCACATCGGGATAATAAGCGCAGCTATATTGGCGGTCGCGGTCCAGGAAGAGGGCGTAGAGCGCGCCGGACAGGTCGTAATGATGGGCGACATTCGCCTTCGACCGGGCGCGGTGGTTGGCGCGCCATAGTTTCTGACGCACTTCGCCGATGCCGCGCTTTAGCAGGCTCTTCGATTCGATCGACTTGCCCTGCTCCCAGGGATTGTTGGCGCGAATCATGGAGATGAATTCCATGATGCCGCCGCCCTCTATGCCGACACGGCCGTCGATCCACGCTTCGGCCATGCCCAGACGCGGGTCTTTCACGATGTCGAAGGGCACCCGGCCATCCTTGAACCGCAGCGCCAGATCGGGAAATTCGGGATCGGCCTGACCGACCGTGATCGTCTTGCCGTTGGCGTAATGGACGGTCACGCGGCCGCGCGTGACGAGCCGCTTGAGAACCAGTTCAAACAGTTTCATGTCGCTACCCTGTCATGTCGTTACGCGGGCGTCAAATGCCGGCATATCAGTCGCGATCGGCATGGTCTTCCCAAAATCACCCCTACCCTCGCCGATTGGACGCGGCCTGTCCACCGCCTCTATCCCCATGAGATATCTGGCTTGTTTATGATCCGATCATTTGGCGACGCGCGGCCGACGGGGCCTGGCGGGATGGGTCGCGCGGGGTGCGCACAGGCCGGATCGGCCGATGTAACAGTTTTGCAACACAAGCCCTGAAATTGATTGAAATAAAGGTTGAACCCCTTTGCAACTCAAACTTGCGATCCTAGATGGCAGTTGCGCGGTCGTGATGCAGATCGCGCTCTTGATCTCCCGATAATGGAGAGAAGAGTCGCAGGAGTTATTATGAGAATAAGTTCGTAATATCTTTGCATCGAACCTGAACGCCGGATGAATGTCTAAGTCGCGGCGACAAGATAAATATCGAGGACTTTATGAAGACTGTGATTTTCGCAGCCATTGCTGCTGCCACCGCTGTTTCGGCCCCTGCCTTTGCTCAGGACGCTGCGCCCTTCACCGGGCCGCGCGCGGGCATCACCGCGGGCTACGACAAGTTCGATGGCCGTGACGGCTTCACCTATGGCGTGACCGCAGGCTACGACCTGGCCGTCACCCCGGGCGTGACCTTCGGTCCTGAAGTGTCGTTCAGCGACACCACCACCAGCGCCGGCGCCGGTGCGGAAGTCAGCCGCGATCTGGCCGCTTCGGTGCGCCTCGGCTACACGCTGACCCCGCAGGTTCTGGCGTTCGGCAAGGTCGGCTATGCCAACACCCGCATCGACCTGGGCAATGGCGGCGCGTCGTTCGAAGGCGTGCGTTACGGCGGCGGTCTGGAATATTCGGTGACCCCGACCACCTACATCTCGGCTGAATATCAGCGCAGCGAATATGAATCCAATATCGGCGGTCGCGACGTTGGCCTGGTTGGCGTCGGCTTCCGTTTCTGATCCCTCTCAAGACGATCAGATTTCAAGGAAGGGCGGTCCCGCAAGGGGCCGCCCTTTTCTTATGGGCCTGGTCGTAGGAATCGTTCCCCGGCGCAGGCCGGGCTCCAGTTTCACGGTCTGAGCCGCCCCCCAGCCTGCGCCGGGGAACGAAACGCCATAAATCCACATCATCGCTTGATGTCATTGTGCAGGATGGGGCGGGGCAGCGCGAAAAGAAAAGCCCCGCCGTTGCGGGCGGGGCTTTATGTCGTGCCTTGTGGAAAAGACTGAGTCCCCGGATTATCCGAGTGCGGCTTGCTTCTCTTCGGCCAGGCGCTTGATTTCGGCCTTGCTCTTCTTTTCGCTCGCGGACTTCAACTGGCCGCAGGCGGCCATGATATCGCGGCCACGGGGCGTGCGGACCGGCGCGCTGATGCCACCTTCGAACACGATGCTGCTGAACGCGCGGACGCGTTCTGGCGTCGAACATTCATAGTCGGTGCCGGGCCAGGGGTTGAACGGGATCAGATTCACCTTGGCCGGCAGCTTGTATTTGCGGATCAGGCGGACCAGTTCGCGCGCATCCTCATCGCTGTCATTCTTGTCGCGGATCATCACATATTCGAAGGTGATGCGGCGCGCATTGCTGGCTTTGGGATAGTCGGCGCAGGCCTGAAGCAATTCCTCGATGCCATATTTGCGGTTGAGCGGGACCAGCTCGTCGCGCACCTCCTTGGTCACGGCATGGAGCGACACGGCCAGGTTGACGCCGATTTCCTCGCTCGCGCGGGCCATCATCGGAATGACGCCGGAGGTGGACAGGGTGATGCGGCGGCGCGACAGGGCCAGGCCATCGCCGTCCATCACGACCTTGAGCGCGTCGCGCACATGCTCGAAATTATAGAGCGGTTCGCCCATGCCCATCATGACGATGTTGGTCAGCATCCGCCCGTCGGGCGAATATTGCGAGGCGTCCTCATCCTCGTCCGCATCATTGGCCGCACCCATATTGCCCTTGGGCCATTCGCCCAGCGCATCGCGCGCCAGCATGACCTGCCCCACGATTTCGCCCGGCGTCAGGTTGCGTACCAGACGCATCGTGCCGGTGTGGCAGAAGCTGCAGTTCAAGGTGCAGCCCACCTGGCTGGAGACGCAGAGCGTGCCGCGGTCCGCATCGGGGATGAAGACCATTTCATAATCCTGCCCGTCGTCCGAGCGAAGCAGCCATTTGCGGGTGCCGTCGGTCGATACCTGTGCCTCGACCACTTCCGGGCGGCCGACCACGAAGCGTTCGGCCATCCAGCCGCGCATCGGCTTGGCAAGGTCGGTCATCGCCTCGAAATCGGTTTCGCCGCGATGATAGAGCCAGTGGAACAGCTGCTTGGAGCGCAGCTTGGCGGCCTTCACGTCGAGGCCGACCTCCTCCAGCGCACTCTTTATCTGAGGGCGGGACAGGCCCATGAGGTCGATGCGGCCATCCTCTCGCGGGGTCACCGCGCGCGGCACGGGCACAGGGTCAAGGGGGCCGGGAATCGGCATGAGCGGGCTGGCGGCTGATTGCATGGTCGCGCACATAGTCGATTTTCGCGGATTTTTAAAGATGTGTTGCATGTTGATGAACTGCACCGGCCCGCACCCCCACCCGGCCTCCCACAGCGTACCCTGATTGGGTGGCCGGGTGGGGGTGCGGGCCGGTGCGGTAAAAATGCGCTCTGCCGCGCATTTTCAAGCTTAACGCAATTTGGCGCAGCCCAGCGCCGCCGCGTCGATCGCCGTCGCCGCGCCGCGCAGGGCGTAGCTGTCGGCAAAGCCGCGCCCGTCCGCGCCGACGCTGGCCACGCTCATGCTGCTGGCTGAGCGCATGGCGGCGACGATCTGCGCGTCACCGCGCGCATCGGCGGCCCAGGCGTCCATCTGTCCGCCGACCAGCGTGAAGCGGCGCTCCCCTACGGTGAGGACGACCGGCGCCGCGCTCGCCCGCGCCCGGCCGAGCCGGATATGCAGTTGCCCGCGCACATGGTTGCGTGGCCAGCTGCCGACCGAGGCGAAGCCCCTGGGCGGCTGGCCACGGCGCGCGACCGGCTGGGCGATGGCGTAGCAGCGCGGCCCGCTTTGACTGGCGCCGGAATCGCGAAAGGCGCCCCAGTTTTCGAAAATGCCCAATGAATCGCGGGCCATGGCCGGCGATGCCACAAGCAGCAGGAGGGGCAGCAACGCCAAGGCGCTAGGGGTTGTGGGGCGCATGGCATTGGCAAAGCCCAAGCCGTCCCCTTTTGCAACCCCGACCGGTCGAAAGCGTGCATGCGACGCTTGCAGGAGGCGTTCGAGCGGCTATGAAGGAGCATCCATCATTGTCGCCGGGATTCGACCGAACCCCCGGCTATTGGCTTAAAAAGAACGGACAGAACAGGGACATGAAGGCCACCATCGAACGCGCAACGCTCCTCAAGAGCCTGAGCCACGTCCAATCGGTGGTCGAGCGCAGAAATACCATTCCCATCCTGTCCAACGTCCTGATCGAGGCATCGGCCGACGGCGCGATCAAGCTGATGGCGACCGACCTTGACCTTCAGATCGTCGAAAGCGTGTCGGCGCAGGTGGAACAGGCCGGCGCCACGACCATTTCCGCCCACACATTGTTCGACATCGCCCGCAAGCTGCCCGAGGGCAGCCAGGTGTCGCTGCATGCGGCCGAGGGCAAGATGCTGATCCAGGCCGGTCGCGCCCGCTTCAACCTGTCGACCCTGCCGCGCGACGATTTCCCGGTGATCGCCGAGGGCGACCTGCCCACGACGTTCGAACTGCCGGCCGAAACGTTGAAGCAGATCATCGACAAGACGCGCTTCGCCATTTCGACCGAAGAGACGCGCTATTATCTGAACGGCATCTATTTCCACGTCACGGACGACGATCAGCCGGTGCTGAAGGCCGCCGCGACCGACGGCCACCGTCTGGCGCGCGTCACCGTGACCCGCCCGGACGGCGCGGAAGGCATGCCCGGCATCATCATCCCGCGCAAATGCATCGGCGAGCTGCGCAAGCTGCTGGACGAGGTCGAAGGGTCGGTGGGCATCGCCCTGTCGGCCAGCAAGATCCGCTTTGGCCTGGGCAGCGCGATCCTGACCAGCAAGCTGATCGACGGTACCTTCCCCGATTATAGCCGCGTCATCCCGACCGCGAACGACAAGCTGCTCAAGATCGATCCGCGCAGCTTCGAGGATGGCGTCGACCGCGTCGCCACCATCGCCACGGAAAAGACCCGCGCGGTCAAGATGAGCCTGGACAAGGACAAGATCACCCTGTCCGTCACCAGCCCCGAAAATGGCACCGCGGCCGAAGAAGTGCCCGGCGCTTTCCAGGGCGAAGGCTTCGACATCGGCTTCAACGCCCGCTATCTGCTCGACATATTGGGCCAGATCGACAGCGATTTGGTCGAGCTGCATCTGGCCGATGCGGCCGCGCCGACGCTGATCCGCGAAAGCGACGACAGCCCGGCGCTGTACGTGCTGATGCCGATGCGCGTCTGACGGTTATTGCAGCGCAGGTTCTCGCCTGCACATGCCCTTTGGTGCAGGTTTCAGCCTGCACCAAAGCGGGCCGGAGGTAATCCTCTGGCAAGGAGTTTGCGCTACCGGTGGAGCATGTCTTTACTGCGCGCATCCCTCGACGATAATCCGTCCCGTTCCATGACATTGATGGTCGCGCTCGGCCTTTCGGAGAGCGGGACCGAAGTATCGGCGTCCTGGATTTCGGGCAATTTTTTCCATATCGCGCGGCTGTGGCCTTTGATCCTGCTGACCAAGTTCAGCGTGGTCGCCCTGCTCAACCTGCCCTTCTATGCCGGCGAACCGCTCCAGATCGCGTTGATGGTCGCCATGCTGATCATCGACGGTACGCTGATGCTGCTCCCGCGCCGCAACTGGTTCCGTCACCGCATGCCGCATATCCAGAATTGGATGATGCTGCCCATGGTGTTCCTGTCGGGCCTGACCTTCAGCCTGTGGCTGGGTTATGAAACCAAGGCCGCGACCGATGCGCTGTTCCTGGCGGCGGTGCCCGAGCTGTCGGTGGCGCTGCTCGCCGTCTGCATCTTCGGCGACCGGCGCCTGCTCGGCATCAGCTATTTCCTCGGCGCGCTGCTGGTGTCGGTGGTGGAAAAGGCGGGCATGGCCCAGATCGGCCTGTTGCTCAGCTGCGTCATCGTCATGCTGGTCGCCACATTGCGCCAGGCGACGGCGGACCGCGACCAGGCGATCGCCCGGCACCAGCAGGATCTGCGCGCCCAGCGTTCCGACCGGCTGTTGCAGGAGCATGAGCGCACCGGGCGCGGCTGGTTCTGGGAAACCGACCGTCAGGGGTGCCTGACCTATATCAGCGACACGTTGGCCCAGTCATTGTCCGTGTCCGTCGGGACGCTGATCGGCAAGCCGATCACCGAGATCGTGCGTCCCGGTGACAAGAAGCAGGGCGATGGCGAACGCACGCTGGGCTTTCATTTGTCCGCACGCACCGGCTTTGCCGATATTCCCGTCTGCGCCGCCATGGCGAAGGAAGAGGAGCGCTGGTGGTCGATTTCGGGCCAGCCAGTGTTCAACGAATATGGCCAGTTCCATGGCTTTCGCGGGGCGGGCACCGACCTGACCGAAACACGCCGCAACCAGGCGGAGGTCACGCGCCTGGCCCAGTTCGATTCCCTCACGGGCCTGGCCAACCGCATCCAGATGCTGCGGTCGCTGGAGCAGGCCGTGGCCGATCGCCATGGCAAGCCGGGCGAATGCACGCTGATGATGCTGGACCTTGACCGGTTCAAGATCGTCAACGACACGCTGGGCCACCCCGCCGGCGACGCCCTGCTGCGGCAGGTCAGCCAGCGGTTGCAGCGCGTGGTCGGCGAAAAGGGGCTGGTCGGACGGCAAGGCGGCGACGAATTCAAGATATTGTTGCCCGGCCGCCACGACCAGACCGTACTCGCCCATCTGGCGCAGGCGGTCATCAGCGCGGTGTCGCAACCCTATACGGTCGAAGGCAATGCCGTGGTCATCGGCGTGTCGATCGGCCTGTCGGTCTGCCCGCAGGACGGCGTGACCGCCGACGCGCTGATCCGCAACGCCGACCTGGCGCTCTACGCCGCCAAGGGCGACGGGCGCGGCGTCCATCGCTTCTATTCGTCGGACATGCATGCCGACGCGGAAAATCGCCGGCAGCTGGAGGAGGATCTGCGTCGCGCGCTGACCGACGACGGCCTGCACCTAGTCTACCAGCCGGTCGTGTCGTCCAAGACGGAGCAGATTACCGGATACGAAGCACTGCTGCGCTGGAACCATCCGGTGCGTGGGCCGATCTCACCGGCGCTGTTCATACCCATTGCGGAAGATAGCGGCCTGATCGCCCAGATCGGCGAATGGGTGATGCGCACCGCCTGCCGCGATGCGGCGGAATGGCAGGAAGGGATCCGCGTCGCGGTGAACGTGTCGCCGACCCAGTTCGCCAATCCCGGCTTCCCCTCCACCGTCATGAATGCGCTGGCCGCCGCACAACTGGCGCCCGAACGGTTGGAACTGGAGATCACCGAGAGCGTCTTCCTGAACGACGACGATGGCACGGACGCGATGTTCAATCGGTTGAAGGCGATCGGCGTCCGCCTGGCGCTGGACGATTTCGGCACCGGCTATTCCTCGCTCGGCTATCTGAAGAAGGCGCCGTTCGACAAGATCAAGATCGACCAGAGCTTCGTGCGCGGCGCCGCGATCAAGGGCAATCGCAACAGCGCGATCATCAAGGCGATCGTCAGCCTGGCCGAGGCGCTGGGCATGGACACTACGGCCGAGGGCGCGGAAACGCAGGATGAGCTGGCGCTGATCCGCCAGCTGGGTTGCAGCCATATCCAGGGCTATATTTACGGCCGGCCGATGCCGATGGCCGATGTGATGGCCAGCCAAAACCGCGCCGGCACAGCGGCCAGCGCCAACGGCTTCCAGTCCAGCCGCCCCGAACGCAAGACGATGCTGCGTACCATCGCGGTCCATCATGACGGCCATGTCTATACCGGCCGCGTGCGCAACATCTCCGCCACTGGGGCATTGATCGAAGGATTGTGGAACGTGCCGGTGGGCACGCTGTTCGCGATCGAGATGGCCGAAAACCAGTTCGTCAACGCGACCAGCAAATGGTCGAGAGACGACCGGATGGGCGTGGAATTCGCCGGCGCCGTGGATGTCAGCACCTTGCGCAATCCGCCGCGGTCCATGGCCTCCTAAAGCATGATCCGATGCGATCGAATCGGATCATGCTGACTTCAAAGGGCGCTAAACAGACGCCAGAAAGTCGCCACTGGCGATGATCGGCCATCCCGATGGGTCGCGCGCATAAACATAGGTCCATGCCGCGACACGGCCTTGTTCCCCCTCGACCATCAGCCGTAGCCGCCGATATTCGTGCGGCTGCGGGCTATCCCCCGCACATTCCTCATAATCGTCGAGCCAGGCCAATGTGGCCTCCGCGTCTGTCAACGCGAACAGCTCGCCTGTCACCACACCCTCTGCGCCCGGTACGAAGCCCGGATAGCCTGCCAGGCGGTACAGCATGCCCTGCGCCCGTGCCGACCCCACAAGCTGCGCCTCCGCCCGCAGGCGCCGCGCCATCGGCCCGTCGAAGGCAAAGCGCAACGTACCATAGACGAACAACAGGCTATCGCGCATCGCGCGTCCATTTCACCACATTGCGGTGAAATTTCCCAATAACGGGATATTTCATCGTCGCTCCTTGTCCTGCAACCATGGAAAATGCGCGGATTTCTGCCGAAAATGCAGATTTGGCACGGCCTCTGCAATGTCTGTTGGCATCAAGGCCGGATGGTCGGCCAACGCACAACAGGGAGTATCCACCATGTCCATCGCCAAGATCCAGAACGCCGCCTTCGCCCTTGCCAGCGCTTTCATCGTCGCCGGCCTGTTCGTGAGCGCCGCCGTTCCCGTCGCGCCGATCGCCTGATCGCCCCGTCCATCCTATCAACGGAAAGTCAGAGACATGAACAACAGTTTCACCCTGGACCGTCGCAACGGCAAGATCATGGGCGTGTGCGCCGGGATCGCCAACCGCACCGGCCTGGACGTCACGATCCTGCGCGTCGCGCTGGTGCTGCTGACGCTCTGCGCGCTGGGACCGATCGGCGTCGTGGCCTATCTGCTCGCTGGTTGGCTGGCGGAGGGCTGAACCTGCCGAGCCGTTCGATCGGGACCACAAAAGTCGATATCAAGTAAAAAGGCCGCCCTGCTTATCGCAGGAGCGGCCTTTTGGCATCCCGATCACACGGGATGAAGATCGCGACAGATACGCGATCAGGCATAAAGCACCGAATAGAAGGTCAGCATCTGAACGCCGACCGCAACGGCCAGCACAGTGCCCTGAAACATCTGACGCATATTTTGCTCCATAGTTGTAAGAATCGATCCCCGGTCTTCGGGGATGCGGGCCACTACGCCCGTCATATTCTTGTAACAATCGCAAAGCGCGACATGCCGATTGCATCAAACGCAACAGAGCAACAGGGGTGTTACCCCAAAGCCACGATCATGGCCTGCGCCGCGGCCGGGTTGCGCTCCTTCGCGCCACCGATGAAGAAGCCGAACATGTCGCCCTGCGCCGCCAGCCGTTGCGCGCGATCGGCCCAGCGGGCGATGTCGGCGGGGGCATAGCCGGTTGCTTCGTCGGACCGGGCACGCATCAGCCGAATATAGGAAAAGCCGACGTCATGGCCGGTGATGGCGGGATAATCGTCATGATCGGCAAAAACCACCGCCGCGCCCGCATCGCGCGCCATGACGAGGAAGGCGGGATCGTCGAAGCTTTCATGCCGGACCTCCAGCGCATGGCGGAGCGGCACGCCATCGACGCTGGCCGGCAACAATTGCAGGAAGGCGCCGAAATCGTCGGCATCGAACCTCTTTGTGGGCATGAATTGCCACAGGATCGGGCCGAGCCGGTCACCCAGTTCGGCGATACCTTGCTGCGTGAATTTCGCGATCGAATCGCCGGCTTCGGCCAGGATCTTGCGATTGGTGCAGTAGCGCGACGCCTTCACCGCGAACTGGAAGCCATCCGGCACCGCCCTGGCCCAGCCGGCGAAGGTCGCGGGCTTCTGACTGCTATAATAGGTCGCGTTGATTTCCGTCGCGGTCAGATGTTCGCCGACATAGGCCAGCTCATCCTTCTGTCGCAGCCCCGCCGGATAGAAGATGCCGCGCCATGGCTCATAGACCCAGCCGCCAATGCCCACCCTGATCCGTCCTGCCATTTATGCTCTCCCTACAGCGCCAGCCTCCCCCTCTATGGCGCGGCGCGGGCCGGGTTACAAAATGGTTATTCGCAGGCCAGCTTGGCGGAAGGGCGGGTCGGCCAATCATCGCGCTCTGCAATTCCTGCATCCTGCGGAATTTTGCTGCGTGACCGGACCCATGATCCTGATTCGACCGACCGCATGGCGAAAATATATGGCGCTCGTCCTGATCGCGAGCCTGATGGCGGGCGCAGCCTATTGCCTGCGCCTGGGCTATCCCTGTGGCCAGACTTTCACGATCGTCCCGGCGACGGTCGTGCCCGACGCGCGTGCGCGCGGTACGGTCGCCCTGCTGCTGTCGGGCGACATGGGCTTCAACATCGGCATGGGGCCAAGGATCGCCCGACAACTGGCCGCGCAGGGCATATCCGTGCTGGCCGTCAATTCCCTGAGCGCCTTTTCACGGCGACAGACGCAAGGCGATGCGCAGGCCTTCATGGTCGCCGCCATCCGACGGGCCCTGGCATTGCGCGGCGCAAAGCGCGTCATGCTGATCGGCCATTCTTTCGGCGGCAACATGGCGCTGTCCGGGCTGCGCGATTTGCCTGCGGGTCTGCGCGCGCAATTGAGCGGAATCGCGATGATCGTGCCCGCCGACACCATGTTGTACCGAGCCAGCCCGGACAGCATTCTGGCGTTCGGCCGTAATGACGGGCCGGCCATGCCGTTCGCCCGCGGCCTGAACTGGGCGCCCGTCCTGTGCGTCTATGGCGTGCAGGAGAAGCACAGCCTCTGCCCCTTGTGGCACGCGCCGAACGTTCATGTGGCGGCCCTGCCGGGCGCGCATTCGCTCAGCCATGATGCCCCGCTGGTCGCAGCGACCGTGCTGCGCGCGCTGATCGATCACGACGCCGATCGCGGGTAGCAGGCTATTTTGCGGGCTGGCGCTTGAGGCCGATCAGCCAGGGCTTGACCCCGCGCGAGGGTTTGGGCGTGCCGTCCAGCCGCTTTGCGTGCAAGATGGTGATGGGCTTGACGATCATTTGCCCGCGCATAGGCCCGGACCCGCAACAGGTCGGCACGGCCAGGATCTTGCGCACCACATCCATGCCGCCGACCACATGGCCGAAGGCGGCATAGCCGATATAGGCGCCGCGCGCGTCCATATTGGGCGTCGCGCCGATGGTGATGAAGAAATTGCCCATGGCCGAATTGGGCCGATTGGGCCGCGCCATGGACAGGGTGGCGTCGAGATGGAGAATGCCGGTCTGCGTCGTCGGCTCATGCGGGATGGGCGGGAGCGAGCGGCGGGCGTCGGTGTCGATGCCGCCCTGGATCAGGCCATATTCGGGATCGCTCTTGCGCCGCGCCGCGCGATAGAAAGTGACGCCGTCGAAACGGCCGTCATCGACATAGGTGAGGAAATTGGCCGAGGTGCGCGGCGCGCGCTTCTGGTCCACCGCGACGACGATCGTGCCGACGGAGGTTTCGATCGCGACACGGGCGAAACCGGGCGTGGGCCGGTTGGCGGGAAGGGCGAAGGCCATGGCAGGCGCAAGGCCGACCAGCAGGCAGAGCAGACGCAAAAGAAACGACATCGGCGCAGCCCTACAGAGCGAGCAACCGCTGCGCAACCGAGGCGCATGACCAAATATCGGCGGTGAAGGCGCTAGCCCCTTGCCGAAGCAAGGGTGGTGATCCCAACGGGATTCGAACCCGTATCGCTGCCGTGAAAGGGCAGTGTCCTAACCGTTAGACGATGGGACCACATGCAGAACTGAGTGGCCAGTGCTGCGAAGCGAAGGCGCAATTAGGCGGGGACGACGAAACGGTCAACCCCCTTTGCGCAAGAAAAATGCAATATTTTTCAATCGGCCCAGGCGGCATCCTCCAGATGCAGTTCGGCGGCGGGACGGCTGCCCCAATCGTCGATCTTCGCCTTGCCCGCGACCCATAATTTGCGGTCGTAGGGCGCGGCCAGGATCGCCTGCCCCATGTCGCTTTCCGCCTTGCGAAAGGCGATGGTCTTGATCGACCGGCCATCCATCCCCGCCATGACGGCGCGCAAATGGCCGTTGCCCACGACGTCGGCCTTCACCACCCGCATGGGGCCGGCGGCGATCAGCGGTGCGGGCCAGCCGGCGCCATAGGGGCCGCCCTGCTCGATCGCGGCGACGAAGTCGGGGTTGACGCCAGCGGGCGCCAGCACCGCGTCGATCAGCAGCGCACGATCGTCCCGCGCCCTGCTGACGGCGGCGGACAGGCGCTCGTCCAGATAGTCGGCGAGCGCGTCGATCCGGTCGGCCATGACAGTCAGGCCCGCCGCCATGGCATGGCCGCCGCCCGCGACCAGCAGGCCGCTATCCTTGGCCGCCAATACCGCCGCGCCCAGATCCACGCCGGATATGGATCGGCCGGAGCCCTTCCCCACGCCGTCGTCGTCCACGGCGATGACGATGGCGGGGCGGCCGGCCTTTTCCTTGATGCGCCCTGCAACGATGCCGATGACGCCGGGATGCCAGCCCTGCCCCGATATGACGGCGACGGCGCGATTGCCCTGCGCGGCGAGCAGTTCCTCCGCCTGTTCCTGCACCGTCGATTCGATGGCGCGGCGTTCTTCGTTATAATGATCGAGCTGTGCAGCGATGCGTGCAGCCTCGTCCGGATCTTGTGTCGTCAGCAGCCTTACGCCCAGATCCGCCTGCCCCACACGCCCCCCGGCATTGATGCGCGGGCCGAGCGCGAAGCCCAGGTCGTGGCAGAGCGGCGCGCGGGTCAGGCGGCTGGCGTCGATCAGCGCGGCCAGGCCGACATTGTGCCGCTTCGCCATGACTTTCAGCCCCTGCGCCACGAAGGCGCGGTTGAGGCCGCGCAGCTGCGCCACGTCCGCTACCGTGCCCAAGGCGACGATGTCCAGCAGGTCCAATATGTTGGGCTTGGCCCGGCTGGCGAACCAGCCGCGCGCGTCGAGCGCTTTCAAAAGCCGCGCGCCCAGCAGGAAGGCGACACCGACCGCCGCCAGATGGCCGTGGACGGCGGCATCGGGATGCTCGTCCAGACGATTGGGGTTCACCAGCGCAAAGGCTTCGGGAAGCTGCGTCGCGCATTTATGATGATCGACCACGACGACGTCCACGCCGGTCGCCTTGGCCATCGACAGCGCCTCGAACGCCTGTGCGCCGCAATCGACGGTGACGATCAGGCTCGCGCCCTCGCCCGCCAGCCGCACCAGCGCCTCGCCCGAGGGGCCATAGCCCTCCATCAGCCGGTCGGGGATATAGGGTTTGGCATGCAAGCCAAGGTCGCGCAGCAGGCGGATGAGCAGCGCCGCGCTGGTCGCGCCATCGACGTCATAATCGCCGAAGATGCGCACATCCTCCTGCGCCTGGACCGCGTCGGCGATCCGCTCGGCCGCCGCATCCATGTCGCGAAACAAGCTGGGGTCGGGCATGAAGGCGCGAATGGTGGGGTTGCGGTGCGCGTCCAGCGCGTCGCGCGGACAGCCGCGCGCCAGCAGCAATTGCGTCACCAGATCGTCGGGCAGATAGGATGGGTCGCGCGCATCGGCATTGCCGCCCCGCCAGCGCCAGGGCTGACCGGACAGGGAGCGTGAAATATTGAGGGCAAATGTCATGCATCGGCTCTAGACCCCGCAACGTCATGAGGGAAGCACGGCAAATCATGTCGCGAACGGAACCGTCGCAACCCTTTGGGCGTATTGCCTCTTTGCGGGGCATGTGGAATGCCCGGCGCGAAAGGGGCATCGCGATTTCATGACAAGACGGCAGGCCTATCATGTCCGGCGTATATTGGCCGTGGCGCTGATGACGGCATCGCCGCTGCCGTTGATGGCACAGAGCGCGACGCCCCCGCCCCCCGCCCCGGCCGGTGCCGCGCAGAGCGACGCCGAAGAGCCGATCCTGCCCGACGATCAGTTCGAGGCGCGACTGCCCAAAGTACCGGCCAAGGTGCCCGCTGATCCCAAGGCGACCGATACCAACGCGCCCCTACCCTCCATCGACAGCTGGATCGACCAGCAGATGCCGCAGTCATCGACCACGCCCGCCGAATTGCCGGCGGCGATCGATCCGGCCGAGGAGCAGGAACTGGCCCAGCCGCTGCCGTCGCTGGACAGCGTGACCGTGCCGGCCAATGTCGCGGCCGAGCAAGACCCCAATGCCAAGCTGCCCGACGTGCGCTACGCCACCAGCATAGAGGGGTTCGGCAAGACGGGATTGGAAGACGAGTTTCGCGGCGCATCCGCCCTGATCGACGGCAAGGGCAAGGCGGACACCGCCGCCATGGTGCAGGCCCGCGCGCAGGAGGATGAGAAGCTGGCGACGCGCCTGCTCTATTCCGAGGGCTATTATGATGCGACCGCGCTCGCCAGCCTGGATCAGGCGGGTGACGGGACGCTGAAAGCCGTCATTTCGGTGACGCCGGGCAAGCGGTACAAGATCGGCACGATCGTCATCACCGCCGACCAGACCGTGCCGCCGGGGCTGGTCCGCGACAGCCTGCCATTGAAGAGCGGCGATTTCATCGTCGCGACTCTGGTGGAGAGCGCGGAAGCCAATGTGGCGCTGAAGCTGCCGGAAAATGGCTATCCCTTCGCCAAGGTGGGCGAACGCGACATCTTGCTCGACCCCGCGACGGTGACGGGCGACTATACGCTGCCCGTCGCAGTCGGCCCGCGCGGCACCTTCCGCAAGATCGTGACCTCCGGCGAGAAGCAGGCGTTCGGCGCCGACCATATGGAGGTCATCAAGCGCTACAAGCCAGGCCAGATCTATGACAGCCGCAAGGTCGACGACCTGCGCAAGGCACTGGTGGCGACGGCGCTTTTCTCCAGCGTGTCGGTGGAGCCGGTGCAGACCGGCGAGGCCGGACCGGACGGGACCGAATATGTCGACCTGATGGTCGAGCAGGAGGCCGGGCCGCCCCGCACGCTGGCGGGCGAAGCGGGCTATGGCACCGGCCAGGGATTCCGTGCGGAGGGGACATGGACCCATCGCAACATGTTCCGGCCCGAAGGCGCGCTGATCCTGGGCGCGATCGCGGGGACGCAGGAACAGGGCGCGTCGGCGACCTTCCGCCGGTCCAATGCCGGCAAGCGGGACAAGACGTTCCAGACCGGCATCACATTGAACCACCAGAATTACGATGCCTATGAGGCGTTTACCGCCGGCCTGAATGTCGGCTGGTCGCGGCAATCGACGCCGATCTTCCAGAAGCGCTGGACATATAGCTATGGGGCGGAAGTCCTGCTGACCAACGAACAGGTGGTGACCAACCTGCTGACGGCGGACAAGACGCGGCGCACCTATTTCATCGGCGGCCTGCCGGTGCAGGTCGGCTATGACCGGTCGAACGACCTGCTCAACCCGACCAAAGGCTTCCGCGCCAATGTGCGCGCCGAACCGGAAGGGTCGTTGCAGGGCAATTTCTCCCCCTATCTGCGCGCCAGTTTCGACCTGACCGGCTATTATCCGGTGTCGGACAGCCTGGTCATCGCAGGCCGGGCGAAGGTCGGCACGATCAGCGGGGTCAGCCGCGACGATGTCGCGCCGTCGCGGCGCATCTATGCCGGCGGCGGCGGATCGGTGCGTGGTTTCGGCTATCAGGAATTGGGGCCGAAGGACGCGAACAACGATCCGGTCGGCGGCCGATCCGTCAATGAATTTGCGGTCGAGGGCCGCTATCGCTTCGGCAATTACGGCGTCGTCGCCTTTGTCGATGCCGGTCAGGTCTATGAAAGCTCCATGCCCAAATTCAACGACATGCGTTATGGCGTCGGCATAGGCGGCCGCTTCTACACCAATTTCGGTCCGTTCCGCGCGGACATCGCCATGCCGATCAACCGGCAGCCCGGCGAATCCAAATTCGCCCTCTATATCGGCATCGGACAAGCCTTCTGATGGCGCAGGACGACACCCCCACCCCGGCGGCGCAAGCGACCGAAACCGTCATCGTGCGGACCAAGCGGCCGCTATGGCAGAAGATCGCGATCGGTGCGGTCGGTCTGATCGTGGCGCTGGTGGTTCTGGTCGCGGGCCTGCTGCTCGGCCTCAATACCCAACCGGGCAAGAAATTCCTGATCCAGCAGATTGCCGCGCTCCAGATGGAATCGGGCATGAAGATCGAGGTCGGCCGGATCGACGGGTCTATCTATAGCGACATGACGATCCATGATCTGGTGCTGCGAGATCCCAAGGGCGTGTTCGCGGTCAGCCCCAAGGTGCATGTGATCTGGCGTCCGTTCCGCTACATCAACAAGCATATTTCGGTCAGCCTGCTGGAAACGCCGCTGGTCGTTCTGGCGCGCAGCCCGCAGTTCAATGTCGTGGCGAGCGATCCCAACGCGCCGATCCTGCCGGATCTGGATATCGACGTCGATCGGATGAAGATCGGCAAGTTCGTGCTGGCCAAGCCGGTCATCGGCCAGAAGCGCGAAATTGCGATCGACGGCGTCACCCATATTTCGGACGGTCGCGCCATCCTGTCCGCCGATGCCATCGTCGACAGTGGCGACCGATTGCAGGCGAAGCTGGACGCTGTGCCGGAGCAGAATCGCCTGTCCATGAGCGGCACGCTGACCGCGCCCAAGGGTGGCGTGATCGCCGCCATGTCGGGCCTCACCGATGGCATGACCGCGACGCTGGATGGCAAGGGCACCTGGCAGGCATGGGACGGCAGGATCGTTGCGACATCGCCCAAGGGTGAGTTGGCGAATATCATGCTGGCGGCCCGCGACGGCAATTTCACGGCAAAAGGCCCGGTGCGCCCGGGGCTGGTCCTGGCGGGCACCGTCGATCGACTGACCGCGCCGCAGCTGGACGTCGACCTGTTCGCCGGGCTGAACGAGCGGCGGGTGAATATCAAGGGCACGCTGCGGTCCCCGGCGATGAGCGCCGACGCGCAGGGCCTGATCGACCTGGGCAAGAGCCAGTTCAGTGCATTGAAGATCAATGCCGCGCTGCTGACGCCCGGCGCGATCATGGACAAGGTGAAGGGGCGAGACGTCCGCGCGTCCATCATCCTCGACGGGCCGATGGCGACGCCCTTCATCGACTATGACATTACGGCCAAGAGCCTGGCCTTCGATGCGACCGGTATCGAAAATCTGAAGGCGAGCGGCCGGGCGGTGATCGACGCGGACCGCATCCGCATTCCGGTCAATGCCACTGCGACCCGTGTGACGGGCCTGAACGCCGCCGCCGGCGGACTGCTCCAGAACCTTCGGGTGAAGGGCGACTTCGCTTATGCGGCGGGCAAGCTGATCAGCGACAATCTGAAGATCGACAGCGACAAGGTGGACGCCACCGCGATCGTGCTGGCCGACCTCGACAACGCCATCTATCGCGGGGCGCTCAAAGGTCGGGTCAATGATTATAAGATCGACGGCGTCGGCATCGTCAACCTGAACACCGATGTCGAGTTGATCCCCGGCCCCAAGGGTGGCTTCGGGCTGGGCGGGCGGTTCGGCGTGCGGACCGCGCGCTGGGAGAATGCCTCCGTACGCGATTTCCTGGGCGGCAATGCGGTCATGTCCGGCCGGATCGGCATGACGCCGGAGGGCAAGTTCACGCTGGCCGGCCTGAAGGGTGCCGCGCCCAATTTCACCATCCATTCGGGGTCCGGCAGCTATGACACGGACGGGCAGGTCGCGTTCGACGCCACGGCCTCGTCCAAACAATATGGCCCGCTGGCCCTGACGGTGCGCGGGACGATGGAACGGCCGCAGGCGGTGTTGCGCGCGGCGCGGCCCAATGTGGGCGTGCAATTGACCGATGTGGTTGCCAAGCTGAATGGCGAGGCGGCCGGCTATCGGCTGGAAGCGACCGGCGGGTCACCTTATGGCCCCTTCTTCGCCAATGTCCTCATTCGCACGGCGCAAGGGCCGCTGACCATCGATGTGACCAAGGCGCGCTTTGCCGGGGTGGATATGAACGGCCGCATCCAGCAGAGCGCCGCCGGGCCCTTCACCGGGCAGCTGGCGCTCAATGGCTCCGGCATCAATGGCGCGGTCAAGCTGGCGGCGGTGGGCAAGGTGCAGGGCGTGGACGTCAACGCCACCGCCAGCAACGCCAAATTGCCGGGCGAGGCCGATGTCGTGATCGGTCGGGCGATCGTCACCGCTTCCATCCTGCTGACCGACCAGCCGCAGATCAAGGCGGACGCCCAGTTCGCCAACGCCGCTTATGGCGCCTATGTCGTGCGCAAGGCGCGGGCGCGGGTGGATTATCAGGGCGGACGTGGACGCGCGCAGCTGGTCGCGGATGGATCGAGCGGCGTGCCCTTCTCGCTCGCGGTCAATGCCGCGCTGCGCCCCGACCTCTACGCCGTGGTGTTGCAGGGCAAGGCGGCCAATGTCGATTTCAAACTAGCGCAGCCGGCGATCATCCGCACCGAACCGGGCGGGTATCGACTGGAGCCGGTGACGCTGGTGCTGCCGCAGGGCAAGGTCGATCTGGCCGGCCGCTTTGGCGACATGACGAGCGCGCAGGCGCGGTTCAAGGATTTCGATCTGGCGATCGTCAACATGATGGCGCCGGGCATGGGCATTGGTGGCCGCATGACCGGGACGCTGGATTATGCCCAGAAGGGCAGCGCCTTCCCCACCGCGACGACGCGGCTGGCGATCAACGATTTCCGCCGGTCCAGCCTGACGGCCGTGTCCGATCCGGTGTCGATGAGCATCGAGGGCAAGCTGTCCCCGGCCGGTGGCGACCTGCGCGGGCTGATCCGGGAGGGCAGCAGCACGCTGGGCCGCTTCACCGCGACGTTGGCACCGCCGGGGGCGGGCGCAAGCTGGGCCGAGCAGTTGCAGAATGCGCCGCTGGGCGGTGGCATCCGCTATGCCGGACCGGCTGATGTGCTCTTCTCCTTTGCGGGCATGGCCGACCAGCAATTGACCGGTGGGCTGGCGGTTGCTGCCGATTTCAGTGGACGGTTGAGCGATCCACGGCTGAACGGTGTGGTGCGGGCCAATGCGCTGACCTATGAGAATGAGACGTTCGGCACGCGCGTCACCCAGATGAAGCTGGATGGACGCTTCACCAACGATCATCTGGAGATACGCGACTTTTCCGGCCGGGCTGGCGACGGCACGGTGCAGGCGTCGGGCAATGTCGGGCTGGCGGCGGACGCCGGCTTCCCGATGGATATCGCGGTGAAGCTCAATCGCGCGCGGCTGGCCCGCAGCGAGGCGATCACCAGCGTGGTCAGCGGGACGCTGAACATCAGCAACAATCCGGCCAATGGCGGGTTGATCAAGGGCGACCTGAACCTGCCCGAGACGCGCTATCGCGTCGCCTGGCAGGGTGGTACCGAGATCCGCCAGTTGACCGGCGTGCGGCGCAAGGGCGAAGGCGGCGATGCGCTCGACGCGCGGCTGGCGGCACGCAAGGCCGCGGCGAAGCCCGCCGACTGGAAGCTGGATATCAGGGTTAGGGCCGACAACGAGATTTATGTGACCGGCATGGGCCTGGATAGCGAATGGAAGACCAACATGCGCGTCACCGGCACCACCGCCAATCCGCGCGTGGTCGGCAAGATCGAATCGCTGCGCGGCCGCTACAGCTTCTCGGGCCATCAATTCGACCTGGAGCAGGGTGTCATTACCTTCAACGGGCCGATGCTGAACCCGATCCTGCAGATCAAGGCGCAGACGCGGATCGACACTGTGACGGCGGGCATTCAGGTGACAGGATCGGCGCAGCAGCCCGATATCGCCTTCATCTCCACGCCTACTTTGCCGCAGGACGAAATCCTGTCGCGCATCCTGTTCGGCGACAATGTCGCGAACCTCTCGCCGATGCAGGCGGTGCAGCTGGCGGCGGCGCTGAATGGCCTGCGCGGTGGCAGCGGCGGTTTGAACCCGATGGGCAAGTTGCAGGGCGCGTCGGGCCTGGATCGGATCGGCATCGTCGGTGGCGATGACACGACCGGGCGGGGCACGTCGCTGGCGGTCGGGCAGCATATCTCCAACAATATCTATGTGGAGGTGATTACGGACTCGAAGGGCTTTACCGCCACACAGCTGGAGATCGCCCTGTCCAAGACGCTGAGCCTGTTGTCGAAGACCGGCACCAACGCCGGGTCGTCGGCGAACCTGCGCTATTCGAAGGATTATTGAGGCGGGAGAGGATCGGTAGCTGAACGCTATGCGCCTGCTTCATATGAAGCCTGCCCCGGCGCAGGCCCGGGTCCAGTCCTGTCCTCTGAACTGGACCCCGGCCTGCGCCGGGGAACGATAGAAGCATGCCTGCGCCGACGGTCGATCAGCTATCGGCGACGCGCGTGACGCTGATCGACTGGGCGTTCATGGTTGCGCCGCCGAAGATGGTCATGAAGGCGATGTCGGTAGCGTCGCGGCCGACGGCGATGCGGACCATGGTTTCGACCGGGGCGAGGCCAGTGGCGTCGACCAGATGCCAGGCACCGTCGAGCCAGACTTCGACCACGGCGTGGAAGTCCGGCGGATCGAGATCGAGCGCATAGACCGACACCAGCCGGGCGGGGATGTCGCGCGACCGGATGAGCGCGGCGGTCAGATGGGCATAATCGCGGCACACGCCCTGCTGCGCGACGAACGTGTCTGCGGCCGTGGTGGTGATGTTGGAGCTGCCCGGCACATAGACGAGATTGTCATGGACCCAGTCGACCAGTGCCTGCACCAGCGCACCGCCCTCCAGATCGGCGAAATGGCCGCTGACGAAGCTGCCGAACCGGTCGGCCTCGCAATAGCGGCTGGGCCAGATGAAGGGGAGGACATCCTCCGGCAAGCTGTGCAGCGAACTTTTGGGAAGATTGGCGATGACGACCGGCGGACGGTCGATATCCACCGTGGCGCGGTAGGTGCTGAGCATGCGGCCCGTGCCGGTGCGGGTCCAGGTGCGACGACCGATGCCGCTGCCGCCGACCTTGTTGGTCAGCGGGCCGGCATTGTCGATGATGTGCGATTGGGTGATGACACGTTGGTCCGGCACCGCCGCCGCCTCAACGGCCAGAAGCACGTCGGTAGGTTCGGCAAATTGATAGTCGAGTATCGCTTCGATCGCGACGCGCATGGGATGATTCCAATGTGAGAGGGGCAGGCCGAATCAGCGCGCCAGTGGCAGCATCGGGGGGCTGCAAAAGGATTGCCAGAACAGATTACAACGGGGGTGCCGAACAGTTCCGCTGGAGTGGCCGGGAATAGGATAGATGCGGCTTAACTTCGCACATGTCCCGCATATCGGGACATTTTGTTGCGTCGTATCGATCCTATCGGAAAGTCGATCATCCGATGCGAGCCAAGCTATGGATCCAGCCTGCCTGGCGCATCCGGCAGAAGCCACAGGATTACCAACAAATGTCCAACACTGGACCCCGGCCTGCGCCGGGGAACGCTTCACGAAGGCGCAGCGTCATGGCGATTTCCCCGACGGTAAAAGGCCCGCTGCGTGGGAGACGCGGCGGGCCTTTTCGGTGCGTGATGCGCAAGGCGGGCGGGGGCCATGTGGGGCGATCCGGCTGATCCGGCCGGGCGCACCCTCAGGGCTTATTCGCCATCATCCTCCGCATCGGGTCCGGTCATCATGCCTTCGGCGACTTCCTCGGTCTTGCCGCGGATCGCCTGTTCCAGCTTGTCCGCCAGTTCGGGATGTTCCTTGAGATACGTTTTCGCATTTTCCCGACCCTGTCCGATGCGGACCGAGTCATAGGAGAACCAGGCGCCCGACTTTTCAACGATCCCGGCCTTGACGCCAAGGTCGAGCATTTCGCCGATCTTGGAAATGCCTTCGCCATACATGATGTCGAATTCGACTTGCTTGAAGGGCGGAGCGACCTTGTTCTTCACCACCTTCACGCGGGTCGCGTTGCCGACGATATCGTCGCGATCCTTGATCTGGCCGGTGCGACGGATGTCGAGGCGGACGGAAGCATAGAATTTGAGCGCGTTGCCGCCGGTCGTGGTTTCGGGATTACCGTACATCACGCCGATCTTCATGCGCACCTGGTTGATGAAGATCACCATGCACTTGGAGCGCGAGATCGAGCCGGTCAGCTTGCGCAGCGCCTGAGACATCAGACGGGCCTGAAGACCGACATGGCTGTCGCCCATTTCGCCTTCGATTTCCGCGCGCGGCACCAGCGCCGCGACCGAATCGATCACGAGGATGTCGATGGCGTTGGAGCGAACCAGCGTATCGACGATTTCCAGCGCCTGTTCGCCGGTATCCGGCTGCGACACGATCAATTCGTCGATGTCCACGCCCAGCTTCTTGGCATAGCCGGGGTCAAGCGCATGTTCCGCGTCGACAAAGGCAGCGGTGCCGCCGCCCTTTTGCGCTTCGGCGATGGCATGCAGCGCCAGCGTCGTCTTGCCGGAGCTTTCCGGGCCGTAGATTTCGATGATCCGCCCCTTGGGCAGGCCACCGATGCCGAGCGCGATGTCGAGGCCGAGGGAGCCGGTGGAGATGGCTTCAATCTCCAGCTTCTCCCGGCTGCCAAGCTTCATCGCCGAGCCTTTGCCGAAGGCGCGGTCGATCTGCGCGAGCGCCGCGTCCAATGCTTTCTGTCTGTCCATGTTTCCCGTCTTCTTGGAATCGATGAGTGAGAGCAGTGCAGTCATCGGCCAGTCCTCTGTCAAGCGGAACGCAGAGGTTCCGTGTGCCTGGACGATGATGTATCCTGTTTGTTCTACAAGAACAAGAGGGGAACGGAAATTTCCTATCCTGTTCCCGTGATCCTGTTTCTAGCCGCCCAGAACCTTGCCCAGCGCGCGTTCGACGGCGCCTATGGTGAAGGGTTTGGCCAGTGTCGGCCGGTCGGCATGGGTGGACGGCAGATCGTCGGCCATGCCACCAGTGGCGAAGATGAAGGGGATGTTCGCTTGCGCCAATATATCGGCCACGGGCCAGCTTTTTTCGCCCTGCAAATTACAGTCGACCAGCGCCGCGTCGAAGCCGCCTTCGCGCGCCAGCGCACAGGCTTCGTCGACAGAGGCGGCAAGGCCATGCAGGCGATAGCCCAGCGCGTCGAGATAATCCTCCAGCATCATGCCGATCATCGCCTCATCCTCGACGATCAATATGCTCTTGGCGTCCGACATGCTGCTTATCCCACATTGATGCAGCGGAATCGCTACCGCATCGCGGCGGCATTGCCCAGCATATTCACCTTGATCCAGCGCAGAGCTATTCGGCCGGCCGGGTCGCCAATGCGTCGCGGGCGGCTTCGGCCAGTTGGTTGACGGAGAAGGGCTTGGGCAGGAAGGCGACATTGGCGATGTCGATCGACTTGCGCAGCTGTTCCTCCGCATAGCCGGACATGAACAGCACCGGCAGGTCGGGATAGGCGCGGCGGGCCTGGGCCACCATGGCGGGGCCATCCATATTGGGCATGACGACGTCAGAGATCAGTAGGTCGATCTTCTCCGCGCCGTTCAAAACCTCCAGCCCCTGCTCGCCGTCATTGGCGGTCAGCACCTTATAGCCTTGTCGGGTCAGCGCGCGTTCGGCGACGGCGCGGACCATATCCTCATCCTCCACCAGCAGCACGGTGCCGGTGCCCCAGGTTTCGGCGCGGGGCGCGGATGGCTTGGGCACGACGGCCTGTTCTAGGTCGGCGCCGCTATGGACCGGCAGATAGATGACGAAGCTGGCGCCGCGACCCAGTTCGGATTCGGCGAAGATATAGCCACCCGACTGTTTCACGATGCCATAGACGGTGGAGAGGCCAAGGCCGGTGCCCTTGCCCAATTCCTTGGTGGTGAAGAAAGGTTCGAAGATCTTCGCCAATATGTCCGGCGGAATGCCGAGGCCGGTGTCGGACACGCGCAGCGCGGTATAATCGGCGGCCGGCAGGATCTGCTGGCGCATTTCCCGCACCTTGATGGCGGGGACGGCATAGGTCTGGATATTGACGGTGCCGCCTTCGGGCATGGCGTCGCGGGCGTTGACCGCCAGATTGACGACCACCTGTTCCAACTGGCCCGGATCGGCGCGGATCGCGCCCAGATTGCGGCCATGGGTGACGTCCAGCTTCACATTTTCGCCCAGCAGGCGCTTCAGGAGCGTGGAGACGTCAGCGACGATGTCGGGCAGTTGCAGGATTTGCGGGCGCAACGTCTGCTGCCGCGAGAAGGCGAGCAGCTGGCGGGTGAGGCCGGCGGCGCGATTGCTGTTCGATTTGACCTGCTGAATATCGTCATAATCGCTGTCGCCGGGCGTGTGGCGCATCAGCATCAGGTCGCAATGGCCGATGATCGCGGTCAGGATATTGTTGAAGTCATGCGCGACGCCGCCGGCCAGCTGGCCGATCGCCTGCATCTTGGTCGCCTGCGCCACCTGCCGCTTGAGATTGCTCTCCTCGCTATTGTCCTTGAGGCTGAGCAGGACCGCCGCTTCGCCGAGGCCGCGCACGCCGGCCAGGCTGAGCGCGATCGGATCGTCGGGATTGTCGCGCATACGCACCGCGATGTCGCCCGACATTTGCGGGCCGACGGCAAAGCGACGCACCGCGTCGGCCACCGCCGCCTGATCCTCCCGCACGACGAGGTCGCCGGGATAGCTCGGCTTCTCGCCATCGCGCAGGCCGGCGACGCGGGCAAAGGCGTTGTTGAGGAAGAGGACGCGGCCGTCGCGATCCGCCATGGCGAGGCCGAAGGGCAACAGCGACAGCAGGGTTTCTATATAGGAAAGCGCCGATGTGCCGCCGCCGCCCGAAGGCTCGTCGATCAGCAACAGGAGCATCGGGCCGTCCTGCATCGAGGCCTGCGCGCCATTGGGCTGGGCGGCGCGCTTCAGCGGCACCTGGAGCAGGCGCAGCGGCAGGCCGCCCTGTTCTTCGCGCGCCAAAAACAGGCGGCCCTTGTCATCCACCCGCATATGGGCGGCGAAATCCCGGCCACTGATATTGGCGTCGATGCGACCAGCGGCGCGCAGCAGGAAGGCGCCATTGGCGGCGCGGATGCGCCCTTCCCCGCCGATCATCACCGCCATGATGCCCGCTTCGCCCAGCTGACGGCCAGCCTCCCCGGTCAGGAAGCGATTGACGTCGTCCAGCGCGCTGGGCTGACGCACTGGGGTGAAGCGCCAGAGCAGATAATCTTCCGACCGGCCGGTGCGGGCGATGTCGATGTCTAGGCGCAGCGCACCCTGCGCCATGCCCTCATGCCTGGCCTCCCCATCGCGCCAGGCGGCGCGGGCGGCTTTCGCCAGCGTGTCGGCCAGTGCTTCGTCCGTGGTGATGGCCGGCGGGGTCGGATAGCCGGGAAACCATTCGCCGAACAGGTCGCTGGCGCAGACCAGCCGGCCGGCCCGGTCGGTGACGGCGATCGCCATGCTGGACGCATCGGCAGCGGCGCGGGCTACGGTCCAGTCGGGCGTGGCTTCGCGGTCGGATATCTGGGGCGGATAGAGATGCTGATACCAGGTCAGCAGCGCAGCGGCGGTCAGGATGGTCGCGCCGAAACCGGCGGCCAGCGGCCAGCTGCCCACGGCGTAGAGGATGAGGGCGGCAGACGCCAGGGCGGCCAAGATCAACAGCGGCAACGCCAAGCGCGAGCGCGGCTGGTTCAGCCAGGCCTCTTCACCTCTTTTCAAACCCAATGTCCTGCTTTGGTACCGGAATATGCAGGCGTCAGGCGCCCGTCACTTTCTCCAATGCGCCGCTTTTATGGACCTTGCCAATCCTCAATTTGCGCGCCTGCCATTTCCGGCCCATGCGGCGGCGCCAGAACCAGTCGGCGATGACATAGCCGATCGCGGCGCTGGCGAGCGAGATGAGGAAGAGGCCGATCAGCATGGCCGGTGCGGCTTCGGAGAGCAGCCATGTGGTCCATTGGCTGACCGAGGCATGGCCATCGACCAGCGCCATGAAGCCCGACGCATCGGCGCTGCGGCCGAGCATCCAGTTGCCCAGCCACACCGACGCCATCAGGATGAGCGGGGTGGTCGCCGGGTTGGAAAGGAAGGTCATCGCGGCGGCGACCGGGATATTGGCGCGGACGGGCAGCGCGAGCAGCGCGGCACCGGCGATCTGGATGCCGGGGATCAGCAGGAAGATGCCGACGAACAGGCCCAGCGCCACGCCGCGCGGCACCGAACGGCGGGTGAAGCGCCAGAGCGAGGGTTCGAGGACGCGATGGGCGACGGGGGCAAGGATACGGCTCTTTTCCAGCGATTCGCGGGTCGGGGCATTGGCATGCCACCAGCGGGTGAGCCGATTATCCATGGATCAGCCCTTGTCCCGCATGATGCGTTGCTGATCCCGTTTCCAATCGCGATCCTTGATCGTCTCGCGCTTGTCGTGGGTCTGCTTGCCCTTGGCCAGCGCCAGCTCGATCTTGGCCCGGCCGGTGCTGTTGAAATAGATCATCAGCGGCACCAGCGTCATGCCCTTGCGCGAGACGGCGCTGTGCATCTTCTCGATCTCCCGCTCATGCAGCAACAGCTTGCGGGGGCGCTTGGGTTCGTGATTTTCGCGGTTGCCGTGGCTATATTCGGGGATGTTGCTGTTCACCAGAAACACCTGATTGCCCTTCACCTCGGCATAGCTTTCGGCGATATTGCCCTCACCACCGCGCAGGGCCTTCACCTCCGTACCTTGCAGGGCGATGCCCGCTTCGAACACGTCTTCGATGAAATAATCGAAACGCGCGCGCCGGTTTTCGGCGACGATCTTCTTCTTGTCGAAGGTTGCGGGACGGGGGCGGGCCATGACTGTCTAACTACTCATTTCACTCTATGGGGCCACATCATATGGGCCATCGGCCCCGACTTTACACGAGGCCGGCGATTTCCAGTGCGCGATCGACCGCCGAACGGCTCGATTCGGACGGCCAGGTGATCGGCAGGCGCACGTCGCTGGGCATGTCGGCGCGAACGCGGGTCAGCGCATATTTGACCGGGCCGGGCGACGAATCGCTGAACAGCGCATCGTGCAGGGGATAGAGACGATCCTGCAACGCCAATGCGCCATCCCAATCATGCGCGGCGCAGGCTGCCTGGAATTCGGCGCACAGGCGCGGCGCGACATTGGCGGTGACGCTGATGCAGCCGCGTCCACCCATGGCGTTGAAGCCCAGCGCGGTTTCGTCATTGCCAGACAGCTGGCAGAAGTCGGGACCACAGGCCAGACGCTGAGCCGTGACGCGGCCCAGATTGCCGGTCGCATCCTTGATCCCGACGATCGACTGATATTCCTCCGCCAGGCGATACATGACCGGCACGCCGATGTCGGTGATGGTGCGGCCGGGCACATTATAGAGGACGATGGGCAGGTCGCAGCGTTCGGCGAGGTACGCGAAATGCTGGTACACGCCGTCCTGATTGGGCTTGTTATAATAGGGCGCGACGACCAGCGCGGCGTTCGCGCCGGCACCCTGCGCCGCATACATATGTTCGAGCGCGATCCGCGTGTCGTTGGAGCCGCAGCCGGCGATCACGGGGACGCGGCCGGCGGCCTGATCGACGCAGATGGCGATGACCCGGTTATGCTCCTCCACCGTCATGGTGGCGCTTTCGCCGGTCGTGCCGCAGGGGACGAGCGCGCTCGATCCTTCCTCTATCTGCCAGTCGACCAGCGCGCGAAACGCCGCCTCATCCACCCGTCCGTCGCGAAACGGGGTCACCAGAGCCGGAATCGAGCCCGAAAACATGATTAAACTCCTTCAAATCTCCGGGCAGCCGGGGCATGATCGGTCGAGCCGCGCGCTATAGCGCGTCATTCAGGGCCTGATAAGGATGCAATTGCGATTATGTCCAGCATGCGCACGCCCCCGATTGTCGAAAGTTACCTGATCCGCATGCCTATTATCGCCTTATTGCTGATGACCGCCGGTGCCGGCGCGCAAACCGAAACGGTTCAGCGCATTCCGCCGGAATATCCCGCGACCAGCGGCCCCGTGGTGCAGCAGTTGCCCGCCCAAGACAGCCAGCCCAGCCCCTGGCAGCAGGCGCAGAGCCGAATCGGCGTGGCGCAGGACAGCAGCGTCACCGGCACGATCAACACATGGCGTGCGCTTCAGCAGAGCGATGGCCTGGGCTTTTCCACCTATGCCAGCTTCATCGTCGCCAATCCCGGCTGGCCGGGCGAGGACCGGATGCGGCGGCTGGCGGAAACGGGCATCAATCCCGACAGTTTCGATCCCAATCAGGTGGCGGGCTTCTTCGCGCGCTTCCCGGCGCGCACCGCGACCGGCCATGCCCGCAACGCAGTGGCGCTGATGCAGCTGGGGCGTATGGACGAGGCGCGGGTCGCCGCGCGGAATGCCTGGATCGGCGGATCACTGAGCGTGACGGACGAGGCGCGGCTATTGTCGCTGTTCGGGTCCAGCCTGACACCGGCCGATCATGACCAGCGCGCCGATGCGCTGCTATGGGCCAATGACAGCAATGGCGCGGCGCGGATGATCGCCTATGTCAGCCCGGCGCGACGGGCCGCGTTCCAGGCGCGGATCGCCTTCCGCCGCCAGTCGCCCGATGCCGCGTCGCTGATGCAGGCGGCCGAGGGGATCGGCGCCAGCGATGCGGGCTATATCGCCGACAAGGCGGCATGGCTGCGCGATACCGGTAACTGGGTCGCGGCGCGGCAATATCTGGCGAACCGGGGCAGCGTGACCTACCGCCCGTCCAATGCCGAGAAATTCTACGAGCTTCTGCTGGGGCAGGCGCGCGCCGCCGCCAATGACAGCCAGTGGAGCTTTGCCTATGGCATCGCCAGCAAGATCGACGATGCGATCCCGCCCGGCACCGATGTCAGCATCCAGCCGATCGGTGTGCGCGACGATTATACCAGTCTGGCCTGGCTGGCGGGCAGCACCGCCTTCTACAATCTCAACCGGCCGACCGATGCGGTCATCATGTTCCGCCGCTATGCCGACGCCGCCAAATCGCCCCAGACCCGGTCGAAGGGCTATTATTGGGCCGGTCGCGCCGCGTTGCAGGCCGGCGATCAGGCCAGCGCCAACAGCTATTTCAGTCAGGCCGGCGTCTATCCCGACCAGTTTTACGGGCAGCTGGCGCTGGAGCGGCTGGGCCGACCGATCCCCGCCCCCGCCACGGTCGAGCGGCCGGTGCCGATATCGGCGGCCGAACGCGCCGCCTTCGACAATCGCACGGTCGTGCGCGCGGTCCGGGCGCTGGGCCAGATGGGCTATTGGGAAGACCAGAGCAAATTCGCCCGCGCGATCGCCAATAATGCCGACAGCGACGTCGACCATTATCTGGCCGCCGAGCTGGCGCAGAAGATCGGCCGCCCCGACATGGGCGTGATGGTGGGCCGCCGCGCCGTGTCGAGCGGCCTGACCGGCTATGGCGAGGCGGCTTTTCCGCGCGTGCCTGTCCCGTCGGAGGCGCAATATAATTGGACCATGGTCCATGCCATCGCCCGGCAGGAAAGCCAGTTCGACCGGCAGATCGTGTCCCATGCCGGCGCCCGCGGCCTGATGCAGCTGATGCCCGGCACCGCGCGCGAACAGGCGGGAAAGCTCGGCATGAGCTACAATCCCGGATCGCTCAACGAACCCAGCTATAACATCATGCTGGGATCGGGCTATTTTCAGCGGATGCTGGACTATTATGGCGGCAGCTACCCGCTGGCGGTGGCGGCCTATAATGCCGGGCCGGGCAATGTGAACAAATGGGTCCGCGCCAATGGCGACCCGCGCATGCCCGGCGCCGACATGCTGCGCTGGATCGAGCAGATCCCGATTTTCGAAACGCGCAACTATGTGCAGCGCGTGCTGGAAAATGCGGTGGTCTATGAAGCGATGAACCCGGAGCGGGCGAAGTTCCGGGGGACGAGCGCCGTGCTGAGCCGCTATCTGGGCAAGCAGACGCCGGGCTGATTCATACGTACATCGTCATCCCGGACTTGATCCGGGATCCCGCTTCTCTTGCTCGTAATGAAGAAAGAAAGCGGGATCCCGGGTCAGGCCCGGGATGACGCAGATGGGAATGGCCATTAAGGCAGCGAAATGACCACCCCCTATCCCAATTATATCTCCCCCGAAGGTTTCGCGAAGCTGCGGGCCGAATATGACCATCTGCTAGGCGTCGAGCGGCCGGCGATCGTCGAGGTGGTGAGTTGGGCGGCGGGCAACGGCGATCGCAGCGAGAATGGCGATTATCTCTACGGCCGCAAGCGGATGCGGGAGATCGATTTTCAGTTGAAGCGCCTGTCGAAGAAGATGAAGGACGCCAAGGTCGTCGATGCGCGCCAGCAGCCG
Source organism: Sphingobium limneticum (assembly GCF_008710165.1). NCBI lineage: Bacteria > Pseudomonadati > Pseudomonadota > Alphaproteobacteria > Sphingomonadales > Sphingobiaceae > Sphingobium > Sphingobium limneticum. The sequence goes on along the minus strand of NZ_VYQA01000004.1, from coordinate 127,946 downwards.
GACAAGGACCGGGTCTATTTCGGCGCGACCATCACCATCGCCGACGAGGATGATAATCACCGCACCGTGACGATCGTGGGCAATGACGAGACGGATGTGGATGCCGGGCGGATCGGATGGGGATCGCCGATCGCACGGGCCTTGCGCGGCGCGGCCGTGGGCGACCTGCGCCGGGTGCGATTGCCGGCGGGGGAAAAGGAATATGAGGTGATGGCGATCGCCTATCCGGCGTGAAACACACCCCATCGACCAGCCATGACAATCGGGGAAAGCGCGTGTTCCTGCGACTACAGGAACACGGCCGTCCTTCATTCGTGCGGGCGGAGCGCCTGATTGAGGCTGTCGAGCACGGCGTCGATCGGTTCGGTGACGGTCACGCTGCGCCCCTCGCCGAAGCGGATGCGGGTGCCGTCGCTGACCTGGGTGACGAAGGTGACCTGCGCGGGGTTGATCGCGGTCTGGGTGCGATCGGTACCGACGAACATCACGAGCATGGCGTCCTCTCCTTTTTATGGAAGGACAGCCTAACGCTTTATCACGGCGATGCCAGCGCGATATTAGCCAAGGGGGCTCAGGCCGCGCGAATCGCCGCGATGAAGCCGCCGGCGCGCTGCTCCAGCCGATGCGCCTCACGCGCCAATGTGTCCGCCACGTCGCGCATGCCCCGCGCCGCCTGCGCCGTGGCCTGCGCATTGTCGCTGATCTGGCGTGCGCCGGTGCGGATATGGGCGCTGGAGGCGCCGGCTTCCGCCACGCTTTGACCCATGGTGCGGCTGAAGGCGCTCTGACGCGCGACCGCTTCGAACACTGCCGCCGACAGCCGGTCGGCACGGGCCATGGTGGCATCCATATGCGCGTGGCTGGCCGCCACTTCGCCGATCGCGGCGCGAATATGGTCGATACGCCCGGATATGCCCGCCGCAGCGTCGCGCGTCTGTTGGGCGAGCGACTTCACTTCGCGCGCGACCACGGCAAAGCCCTGCCCCGCTTCCCCGGCGCGGGCCGCCTCTATCCCGGCATTGAGCGCCAGCATGGTCGTGGCTTTGGCGATGCTGTCGATCAGGGCGATGACTTCGCCGATGCCGTCGGCCTCCGTCCGCAGCGCGGCGCTGCGCTCGACGCCGGATCGGCTGCGCGCCGCGGCCTCCGCAATGGCGGCGCCGGCGGCCTCCGCTTCGGCCTCCATCGCCCGGAACAGCTGACCCAGTTCGATGCCGCCGGCCGCCAGTTCCCCCAGCCGCTCGGCCGTCTGCGCCGCCGCGACCGCCATCGCGGCCGAATCCGCGCCATCGCCGGCCGCCCGCTCGGCGGCTTGCCCCGCCAGCGCCGACAAGCGCTCCGCCATGGCCGCCATGTCGGCGATCATCGTCGCGATATCATGCCGGAAGGACGCGCTTTCATGGGTGATCTGTTCGACCCGCACGGCCCGCTCCAGCGCCACGCGCGCATCGCGCTCGGCCGCAAGCCGCAGCAATAGCTGGCCACCCAGCACACCGGCATAACGGCCGCCGTCGGTGACGATCAGCCCTTCGCAGCCGGTGCCCTGCGCCGCGAACAGATCCACCAGGCCCTCGACACTCTCGGCCCGATCGACACAGGCGCAAGGGCGGACATGATCGTCCAGGCGGCCGCCGAAACTGGGATTGCGCAGCAGCGCATGGCCGAACGGGTTGAACAGGATGCGGCGCATGTCGCGCTCATAGATGGCGCCGACCGGGCGATCGGCCATGTCCAGCACCGGCAGCAGGCGCAACCCCGAATCGCGCTGGAACCAGTCCACCGCTTCGCTGAGCGGTCGGCCCAGTCGAATGACCGGGCTGCGCTCGGCCAAGGGCAGGCCAGAGGCCGGCAGACCGGATCGGGGCGGATCTGGCAAGGACGGCATAGCGTCCGATATTATGGGGGCGACCAACATGATCGCCCGATTAGACCCAAAATGGTAAATGCGGCGTTAGATTTTGATGACAGATTTGTGACAAAGTGCTGTTTTTATTATGCTTTTACCTTATATCCAAAGGCATCGCGTGCCAGTTTCACGATCGCCGGATCGGCGTCCGGAAAGTCCATCGGCACCAGTGCCTCCAGCCGATCGGCGACATAGGTCAGCGCGGCGATCCGCCCAGCCTTGCGGTTGTTGTTGTCGATCACCTGCCAGGGCGCATGCTTGGTGTCGGTTTTCTTGAACATCGCCTGCATCGCGTCGAGATAATCCGCCCGCTTGCCCCGGTTGCGATAATCGTCGGCACCGGTCTTCCACCGCTTCCATGGCGTGTCGAGCCGCTGGGCCAGCTGTTCGTCCTGCGTTTCCTGCGTGATGTGGACGAACAGCTTCACGAAATTGGTACCGGCCTGCGCCAGCTGCTTTTCGAAGGCGTTGATTTCGTCATAGCCGCGCTTCCAGTCGGCCTTGCTGCAAAAGCCCTCCACCCGCTCCACCAGCACCCGGCCGTACCAGCTGCGGTCGAAGATGCCGATATTGTGGCTGGCGGGCAGGCGCGTCCAGAAACGCCAGAGGAAATGATGGTCCTGCTCGATCTGGGTCGGCGCGGATATCGGATGGACCTGATAATAGCGCGGATCCCAGTCGGCGCTCATCCGCTTGATGATGCCACCCTTGCCCGCTGCGTCCCACCCTTCCAGCAGGATGACGCTGCGCTTGCCGTGCAGGATGTGGGCGACCTGAATCTTCGCCAACCGTTGCTGGAGCGCAGCGAGATCGGCTTCATAGTCGCCCTTATATTTCGCGCCCTGTTCGTAATCGGCAAGGTCGATGGTCATGAGCGCGTCTCCTGTGCTGTTGGAATAGCAGGCAACGCTGGAGAAACGGAAAAGTCAAATCGGGCGCCGGGCGGGAGACAGGAATGATTCGCGCGGAGACGCGGAGGCGTTGTGCAATGTCTCTGCGGCTCCGCGCCTCCGCGTGAACCGGAAAAATAATCGCGCAGTGACGCAGAGGACGCCGAGTTTTGCTCTGCGATCTCTGCGTCACTGCGCGAAAAAGTCTTCCGCCACTGGGTGAAGCGTTACGCCTTCGTCTGCGGCTCCACGACGCGGACGTGGAGTTCGCGCAGCTGTTTGAATTCGGCGGCGCTGGGCGCGCCCATCAACAGGTCTTCGGCGCGCTGGTTCATCGGGAACAGCGTGATTTCGCGCAGATTCTGCGCGCCGCACAGCAGCATCACGATGCGATCAACGCCAGCGGCCATGCCACCATGCGGCGGAGCGCCGTACTGGAAGGCGCGGTAGAGGCCGCCGAAGCGCTCCTCCACATCCTGTTGGGACAGGCCGACCAGTTCGAACGCCTTGACCATCAGCTCCGGCGACTGGTTACGAATAGAACCCGAGGCGATTTCGAAGCCGTTGCAGACCATGTCATATTGATAGGCGTTGATGGTCAGCGGATCCTGATTGTTCAGCGCGTCGAGCCCGCCCTGCGGCATGGAGAAGGGGTTGTGGGCGAAGTCGACCGACTTGGTATCCTCATCATATTCGTAGAAGGGGAAGTCCACGATCCAGCACAGGTCGAACCGGTCCTTGTCGATCAGGTCGAGCTGTTCGCCGACACGGATACGGGCGAGGCCGGCGAGCTTGGCGGCCTGCGTTTCCTTGCCGGCGGCAAAGAACACGCCGTCGTTCGGGCCAAGGCCGAGCGCCGCGATCAGCTTGGCGGTGGCTTCCTCGCCATGATTCTTGGCGATGGGACCACCCGGCACGCCATCCTTGATGTTGATATAGCCAAGACCCGAATAGCCTTCGCCCCGCGCCCAGACATTCATGTCGTCGAAGAATTTGCGGCTGCCAGCGCCAGCGCCCGGTGCCGGGATGGCGCGGATGCGCGCGCCACCATCGACCAGGCTGGCGAAGATGCCGAAGCCCGAGCCGACGAAATGGTCGGTCACGTCCTGGATGATGATGGGGTTGCGCAGGTCGGGCTTGTCGCTGCCGTACTTGAGCAGCGCTTCGGCATGCGGGATGCGCGGGAAGCTGCCTGCCGGGGTAACAGGCTTGCCCTCGGCAAATTCCTCGAACACCTGGGCGATGACCGGCTCCATCGTGTTCCAGACGTCTTCCTGCGTGACGAAGCTCATTTCGAGGTCGAGCTGGTAGAATTCGCCCGGCAGACGGTCGGCGCGCGGGTCTTCGTCGCGGAAGCAGGGTGCGATCTGGAAATAGCGGTCGAAACCCGCGACCATCAGCAGCTGCTTATATTGCTGGGGCGCCTGCGGCAGGGCGTAGAATTTGCCGGGATGGATGCGCGACGGCACCAGGAAGTCGCGGGCGCCTTCCGGCGAAGAGGCCGTGAGGATCGGGGTCGAATATTCGGTGAAACCCACGCCTTCCATGCGGCGGCGCATGTCGGAAATAACCTTGGTGCGCTTGACGATGTTGGCATGCAGCGTTTCGCGGCGCAGGTCGAGGAAGCGATAGCGCAGGCGGATATCTTCGGGATAATCCTGCTCGCCTGCGACCGGCAGCGGCAGTTCGGCAGCGGCGGACAGGACGGTCACGACATCGGCCACGACCTCGATCTCGCCGGTCGCCATTTTGGGGTTGATGGCTTCAGCGGCGCGGGCGACGACCTTCCCCTCGATCGTCACGACGGATTCGAGGCGGAGCGATTCCAGCGTGCGGAGCGGATCGCTGTCGGCCTTCGCCACGATCTGGGTGATGCCATAATGGTCGCGCAGGTCGACGAACAGCACGCCGCCATGGTCGCGCTTGCGATGCACCCAGCCGGACACGCGCACGTCATTGCCGACTTCTGCCGTGGTCAGGGCGCCGCAGGTATGAGTGCGATAGGCGTGCATGGCGTTTACATCTTTCAGATTCGTTTTACGGAAATGACAAACTGTTGCAGTCCAGCTATGGCCGACATTGTCAAACATTGACCAGCCCGCGGACGCGGGCCAGCCCATAATAAGATCGAAGACCATATGCAAATTCATCCGCTGATTACCGACAGCAAGACTCTTTCCGATTTCTGCGCCCGCATCGCAAAATCCCCGTACATCGCCGTCGATACCGAATTCATGCGGGAAAACAGCTATTGGCCCGAACTGTGCCTGGTGCAGGTCGCCGATCCGCATGAGGCGGCCGCGATCGACCCCAAGGCGCCGGGGCTGGACATGACGCCGCTGCTCGACCTGATGGTCAATAATGAGGATGTGCTCAAGGTCTTCCATGCCGGCGGGCAGGATATCGAGATCGTCCACAATCTGACCGGCAAGACGCCGCACCCGATGTTCGACACGCAGATTGCCGCCATGGCGCTCGGCCTTGGCGAACAGATTGGTTACGGCAATCTGGTCGATGCGTGGATGGGCGTGGTGCTGGACAAGGGCGCGCGCTTCACCGACTGGGCGCGGCGGCCGCTGGACAAGCGCCAGATCGACTATGCGATCGGCGACGTCACCTACCTGATCCAGATTTTCCCCAAGATGCTGGAAGAACTGCGCAAGACCGGGCGTGGCGACTGGCTGGACCAGGAAATGGAGCGGATCAGCGATCCGTCCCATTATGAAAACGACCCGCAGCAGGCCTGGCAGCGCGTGCGCATCGCCAGCAAGAAGCCGGACGTGCTGGGCCGCTTGAAGGCGCTGGCGGCATGGCGCGAGATCGAGGCGCAGGACAAGAATCTGCCGCGCGGCCGCATCGTCAAGGATGAGACGCTGGCCGACATCGCCAGCCATCCGCCGCGCAATCAGGAAGAATTGGGCAAGGTACGCGGCCTGTCCGCCACCTGGCGCACCAATGATATCGGGGCGCGGCTGATGAACGCGCTGGCCAAGCATCAGCCGCTGGGGCGCGACGAAATGCCCGATCGCGAACCGCGCCGGCCGGGGCTGGGCAAGGATGGCGCGCTGGTCGCCGATCTGCTCAAGCTGCTGCTCAAGATCCGGTCGCGCGACATCAATGTCGCGGCGCGGCTGATCGCGCGGACCGACGATATCGACGCGCTGGCGGCGGGCGTGCGCGAAGGCCTCTCGATCCTGGAAGGCTGGCGCTATGAACAATTCGGCCGTGACGCGGTTGACCTGGTGGAAGGCCGCATGGCCTTTGCCGTCCGCAACGGCCGGCTGAAGATGACGCGCACGGAATAAGGAGAGCGGTGATGCGGATGGCGATTGTGGGTCTGATGATGCTGGGCCTGTCCGCATGTGCCGGCGCGGGGGGCGAAGGGCCGGCGACCCCGCCGGCTACTGCCGAGGGGCCGTGCAGGAATGACGGGATGGATGGCTTCACCGGGCAGAAGGCCAGCGCTGAAGTCGGTGCGGCACTGCTCAAGGCATCGGGCGCGAAGACGCTGCGCTGGGGCGGCCCCGGCATGGCGATGACGATGGATTTCCGGCCCGATCGGCTGACCGTCAGCTATGATGCGGCGATGGTGATCACGTCGGCGCGTTGTGGGTAATCTTCTACCTCCGTTCGCTTCGAGCATGTCGAGAAGCGGATAGCGCCCCCTCTCCGTTTAGCTTCGCTGAACTCGGCTTTGCCTCGTTTCTCGACTTCGCTCGAAACGAACGGGCTTTTGGATTTTTCTCGCCATGACCGCCACCGCTGACCTCGCCATCCGCATGGCGCGCGCCGCCTTCAATCGTGCGCTGGCGGAGGGCGACCTGAGCGCCATCGGTCCGCTCCTGACCATGAATGTCGTGATGATGACCGGGACCGACAGCGGCATCATCGCCGGGCGCAAGGCCCAGTTGCTGGCGTGGAAGCGCGAGTTCGCGGCGAAGGAGCGGATGGTCTACACCCGCACGCCGGACAGCATCATATCGTCACCGGTCGAACCGATCGCGATGGAACATGGCCATTGGACCGGCATGGTCGGCGGCACGACCGTCGCGTCGGGCCAATATAGTGCCAAATGGCGCAACGTCGGCGGCGACTGGCTGATCGAGGCGGAAATCTACCTGACTCTGGCCTGATACCAGCACCAAGAACGAAGCCGACACCGATGTTCCCCGGCGCTGGCCGGGGCCCATATCCACGGTCTGAACTGGACCCCGGCCTACGCCGGGGAAATTTCATTCATCGCCTATTATTCGATGCCATCAGGCCGCCTGCTGCATGTCGATGACGGTACGGTTGCGGCCTTCGCGCTTGGCCCGGTAGAGGGCTGCGTCGGCCAGTTGCAGCAGCGCGGCCCCGTCGCCCGCCATGCTGTCGTCCCAGGTCGCGATGCCGAAGGACATGCTGGTGGACCCCAGCGCCCGGCCACCATGGCGCAGGACGATTTCGGTGATGCCCTTGCGCACATCCTCCACCCGGCCGGCGAGCGCCTGCGCGGTCGTGCCCGGCGCAATGACGGCGAATTCCTCCCCGCCATAGCGGCAGACGATGTCGCCATCGCGGAAGCGGCCGCGCATTTCATTGGCGACCGCCTGCAAAACGACGTCGCCGGCATCATGGCCGAATTCGTCGTTGAACCGCTTGAAATGGTCGACGTCGCACATGACGGCGCTCAAAGGCACGCCGGAGCGGCGGGCGCGGGCGATCTCGATCGTCAGCGCCTCTTCCATATAGCGGCGGTTGAACAGCCCGGTCAGCGGATCGCGGATCGTCTGTTCGCGTAGGCCGCGCTGGAGGCGATGATTGACCAGCGCAGAGCTGATATTTTCCGCCATCACGGTCAGGCGGAAGCCGCTTTCCTCGCCGATCACGCCCTCCAGATAGAGGGTGCCGATCACCTCGCCGCCGGCCAACAGCGGCTCGCAATGATAGATGGCGTCCGCAGCGACATGGCCGCAGACGATGTCGCCGCCGGGCTCGGCCACGAAATGGCTCTGGCCGCGCCGCAGCGCCCAGCACTGGTCGGGCGCGAAGCCATCCTGACTGGGTACGAAACCGCCCCAGCCGGTAATGGGCACCAGCAGGTTGCGGCTATTATTATGGGCGTAGAGCGCGCCGGCGATACCCGGCAGCACGCGCGGCACGAAGACGCGGATGACCTGCGCCAGTTCCTCGTCCGTGCGGGCGGCCTGCATGCGGTGCGCCATGCCGCCCAGCAGTTCGATCACCTCACCCCGTTCGCGCAATATGCTGCTGTTGCGCATCAATTCGCCATGGGCGATCTTCAATTCCTGCTCGCTGCGGCCCTGATCGACGATCGCCGCCTGCAACTGGCCGGCCATTTCATTATAGCCCGACGCCAACTGCGCGAATTCATGCGATCCCATGGCGGTGGTGACGCGCATGGCACGGTCGCCATCGCCCAGCGCCGTCATCGCCCGGCGGATGACGCCGGCGGGACGACGAATGCCCCAGATCAGCAGCAGAGAGACGGACAGGATGGCGATCGCGATGATCGGGCCGCCGACCAGCGCCAGTTGCCGCACCCAGCTGAGCCGGCGATCGGCCGCGTCGATGCGGGTGAGGCGCAGCGCGCGCTCTTCGGCCAAAAAGCTGTCGACGCGTAGCGATACCATGGCCATCAGATCGCGGCCCGTGCCGCTGGCGATGATGGTACGCGCCTTGTCGAAATTGCCGCTGCGCGCGTCCACCAACGTGCTGCGCAACATCTCGATGCGCCGCTCCATCAGGCTGCGCAATTCGCGCGCGCGCATATTCTGCATCGGATTGTCGGCGGTCAGCTCGACCAGATGCCCCATCGTCTGTCGCGAAACGGCAAGCCGTGCATCGGCCGGATCGGCAAAGCTGGCGTTGCGAGTCAATACGAAGCCGCGCTGGCCCGATTCCGCCTCTCGCAGGGCGGACAGGGCATCGTCCATCGTCTCGATCACTTCGGCCGAATGGGTGACCCAACGAAAGCTGTCGCGGGTCTGGATCGACGCATCGACCAGCATCCAGATGAGCGCCAGCAGCGCGACGAAGACCAGCGCACCAAAGGCAGCGATCCGGGCGGAGAGAGAATTGAACATGCGCGACCTTATTATTGGGCCGCGACTCTAGCAGGGAGCCGTTAACAAATTTTAACGGTCAGCGTTTCCAGCGTGCCCAGATGGCGGTCGGCAGAGCGATGCCGCGCGCTTCTTCCCTTACGGCCAGCTCGCCCGCTTCCACCGTGCCGGGCAGGTCGGCAAAGGCCTGGCGCAGCAACTCGCCGATCGCCAGCGCGGACATGCGCACGGCATAGACGGTCAGGAACAGGAAACGGCTGTCGGCGTCGAGCAACGCCCGGCAATTGGCGATCAGGCCGGGAAGATCCTCCTCCAGCCGCCAGACTTCGCCATCGGGGCCACGGCCATATTTGGGCGGGTCGAGCAGGATGCCGTCATAGCGGCGATTGCGGCGCACTTCGCGGGCGACGAACTTGGCGGCGTCCTCCACGATCCAGCGGACGGGCTTGTCGTCCATGCCCGACAAAGCGGCGTTGGCGCGGGCCTGCGCCACCGATTTCTTGGACGCGTCGACATGGACCATGCGCGCACCGCCGGCCGACAGGGCCAGCGTGCCGACACCGGTATAGCCGAACAGGTTCATCACCTCCGCATCGGGCTTGTCGGCATAGGTGGCGCGCAGATCATCCCAGATCGGCGCCATGTCGGGAAAGAAGCCGAGGTGCCGGAAGGGGGTGCAGCTGGACTGGAAGGTGACTTCGCGCCAGTGCAGCGGCCAGCCTTCGGCCGGGACCGGCTTTTCATAATACCAGCGGCCGCCGCCATCCTCGTCCGAACCGGGGATGAATTCGCCGTCGGCGCGCCAGTCGGTCGTTGCCGGCTTCCACATCGCCTGCGGCTCGGGGCGGATGAAGCGGAAACGGCCATAGCGCTCCAGCTTCCGGCCATCGCCCGAGTCGAGCAGGCCGTAATCCGACCAGGGTTCGCCGATGAGGGTCTTGAGTTCCATAGCAATGTCCCGTTCGGTTCGAGCCTGTCGAGAACCATCACGCATCCGGTTCTCGACAAGCTCGAACCGAACGGAGGCTGGTTATGTCCGCGGGGTCGCGCGTTCGGCGACGTAGGCAGTGACCGCCTCGAACGTGCCGGGCAGCTTGGCATAGCTTTCCTCACGCGCGAACAGGTCGCCTACACGCGCCGGGAGCGGCGGGCGGGTGCCGGTCGCGCGCTCGACGGCGTCGCGGAACTTGGCCGGATGCGCGGTCGCCAGCGTCACCACCGGAATGGAGGCGTCGATGCCCGCTTCGCGCGCGGCAGCTAGGCCGATGGCGCTGTGCGGATCGACGATCTGGCCGGCGCCGTCATAGGCCCAGCGCATCGCCATGGTCATGCCATCGGCATCCACGCGCGCGGAGGAGAAGAGATGCGCTGCGCCTTCGCGCTGGGCGTTGGTGAGGCGCATCGCCTTGCTGGTTTCGAAGCCGCGCATCTGGTCGGCGAGCGCAATCCCGTCACGGCCGCCCGCGTCGAACAGAAGGCGTTCGAAGTTCGAGCTGACCTGAATGTCCATGCTGGGCGTGGCGGTGGCGACCACCTGGCCCTGGCTATAGTCGCCTTCGGACAGAGCGCGGTGCAGGATGTCGTTGACGTTGGTGGCGACGATCAGCTTGGCGACCGGCAGGCCCATCTGCGCCGCGACATAGCCGGCGAACACGTCGCCGAAATTGCCGGTGGGGACGGAGAAGGCCACTTCGCGGCCCGGCGCGCCCAGACGCACGGCGGCGTAGAAATAATAGACGACCTGCGCCATCAGCCGCGCCCAGTTGATGCTGTTCACAGCGGACAGGTTGAAGCGGCTCTTGAAGTCGGCGTCGTTGAACATCGCCTTCACCAGCGCCTGCGCATCGTCGAAGCTGCCGTCGATCGCGATATTATAGACGTTGGGGGCCAGCACCGTGGTCATCTGGCGACGCTGCACGTCCGACACCCGGCCTTCGGGATGGAGCATGAAGATGTCGATCTTCTCACGCCCCGCGACCGCGTCGATCGCGGCCGAACCGGTGTCGCCCGAGGTCGCACCGACGATGGTCAGATGATCGTCGCGGCGCGAAAGAAAACGCTCGAACAATTGGCCGAGCAGCTGGAGCGCGACATCCTTGAACGCCAGGGTCGGGCCGTGGAACAGTTCGAGCAGCCAGTGCTGATGATCGAGCTGGACCAGCGGGGTCACGGCCTGATGGCTGAAGCGGCCATAGGCGGCGGTGCAAAGCTCCCGCAACTCGTCTTCGGTCAGCGATCCCGCGACGAAGGGGCTCATCACCCGGACGGCGGTTTCGACATAAGAGAGGCCGGCAAGGGCGCTGATCTGGTCGGCGGTAAAGGCCGGCCAGCTGGTCGGCAGATACAGGCCGCCATCGGACGCCAGCCCCGCCAGCGTCACATCCTCAAAACCGAGCGCGGGCGCGCTCCCCCTGGTGCTCTGATATTGCATAATGGGAATGCGCGGTAGCGACCCGCGCGCGCGGGAGCAAGCGATTAGGCGCTTTTGTTCCGGCGGCGCAGGGCGAGGATGTAGATGATCACCGCGACGGCGGCGAAGATGAACCATTGCACCGCGTAGGCGAGATGGTTGTTGGGCACATCGGCCGCGCTGGGCGGGGCGGCGGGCTTGAGGCCGGCAGGCGCGGTGCGCGCGATCAGCATCGGGCGCAGCGGCGGCGCCTTGCCCCCGATGCGTTCTATCAGGGCGCGATGGTCGGGCTCCTGCGAAATCCAGCCGCTGACCTGGCCGCCGGTCCAGGCAGGCTTGTCGTCGGGCTTTTGCCCCACGCCGATCGCGACGAGCGCGCCCGGCCCTTCCGCCCCGGTCGAACATTCGGCGATATGGCGATAGCCGGTCGATCCGTCGGCGGCGCGCCCCGCCTCCACCCGCCAGCCGACGACGCGCAGGCAATGGAGCGAGGAGGGGCGGAAGAGGATGTCGGCATCGACCGGCGGCAGTTTCGGGAAGGCAACTGCCGGTCGGCCGGGGTTGGCGGCAGCCAGCGCAAGGGCGGCCGCCTTTTCGCCGCGACGCTGGACCTGCCAGACGCCCAGGCCGATCATCACCAGCACCGCCAGCGCGACGAGGATCGTCGGGATCAGCGGGATGCGGGCGGGCGCTGGGGCGAGCGTGGGCTGATCGGTCATACTTTCATCTTTATCGCGGAATGGCGCAGAACGTGCATATTTTCTCCGTTCGTTTCGAGCCTAGTCGAGAAACGAGGCAACGCCGAGTTCAGCGAAGCCAAACGCAGATATGGCGCTGCACGCTTCTCGACTTCGCTCGAAGCGAACGGATCTATTTTGGATATCGCCGATCAACACAAAAGAAAACGGCCGGAGCAGATGCCCCGGCCGCTTGATCTGATAGGCGCGGTTCGTTGCCTCAGCCGCCGTGGACCGGTGCGCCCCAGCCGCCCCAGACATAGATGGCGACGAACAGGAACAGCCACACCACGTCGACGAAATGCCAGTACCAGGCAGCCGCTTCGAAGCCGAAATGCTGGCGCGGGGTGAAGTGGCCCTTGTACACGCGGACCAGGTTCACGATCAGGAAGATGGTGCCGACGATGACGTGGAAGCCGTGGAAGCCGGTCGCCATGTAGAAGCCCGAGCTGTAGGGCGATCCGCCGAACGGGAACGGCGCATGGGCATATTCATAGGCCTGGATCGACGAGAAGAGCAGGCCGAGCAGGATCGTGCACCACAGACCCTTTTTCAGGCCGTCGCGGTCGCCATGGATCAGCGCGTGATGCGCCCAGGTGACGGTGGTGCCCGAGCAGAGCAGGATCAGCGTGTTGAGCAAGGGCAGCTCGAACGCGTTCATGACCTCGATACCCTTGGACGGGAACATCCCTTCGATCGGGGCGAGCGCGCTGGGGAAGAGCGAGAAGTCGAAAAAGGCCCAGAACCAGCCGACGAAGAACATGACTTCCGACGCGATGAACAGGATCATGCCGTAGCGCAGGTGCAACTGCACCACCGGCGTATGGTCGCCGGCATGGGCTTCGGCGATGACATTGGCCCACCAGCTGTAGAAGGTGAAGAGCACGCCGCCCACGCCCAGCAGGAAGACCCAGCCACCGCCCGGTCCCATGGCATCGGGATGCAGCCACATGATCGCGCCCAGAGCCATGACCAGCGCCGACATGGAGCCGAAGAACGGCCAGATGCTGGGCGGAAGGATGTGATAATCGTGGTTCTTGGCGCCTGCCATCGTCTCTTCCCTGTTCGCTTTTCCGTTATCGTTTCCAGCTTTAGCTTGGCTTCCCATCCTGCTCAACAGGGTAGAAGGTGTAGCTCAAGGTAATTTGCTGGGTGTCCTTGTTGTCGGGATCCTGCAAGATCTTCGGATCGACATAATAAAGTACCGGCATGCGGACCTCTTCACCGGGCTTCAACGTCTGCTGCGTGAAGCAGAAACATTGGATCTTGGTGAAATAGGCGCCCGCCTGCGTAGGGGTCACATTGAAGCTGGCGGTGCCGGTCACCGGCTTGTCCGACATATTCTTCGCGATGAAGATCGCCATGTCCTTGCGCCCGATCGTCACCGTATCCGTGCGATGTTCCGGGTAGAATTGCCAGGGCATGCCGGGCTGCACATTGGAATCGAAGCGGATCGACATGGTGTGGCCGGTGGCCTGCTGCACCTGCACATTGGCGGCGGCACGCATGGTGGTGCCGCCAAAACCGGTCTGTTCGCAGAAGATGCGATACAGCGGGACCGACGCGAAGCCGAGGCCCAGCATGGAGAGGCCCACCGCCGCCATCGCGACCAGCGTACGCCGGTTACGGCGATCGCGTTCGAAGGGGGAAGGCGGCAGGCTGGCCATCAATTGCCGCCCATCTTGGCGATGGTGATACCGTAGAAAAGCAGGACGAGCGCGCCGAGCAGCAGGCCCATCACCAGCGCGCGCGATTTTTGCCGGGCGCGGATGCGGTCATTTTCCTCGGGCGTCATGCGAGCAGCCAGCGGTCGACGACCACTGCCCCGAACAGGAGGAAGAGATAGAGGATCGAATATTTGAACAACCGCTTTTCCGGGGCCATGCGGGCCGGATCGCTTTCACGCCGACGATAGACCTGGAAGGCGAAGACAGCGAAGAGCGCGGTGCCGAGCAGCGCAGCGGTGCCATAGACGATGCCGGTCAGTTGCAGCAGCACCGGCGCCATCGCGGCGATCGCCATGATCGCGGTATAGCCCCAGATCTGGCGACGGGTCACGACTTCGCCCGACACGACGGGCAGCATCGGGATGCCGGCGGCGGCATAATCGGTCTTCACGAACAGGGCGAGCGCCCAGAAATGGGGCGGCGTCCAGAAGAAGATCAGCATGAAAAGCGCGACCGGCAGCGCGCTGATGTCGCCCGTTACGGCGGCCCAGCCGATGACCGGCGGGAAGGCGCCGGCCGCGCCACCGATGACGATATTCTGCGCGGTGCGGGGTTTCAGCCAGATCGTATAGACCAGCACATAGAAGAGGATCGACACGGCCAATACGGCGGCGGCAAGCCAGTTGGTCGCCAGCCCCAGCAGGACCACCGAGAAGAAGGAAAGGCCGACGCCGAAATGCAGCGCCGATTGCCGGTCCATCCGGCCGGCGGGCAGCGGACGATTGGCGGTGCGCTTCATCTTGGCGTCGATATCCGCCTCATACCATTGGTTGAGCGCGGCAGCGGCGCCGGCCCCGATGGCGATGCAGAGAATCGTGGTGAAGGCGAGGATGGGGTGGATATGCCCCGGCGCGGCGAGCAGTCCGCACAGGCCCGTGAACACGACCAGAGTCATGACTCTGGGCTTGGTCAGCGCGACGAAATCGCGCCAATGGGCGGGCAGCATGGGGCTGTCTGTAGGGGTTTGGGCCCCTGTGGCGAACGGCGAACTGGCCATAATCTCCTCGTGGGTTCAGCCCGGCGCCTTTACACGGCCGGGCTGATCCGGGCAACGGGCTCGCCTGTGGGCAGATTGTCCGCCCCGGCACCCTTGGGGCGCCCCGGCGAACCGGGGCGCCCATGATGGCAACGCTTAATGATGCGCCGTGTCGTCGATCACCGGCAGGGTTTCGAACTGGTGGAAGGGCGGCGGGCTGGTCAGGGTCCATTCCAGCGTGGTGGCGCCTTCGCCCCAGGGATTGCCTTCCGCCTTCTTGCCGGCCGCCAGCGACCAGATCAGGTTGATGAAGAAGATGCCCATGCCGGCGGCCATGATTTCATAGCCATGGGTGGCGACCGAGTTCCACTTTTCAAAGGCGGCCGGATAGTCGGGATAGCGACGCGGCATGCCCGACAGACCCAGGAAATGCATCGGGAAGAACAACAGGTTCACGCCGGCGAAGAACACCCAGAAGTGCAGGTGGCCCAGGAACTCGTTATACATCTTGCCCGACATTTTCGGGAACCAGTAATAGAAGCCGGCGAACAGGCCGAACACCGCACCCAGCGAGAGGACGTAGTGGAAATGCGCGACGACATAATAGGTGTCGTGCAGCACGTCGTCCACGCCGCCATTGGCCAGCACGACGCCGGTGACGCCGCCCACGGTGAAGAGGAAGATGAAGCCCAGCGCCCAGACCATCGGGGTCTTGAAGCTGATCGATCCGCCCCAGATGGTGGCGATCCACGAGAAGATCTTGATACCCGTGGGCACGGCGATGACCATCGTCGCGGCGGTGAAATACATTTTCACGTTCACCGACATGCCGGTGGTGAACATGTGGTGCGCCCACACGACGAAGCCGACGACGCCGATCGCAACCATGGCGTAGGCCATGCCGAGATAGCCGAATACCGGCTTGCGGCTGAAGGTCGAGATGATCTGGCTGACGATGCCGAAGCCCGGCAGGATCATGATGTAGACTTCGGGATGGCCGAAGAACCAGAAGAGATGCTGGTAGAGTTCGGGATCGCCGCCACCGGCCGCGTCGTAGAAGGTGGTGCCGAAATTGCGGTCGGTCAGCAGCATGGTGATCGCGGCGGCCAGAACCGGCAGGGCGAGCAACAGCAAGAAGGCGGTGACCAGCACCGACCAGACGAACAGCGGCATCTTGTGCAGGGTCATGCCCGGCGCGCGCATGTTCAGGATGGTGGTGATGAAGTTGATCGCGCCCAAGATGGACGAAGCGCCCGCGATGTGCAGCGACAGGATCGCCATGTCGACGGCGGGGCCGGCCGACCCGCTGGTCGACAGCGGGGCATAGACGGTCCAGCCGGTACCCGCGCCATAGCCGGTGCCGCCAGGCACGAAGGCCGATCCGAGCAGCAGGGCGAAGGCGGGAATGAGCAGCCAGAAGCTGACATTGTTCATGCGCGGGAAGGCCATGTCGGGCGCGCCGATCATGATCGGGACGAACCAGTTGCCAAAACCGCCGATCATGGCGGGCATGACCATGAAGAAGACCATGATCAGACCGTGAGCGGTGATCAGCGCGTTCCACAGATGATAGGCCTGATCCAGCGACGCAGGCTCGACGCCCAGCAGGCTGTGCTGGATGTTCGCCCAGGTCTGAAGATACTGGATGCCCGGATGCGCCAGTTCGGCGCGCATCAGGCCGGAAATGGCGCCGCCGATGATGCCCGCGATAATCGCGAAGATCAGGTAGAGGGTGCCGATATCCTTGTGGTTCGTCGACATGAACCAGCGCTGGAAAAAGGCCGGCTTGTGATCGGCATCATGATGATCATGGGCATGATCGAGATGATGATCCGCGGTGATGGTGGTCATGACGTTCCTACCCCTGATCAGATTTTCGCGTCGGCGGCGGGGGCGGCGTCAGCCGTCTTCTCCGCTGCTGCTGCGGTGGCGGGCTTGCCGCCCTGCGAAAGCACCCACTGGTCGAACTGTTCGGGCGGCAGCGCCTCGATCGCGATGGGCATGAAGCCGTGACGGGCGCCGCACAGTTCGGAACACTGGCCGTAATAGACGCCCGGCTTGTCGATGGTGAAGCTCTTCTCGTTGAGGCGGCCGGGGACCGCATCCATCTTCACCCAGAGCGAAGGCACGGCGAAGGCGTGGATCACGTCGGCGCCGGTGATGATCAGCTTGATCGGGCGACCGGCAGGCAGGACCAGACGATTGTCGGGCGCAAGCAGATAGGGCTCGCCATTGGCCTTCGCCTTGTCTTCCGGCAGCATGTTGGACACGAATTCGGGAATGCCGTTGTCGGGATATTCATAGCCCCAATACCATTGATAGCCGGTCACCTTGACGACGACGGCATCCTTGGGCGCGGGCTTATACTGGTCGGCGAGCAGGCCGATGGAGGGCACCGCGACGACCAGCAGGATCACGACCGGAACGACGGTCCAGATCACTTCGATCAGCGTGTTGTGCGACGTCTTCGACGGAACCGGATTGGCGCTGCGACGGAATTTCCACATCGCATAGATCATCAGGATCAGGACGAAGATCGAGATCGCGAAGATCAGCGGCAGCAGCATCACGTCATGCAGCCAGCGCGCGGTGTGGCCGGTGGAGGTGAACTGTTCCTGCAGGGTGATTTCGCCCGGCTTGGGCATGCCGATGCCTTCGGTCGGCTTCATCCGGGGCGGGGCGGCGACGGTGGCGGCGGGTGCCGCTTGCGCGGCCGGTGCGGTGGCGTTGGCAGCCGATTCGGCCGGTACGGCGGCATTTTCAGCAGCCGGCGCGGCAGTTGCCGCATTCTCCTGAGCCAGTGCCGGTCCGTTCGAAACGAGTGTGGGCGCTAAGGCCAACAACCCGGCTAGAACGAGCGATTTCACCTTCTTCATAGCGTCTTCTACCCCGTAACCCCTTGGCGCCGCTGCAACGAAGACGCGCATGTCATGCGCTATATAGTCCTCGCCCGTTTCGGTTCTGCCGCGGCTTATAGGCATGGTTTTCCCCTGCCTCAAGCATGACGGAGCAGATTTTCTTCGCTGTTGCAACGCTTCCCTTGGCCGCCTATTCGGCAAGCTCCGCGCACAGGGGCGCGATCATGGCGCGCCGGCGCGCGTGCCATGCGAATAAAAACCGACCGGACCGCATGGCACCGGGTCGCACGACATGGATTTATGACGGCATGACAGACGAGGAAGTATTGGCGGAATTTCGGGCAGCGGGGGCGTTGCTCGAAGGACATTTCATCCTGTCGTCGGGCCGTCGCAGCGCCAATTATCTGCAATGCGCCCGCGTGCTGATGAATGCCGAGCGCGCCGGCAAATTGGCCCGCGCCACGGTGCAGCAGCTGCCGCGCGAATTGCGGCAGGAGATCGACCTGGTCGTGTCGCCCGCCATGGGCGGCCTGATCATCGGCCATGAAGTCGGCCGCGCGCTGGACAAGGATGCGGTGTTCCTGGAGCGGCCCGAGGGCACGTTCGAACTGCGTCGCGGCTTCGCGATCACGCCGGGGCAGAAAGTGCTGATGGTCGAAGACGTGGTCACCACCGGCCTGTCGTCGCGCCAGGCGATCGAAGCGGTCGAAGCCGAAGGCGGCATCGTCGTCGCCGAAGTCGCGCTGGTCGATCGGTCGGCGGGCGAAGTGGATCTGGGTGTGCCCTTCTACCCCCTCGTCTCCATCAATTTCCCGGTCTATGAAGCCGATGCGGTGCCGCCCGAACTGGCGGCGGTGCCGGCGATCAAGCCCGGCAGCCGGAAGCAGTAAGCCTTATGACCACGCCCCTGCGCCTTGGCGTCAATATCGACCATGTGGCGACCATCCGCAACGCGCGCGGGGGTGAACATCCCGATCCGGTCAAGGCCGCGTTGCT
The DNA here is from genome assembly GCF_008710165.1 of Sphingobium limneticum. Lineage (NCBI taxonomy): Bacteria > Pseudomonadati > Pseudomonadota > Alphaproteobacteria > Sphingomonadales > Sphingobiaceae > Sphingobium > Sphingobium limneticum. The sequence goes on along the minus strand of NZ_VYQA01000004.1, from coordinate 109,381 downwards.
GGCGGTGAAGGCCGGGGCGGACGGCATCACGGCGCATCTGCGCGAGGATCGCCGCCATATTCGCGACGCCGATATCGCGACGCTGATGGCGGCGCTGACCGTGCCGCTCAATCTGGAAATGGCGGCGACGGACGAAATGCTGGACATCGCGCTGCGCTACAAGCCGCATGCCGCCTGCATCGTGCCGGAAAAGCGTGAGGAGCGCACGACCGAGGGCGGGCTGGACGCGGCCGGGCAGTTGGAAGCGCTGACGCCCATCGTCGCGAAGCTGAACGAAGCGGGCATCCGCGTCAGCCTGTTCATCGAGGCCGACGCCGCGCAGATCGAGGCCGCGATCAAGCTGGGCGCGCCGGTGGTGGAATTTCATACCGGGGCTTATGCGCATCTGACCGGCGAAGCGCGCGCGACCGAATTGCGTCGTATCGCCGACGCTGCCGCGCTGGCGGCCAAGAACGGGATCGAGCCGCATGCCGGCCATGGCCTGACCTTCGACAATGTCGCGCCGATCGCCGCCATCCCGCAGATCGCCGAACTCAATATCGGCCATTTCCTGATCGGCGAGGCGATCTTCGGCGGGCTGGAAGGCGCTATTCGCGAAATGCGGCGGCAGATGGATCTGGCGCGGTGAGCAGCGCAGGTGGTCATCCCAGCGAAGTTGAGGCGAGTCACGTGCCTCGCCCCAAGGATCGCAGGCCTCAAAGGTTCAACCTGGAGGCACGAGACCCCAGCCTTCGCTGGGGTGACGGCCTGGGGGGGCCGTCATGATCATCGGCCTCGGCTCCGACCTATGTAATATCGAGCGAATCCAGAATTCGCTCGATCGCTTCGGCGAGCGGTTCGAGAGCCGCGTCTTCACGGACGTCGAACAAGCCAAGGCACAGCGCCGCCCCTTCACCAAGGCCGGGACGCTGGCGAAGCGCTTCGCGGCCAAGGAAGCATTCTCCAAGGCGGTCGGGACCGGGTTCAAGGCCGGCGTGTTCATGAAGGATATCGGCGTCGTCAACGCGCCGTCGGGCGCGCCCACGCTGGCGCTGACCGGCGGGGCGCTCAAGCGGCTGGAATCCCTGGTGCCGGCCGGACATAAGCCGGTCATTCACCTGACGCTCACCGACGATCATCCATGGGCGCAGGCCTTCGTCATCATCGAAGCCCTGCCCCTGTGAGCGATACTCCCCCAAGCGAAAGCCAGCCCGTGACGGCCATCGACCTGCCAGAAGACCAGCCCGCCGCCGACCTGCCGCAGGAAAGCAAGGCGCCCGGCGTCAACTGGTTTCACGAATTGAAGAGCATCGTCCTGCTGATCCTGGCCGTGCTGGCCTTCCACAGCTTCATCGCCAAGCCCTTCTACATTCCATCCGAATCGATGATGCCGGTGCTGCTGACCGGCGACCGGCTGGTGGTGAGCAAATTCCCCTATGGCTGGTCCTATGTCTCGCCCAGCTTCCACCCCCTGCCCTTCCTGAAAGGACGGGTGCTGGGTCGCCTGCCCGAACGGGGCGACATCGTCATCGTGTCCCCGCAGAATCGGCGCGAGGATTATATCAAGCGGGTGATCGGCCTGCCCGGCGACATCATCGAAGTACGCGGCGGGCAGGTGATCCTGAACGGCGTGGCGATAAAGCAGAAGATGTTGAAGCCCATGCGGCTGGCCGTCGATGGCAATGCCCCCTGCCCGCCGCTGCAATTCCCCGGTGCGCTGGTGACGGACAAGAATGGCAAGGCATATTGCGAATTGCCGGTGCGGCAGGAAATCCTGCCCAACGGCAAGACCTATGTGACGATCGACATGGGGCCGAGCGCGCTCGACTGGTACGGACCGGTGCGGGTGCCGGCCGATCATGTCTTCCTGATGGGGGACAATCGCGACAACAGCGCGGACAGCCGTGCACCGCTGGAGGAAAATGGCCTGGGCGGGCCGGTGCCGTTCGAGGCGATCGGTGGCCGGGCGGAATTCATCACCTTCAGCCTGGATGGCGACGCAAGCTGGAACCCGATGACATGGCTTCATGCGTTCCGCAGCGGACGGGCCGGGAACAGCCTGCGGCCACAAAGCGTTACAGCCCCGGAATAATCGCAGAAGGGGCACCGGGTTTTGAGCGACGCGCACGAGCATCATGTGGAATTGCCCGGCCCCAGTGAAGTCCGCAGCCCGTTAGTCAGTCATGAATTGAAGCGCGCCGGCGTGTGGTTCGCGCTGGCCATCGCCGTGGCGCTGGTAGTGCTGCTGGCGCAACCGTTGATGCTGATCATGGGCGCGCTGGTGCTGGCGACGATGATGGATGGCGGCACGCGGCTGCTCGGCCGCATCCTGCCGATATCGCGCGGATGGCGGCTGACGATCGTGCTGCTCGGTGCGGTCGCCTTCATGGCCTATACTTTCTACCTCACCGGATCGAGCCTGGCGGCGCAGGCGCAGGCGATGCGCGCCATTGTCGAGGCGCAGGTGATGCGAATCGGCGGCTGGATGCAGCAATTGGGCATCACGACGACGCCCGACGACCTGAAGGGCCTGGCGAGCCAGGCGATGAGCAGCATGGGCCGGGTGACGGCGGCAGTCGGCACGGCCGTCGGCGCGATCACCAGCGGCGTCATGATGCTGGTGCTGGCGATCTTCATCGCGGTGGAGCCGAAACTTTATGAACGTGGCGTCGCCTGGATGCTGCCGATCGACAAGCGCGCCCATTTCTACACCGTTGCCGACAAGATGGGCTGGACGCTGCGCCGGCTGATGTTCGGGCGGCTGATCGGCATGGCGGTGGAGGGTGTGGGCACCTGGCTGCTGCTGTGGGCCGGTGGCGTGCCGATGGCGGGGTTGCTGGGCATATTGACCGGCCTGTTCGCCTTCCTGCCCAATATCGGATCGATCATATCGGGCGCGCTCATCATCATCGTCGGCTTTTCCGGGGGCATGAATACCGGCCTCTATGCCTTTGGCGTCTATATGGCGGTGCAGATCGTCGACGGCTATCTGATCGTGCCGATGGTGGCGAAGCGCGCCACCGATCTCGCCCCGGCGCTGGTGCTGGGGGCGCAGATCCTGTTCGGTGCCCTGTTCGGCATCATGGGGCTGTTCCTGGCCGACCCGATCGTCGCGATGATCAAGGTCTATCTGGAGGAACGGTCCAAGGCGCTCTCGGGCAAGAAGACGCTGATCCAGACCGGATCGGCAGAGACGGGCGGCGCTTAACTTCGCACATGTCCCGCTGATTTCGACATGATCGAACCCAAATAGGACATTTTCTGTCGCGATCGGTCCGTATCGCTCCTTATAGCAATTTGTCCGCCTGTAGGACATTATGGGGAACCGGTTGCCCCGTCCGGCCATTGGCGTTGTGACAGGGTCTAAAGACCGGCACTGGAGAGGATAGGACCATGCCATTGGACAAACAGAAGAAGCTGCATTTCGACCTGACCAATGTCGGGATGCGGGCGCAGGCGACCGCCGTGGGGCTGTTGCAGCTTTGCCTGGAATTGCGCAGCGCGGGTATCCTGGATGAAGGCGCGATCGAGCGCATCAAGGGCGCGATCGCCTGCGATATCGAGGTTTCGGCCCCCAGATCGGTCGCCAATGCCGAATATCGTCGCGACATCAAGGCGCGGCTCGACAAGCTGTTCACCGGTGAAGAGAGAATCGGCAGCGCCGATGCGCTGGCCTTTGGCGTAGGCCCGGCGGGCGACGATTCGGTCTGTCAGGGTCACGCCTGATTCGGGTATGAAAAAAGGGGCCGCAAAACGGCCCCTTCTTCATTCCGGCTTTGCGGCCCGACTCAGTTGCCCGGATGCGGGATAGCGCCCTGCGGCATCCCGCCCTGCTGCTGCATCTGCTGCTGGATCTGCATCAGTTCCGCCTTCGACTTGAAGTCGTGCAGCGTCACGTCGAACACCAGCACCGATCCGGCCGGGATCGGGCCGGCGGCCTGATCGCCATAGCCAAGCTGCGGCGGAATCCAGAGGCGATACTTGCCGCCCTTCTTCATCTTCTGAAGACCTTCGGAGAAGCCCGGCACGACGCCGTCGATCGGCATCGGCGCCTGCGGGTTCTCGTCGAACACCGTGCCGTCGAGCAACGTGCCCTTATAGCCCACCAGCGCCACGTCGGCGGTGGTCGGGCTGGCACCGGTGCCTTCCGAAAGAACCTTGTACTGAAGGCCCGATTCGGTGGTCACGACGCCGTCAGCATGGCTGTTCTGCGTCAGGAAGGCTGCCGGCGAGGACTCGACGCCCTGCTGGCCCGCCCAGGCGAGGCCGCCTGCGGCCAGCGCCACGGCGGCAACGCCGATCCAGAGGCGCGTCAAAGACCCCTTGGCGATAGGACGAAGGGGAACGGCCGTCGTGGACATGGGCGTTAGCTCGCAATTAAGGGCAGGAAAGCAGCTTCAAGGGAGCGAGGCGGCCAAGGTGACATGCACCAAGCCGCCCCGAACGGCGCTTACTTCGCGCCGTCGCGCTCGGCGCGCTTGCGCTCCATCTTACGCGCACGACGGACAGCGGCCGCCTTTTCACGGGCGCGCTTTTCCGACGGCTTCTCGTAGTGGCGACGCAGCTTCATTTCGCGATACACGCCTTCACGCTGCAGCTTCTTCTTGAGCGCGCGAAGAGCCTGGTCGACATTGTTGTCGCGAACGATGATCTGCATAAGTCCGTCAATCTCCAATCGAAAACGAGCGGTTCGCCGGGACTTGTCTGTCCATCCCGACGGGCCGACCGAATAGCAAAGCCAGTGAGTCGTCGCGGGTCACCCCACGCCATGTGGGCGGCGCCCTACCAGCAGGCCCATGCAAATTCAACCCCAAAGGGCCTAATCTCGACATTCCAGGCGCCCGGAGCGATAGTGGTGCGATAAAGATACAGGAGGATGCCCATGGCCACAGCTGCCAAACGCCCAGACATGTCCGCCGCCGAATGGGAGGCGCGACAGCAACTCGCCGCCTGCTATCGCATCTTCGACCATATGGGCTGGTCGGAACTGATCTACAACCACATCACCCTGCGCGTACCGGGCGAAGACGGCGCTTTTCTCATCAATCCCTTTGGCCTGGGCTATGACGAGGTGACGGCATCGAACCTGGTGAAGATCGACATAGACGGTCATGTGCTGGACGGCAGCCCCTACCCGGTCAATCGCGCCGGCTTTACCCAGCATAGCGTGTTCCACCGGCACCTGCCCGACGCCCATTGCATCATCCATACCCATACGACGGCGGGCATGGCGGTGAGCGCCTGCGCCGAGGGGCTACGCCCGATCAGCTTCTACGCCGCCGCCTTCATCGGGCGAATCGCCCATCATGATTTTGAAGGCGTGACGATTCGGCCCGAGGAAGGGGAGCGGCTGATCGCCAATCTGGGCGCGCGGCGGGTGATGCTGCTGCGCAATCATGGCACGCTGGTGATGGCGGCCAGCCTGCCGGAGGCCTTCCTGACGCATTGGCTGCTGCAACGCGCCTGCGAGATTCAGGTGGCGGCCGGCGCGGCGGGGACGCCGATCGACATTCCGGCCGAGGTGATCGCGGTGCATCAGCGCGACCTTCACGCCGTGCAATTGCCGGTCGGGCCGGGCGTGCCCGATTTCCAGTCAATGGTGCGGCGAATCGACCGGATCGACCCCAGATGGCGGGAATAAGGTTTATGGCAAGGTGCAGCTAGGCCTGCGCCGGGGAAAATAATGCCTCAGGTTCGCATCGTTTTTTGCTGACTTTAGTTGCCCGTGTAAAGTTCGCCGATCGACAGGCTGGCTTGGCCGCCGGCGCCGGCCAGCAGTGCGCGAATCGGTTCGACCAGCCGTAATGCGGCGCGCTGATTTTCCACCGTGCGCAGCAGCAGGCGGACATCGTCCGGCGGCTGCGGCGTCACAAGCGCGACGACATGATCGGCGCCGAAGGGCGGAATGACCTGACTGTCGAGGATGGGGAGCGACTGCCCTGTGGCGAGTCGGCCATCGCCATCCGATTCGGTGACGGGAAACAGCCGCTGGATCGTGCCGTCCGACGCGATATTGAATATGGTGGCGTAGCGCGGCGCGGCACTATCGCCCTGCCCCGCTTGCGGCTGAGGTTGCGTCTGGGCCAGCGCCAGCGTCACCGGCGCGCCGGACGGATAGCGCGCGCCATTGTCGAGCGGACCGACCATCAGCCGGGCGCTGCGTTCCGACAAGAGCGGGCGCAGCGCCTCCAGCGCGGCCCATGTGTCGATCACGCCGCGCACCTGTGCCGGCGTCTTCACATTTTGCGCGACGATATCGCCGGTGCGGCGCAGCATCGCCTGCGCCCGCGCGTCCCACACGAAGTCGGCGCCCTGCCCTTCGGTCAGGATGCGCCAGGGATGATCGCCGCTGACGCTGGCCCGCGCTTTTACGTCCGCGACGTAAAGGCCGGGGAGCGGCGGCGGGGCAGGTGGCGCGGGCGGCGGCGGCACGGTGGCGAACAGGCCCTGCCGCTCGCGCCCCGGCGGGATGATCGTACTGCTTTCCTGCCGCTGGCCGCTCAGCATCCGCACCTGCACGTTGAGATAGGCGCCCAGTTCGCCGATCGAAAGCGTGCCGTCGCCATCCTGATCGGCGGCCATGCCATTGCCGTCGGCGCGCGGCGTCGTCACGCCCTGTTCGAACGACCATGTGAGGAAGCCGCGCGTCGGCGCTCCTTCCACCGGCAGCGCATTTTCCCAGGCGATCTGGTCGTCGCGCGCGGCGGCGATGTAGAAAAGATTGGGCAGGTCGTCGCGCGTCGCGTCTGCCCCGGCGTCGGCGGCGGCCAGTACGGAGGCGAATCGCGGCGCGGGCCGAGCACCCAGCTCCACATTGCGGGCGCCCAGCGTCAGGCGCGGCGCCATGCCCCTGACACGCGGATCCACCGAACGGTGCAGCGTGCCCGAATGGCAGGTATCGGCCATCATCAATACCTGCACCCCGTTGGGCACATAGATGGAAAGCCAGGTGTAGAAATCCTTGTCGACGATGAAGCGTTCGGCATCCTTCACATCGGGATCGAAGCCGGGCAGCGGCAAAAACTGGTCGGTATCGCCGTCGCGCGTGCCCTTCACCGCCGCTTCGGCCAGCGCGCCATGGCCGGTATAATAAAGGAAGATCCAGTCGCCCGGCTTGGAGCGCAGACCCAGCGCATGGAGGGCGGTTTCCACCGTGGTGCGGCTGACGCCGTCATTGCGCAGGACGGTGACGTCGCTGGCCCCCTGCCCGCGAATCAGCGTCTCCATCGCCGCCAGATCATTTTCCGGCCCGACCAGATCCATGATCAGGCTGGACTTGAACTGCCATGCACCAACCAAAAGCGCGCGCGTTTCCGCATGCGCATACCCCATATGGGGTATTGTTGTTATGATTCCGGCCAATATTATTGCCCGCAACGCACATAGCCAATTCGACATCCAATTTCTTCACGCTATATATTCAGTGAAAACTGATATATTCATAGTCAGATACATATATATTCTGCAATAATTATATCATCATTAGAGATCGGCATATGAATACTGTTCGCGACACCATGGCTATATTCATTATGCTTGCATCGGCGGGGACGAGCGGCGATTTGCTTGCGCAGACGGGCAATGATGCGTCGGCCGGTGCGGCCGGTCGTGGCGTGCGCATATTGCCGCCGGAATCGCCTGCCCCCACCGCCGTCACCAACGGTCAGCCCGTGCAGCAGGCACCGGCGCATGCGGTCACGCCCACATCTGCGGCCGTGCCGGGCAAGCAGGCCATGACCCTGCCCATCCTCAAAAGCTGCGATCGGCCGATGGCCAAGCCGACCCTGCGCTTCGACGATCCCACCAAATTCGACCGGGCCTTCAGGGCGAAATTGCGCGGCCGGGCCGTGGTGGTGGATATGGACACGCCCTATCCGGCGGACCGGGAGGCGCCGGCGCCGCTGGGCGCTTGGCTGAACGAGGTCAAGCAGAGCGGCGGCACGGTCAGCGTCGCGCCCTATTGCCAGAAGGGGCGCGGTTTCGGCGGCTTCTTCGCCAAGCTGTTCGGCGGCGGCCCGGCCGAACCCTATAAGGCCATACGCCGCTATGACGCGGTGCTGCATGTCGACGCGGTCGATCAGGTCGTGACCCAGGTAGAATTCACCCCGCGCAAGGCGGCGCGATGATCCAGCCACTGCCGGGGGGCGGGCGTGGATGGTTCCGCGCGCTGATTGCCATGCTGGCGACCTTGGTGCTGGCGCTGGCGGGACCGGCGCGCGCGGCGGACGAACCGCGCCTGGCGCTGGTGATCGTCAACGGCGCCTATGCGGCCTTCGACAAGCTCGGTTCCACCTACACCGACGGCGATCGAGTCGCGACCGCGCTCAATGCCACGGGCTTTATCGATGCCAGCGGGACCGGCCCGGTGCAGGTCCGTCGCGACCTGACGCGCGAGGCGATGGGCCAGGCGGTTGCGCAATTTCGCGCGCAGCTGGCCGCGGCTGGCCCCAAGGCATTCGGTACCCTCTATTTTTCCGGCCATGGCGCGGCGCTGGGCAGCTATGGCGACGTCATGCTGTTGCCGGTCGATGCCGGCCGCGACCTGACGCCGGAAAGCGCCACGCTGACCCGCGCGGCGCTGACGCATCATCTGCTGGGGTCGGGCGCCCGGACGATGTTGATCGTGCTGGATATGTGCCGCAACGTCCTGCCTGCGCCGCCGCCGTCCCTGACCCAGATGATCGCCGCCGAGACGGGAACCGAAGCGAGCGCGGTGGGCGAACTGGCCGGCAGCAAGGGCCTGCGCCGCATGGTGCGAGCGCCCGCCGCCGCGATCCGGCCGGATCAGGGCTATCTGGTCGCCTTTTCCACCAGCGCCGATCAGGTGGCCTTCGACGACGGCGTCTTTTCCAAGATATTGGCCGAGGAAATCCGTCGCCCGCAACAGACGATCGCCGACGCGTTGAAGCGCGTGTCGGACCGCGTCGCGCTGTCGTCGGGCAAGAATTTCCAGAAGCCGACCTTCGACTATGGGCTTCAGGGCGCGCCGCCCTGCTTCATCAGTTGCGACCGCGCGGCGAGCGATCGCTTCTACGATTGCGCAAACTGCCCATGGATGCGCGCGATTCCGGCCGGCATCACGCCCTTCGGATCGCCCCAGTCGGAACCCGGGCGTGACGGCGACGAAACGGTCCAGGCGGATGTGAAGATCGACCGCCCCTTTGCGATCGGTGTCTATGAAGTGACGATCGCCGAATGGAATGGCTGCGTGCGCGACAATGCCTGTCCGAAGCTGGGCAACTGGTCGAAGGAAAATCCCAATCCGCTGATCCCGGCGAGCGACATCAGCTATGAGGATGCGCAGGCCTTCCTTGCCTGGCTGACGGTCCAGTCGGGCCGCGCCTATCGCCTGCCGAGCGAGCAGGAATGGGAATATGCCAGCCGCGCGGGCGCGGCCACGGCCTTTCCCTGGGGCGACGATATCGGCCCGTCCATGGCCAATTACGATCATACGGCCCGCTATCGCGGATCGGAAACGGCCCCCTATCGCGGCTATCCCGAAGCGGTGAACGGCTATCCCGCCAACGCCTTCGGCCTCAACCAGATGCAGGGCAATATGTGGGAATGGACGGCGGGCTGCACCGATATGTCGTGCAAGGGCCGGATCATGCGCGGCGGATCGTTCGAAAGCGCGCCCAATGCGCTGCGATCGGCCAACCGCTTTACCGTGCCGCCGGGCAAACGCCGGCAGGATGCCGGGCTGCGCGTCGTGCGCGACCTGGACCAGGATGAAATCGGGGGATCGTCCTGAATGACGAGTTGGCCAGTCCGGCGCTGCAATAATGGGGGAAAATAGAGTAATGACACGCCACCTTGTGCGATGGGGCGCGCCGGCCGTGCTGGCGCTGTGCGCGGCGGGATCGTCCGCCCAGCAGCCGGCCGACGACGCGCTGTTCATGACCGGGGCGGAGCCGGTGTCTCCACAAGATTATGCCAAGCTGCCCAAACAGGGGCGGTTCCGTGCCTATCTGCCCAAGCAAGTGGACCTGTCCAACGCCTATCCCCCGCCCGGATCGCAGGGACCGCAACCCAATTGCGTCGCCTGGGCCACCACCTATGCCGCGCGCACCTTCCTCAATTTCCGCGACAAGAATATGCAGCCGGACGAACCGGGCGACCAGATGAGCCCGGCTTATGTCTATAATCGGCTGCGCCCGGCGGGGTCGCCCTGCACCGGCACGATCAGCATCGTCGCGGCGCTGACCCTGCTCAAGAATGAAGGGGCGGTCACGCTGGCCGATTTCCCCGACGACATGACCAAATGCGCCATTCCAGCGCCCGATACGCTCAAGACCAGGGCGGGCGATTTTCGCCTGCTCGACTGGCGCGCGGTCGATCGCGAGGTGAAGGACGATTGGCGCACGCCGATTGTGCTGGACGATGTGAAGGGCGCGCTGGCGCGCGGCGTGCCGGTCATCTTCGCCATGCCCGCTCCGGCGGATTTCAAGGCGTTTCGCGGGGACGGCGTATATGGTCGTGCGGAAAAGCCGGACCGGGCCGGCTATCATGCCATGGCGATCGTGGGCTATGACGAGGATCGACAGGCGCTACGCATCATGAACAGCTGGGGCGTGGGCTGGGGCGACAAGGGCTATGCCTGGATCGCCTATGACACATTCAAGCTGCTGGCTGGCGAGGCCTATTCGCTCGAAGCGCCGGTCGCCCCGACCCCAGCGGGCGCGCCCCCGCCGCCGCCGCGCAGCGATGCGCAGATCTTCGCCGAGCAGATGGCTGCAATGCCGTGCGGCACGGTGTCGGTACAGGGCACGAGCGTCACCGGCTTTTCGGGCGACGTCAACGCTATCGCCGCGCTGCGCGAGGCGTCGGCCAAGGCCGATCCGCGCCGCAGTTTCGCGGTGCGTCACCTGCCCTGGCCGCAATGCGAAGCGGCACTGACGCTGGCCGCGCCGCTGGCGCGCGAGGGCACCGGCATCGGCGTGCTGACTGCGGACGGTAAGGATCGCGCGGGCGACCCGGTCGTGATGCGCGAGAATGATATTTTCGGCGTCAGCGCGACCACCAGCGCGGCGCGGCCCTATTTGAGCATCATCTACCTACAGGCGGACGGCAGCGCAGTAGAGCTGCATCGCGGCCATCCCGAGCCGGATCGCAAGGGCGTGCGCCGCGTCACCATCGGCCTTAGCCAGACCGCGCAGCGCTATCAGGTCGCGCCGCCCTTCGGCCCCGAACTGATCGTCGCACTGGCTTCGGCCAAACCGCTGTTCGGCGACGATGAGGTCGTGAACGGGACCGAGCGGCAATTCCTGACCCGGCTGCGCGCCAGGCTGGCCGCGCAACGGGGCGAGGGCGTATCGGCCGCCTTTGTGAGGCTCCAGACCAGCAACTGACTTCATACCAAGGTGGGATGCGGCTGACTCAGACGGAGTGTTCCCCGGCGTAGGCCGGGGAACACAAAGCCATGGGTTCGTATCTTTGCTTACGGCTATTGGATCAGGTTCCAAAGCCCCCGCCGCCCGGCGTTTCGATGATGAAGGCGTCGCCCGCGCGCAGTTGCACCGTGGCGGTCGGGCCGAGCGGTTCGATGCTGCCATCGGCGCGCGCCACGCTGTTGCGGCCCAGCGCGCCGGGCGATCCGCCGTCCAGGCCGAAGGGCGGCACGATGCGACGGTTGGACAGGATGCCGGCGGTCATATCCTCCAGGAAGCGGATGCGGCGCAGCGCGCCATGGCCGCCGCGATGACGCCCCTGCCCGCCCGACCCCGTGCGCACAGAAAATTCCTCCAGCAGCACGGGAAAGCGCGTCTCCAATATTTCGGGATCGGTCAGGCGGCTGTTGGTCATGTGCGTCTGCACCACATCGGCGCCGTCAAAGTCGGGACCGGCGCCGGCACCCCCTGCGATCGTCTCATAATATTGGTGGCGGTCGTTGCCGAAGGTGAAATTGTTCATCGTCCCCTGCGCCCCGGCCAGGACGCCGAGCGCGCCGAACAGGGCGTCGGTCACGACTTGGCTGGTTTCGACATTCCCTGCGACCACGGCGGCGGGAAAGCGCGGGCGCAGCATCGAGCCTTCGGGAATGCGGATGGTGATGGGTTTGAGGCACCCGTCGTTCATCGGCACGGCTTCGTCGATCAGCGTGCGCACGACATAGAGGACGGCGGCGCGCACGACGGAGGCGGGGGCGTTGAAATTATTGGGCAACTGGTCGGCCGTGCCGTTGAAGTCGATGGTCGCGGCGCGGGCGGCGCGATCGACATGGACAGCGAGTTGGACAGTATCGCCGCTATCCATCGCATAGTGAAACTGCCCGTCGGACAGGCGATCGATCAGGCGGCGGACGGCGGCTTCGGCCTGATCCTGCACATGGCCCATATAGGCCGATACCGTTTCGACTCCGTAACTATCACTGATGCGGCGCAGTTCGCTCGCCCCCTTGGCGCAGGCGGCGATTTGCGCGGAGAGGTCGGCGATATTCTGGTCGATATTGCGGGCGGGCCAGGGGCCGGAGGCCAGCAGGTCGCGGATGGCGGCTTCGCGAAACGCGCCCTGATCGACCAGCAGCAGATTGTCGAGGACGATGCCCTCTTCCTCCACGCTGATGCTGCCGGGCGGCATGGAGCCGGGCGTGATGCCGCCGATATCGGCATGATGGCCACGCGCCGCGACATAGAAGCGCGGCGCACCCGCCCCCACGAAAACCGGCATGATGAGCGTGACGTCGGGCAGATGGGTGCCGCCATCATAAGGGGCGTTGAGCGCATAGACGTCGCCCGGCAGCATGCCGCGCCCGTCGATCGGCTGTCCGTCCGGGCCCCCATTCGCGACAATGCCGCGCCGGCGCATGATCGTGCGGATGCTGTCACCCATGCTGCCGAGGTGGACGGGCATGTGCGGCGCGTTGGCGACCAGATTGCCGGCCGCGTCGAACAAGGCGCAGGAGAAATCCAGCCGTTCCCGAATATTGACCGAAGAAGCACTATGCTGAAGCGCGGCGCCCATTTCCTCAGCTATCGCCATGAACAGGCCGCCCATCACCTCCAGCCGGACGGGATCGACGCTGGTGGCGTCACCGCTTTCGGGCTTGGCACGGGCGATGTGGCGGGTGAGGATGAGGTTGCCATGTGCGTCGAGCTGCGCCCGCCAGCCCGGTTCGACCGCCGTGGTGGAGACAGGGTCGATGATGAGCGCGGGGCCATCTATCAGGCTGTCTGCCGATAGACCGGCGCGATCATGGACGGGGGCCGTGTCGCCGGCATAGTCGACATGAGCCAGCGGCGGCGCGGCCTGCGCGGCGATGGCGACGATGCCGTCCATGGCTTCGCGGGTCGAGGCGATCGCTTCGACGCGGGCCATGTCGATCAGGATGCGGCCCTTGCCCGCAAAGCCGAAGCGGGCCTGATGCTGGGCCAGGAAATCGGCGCGCATGGTGTCGGCATCGGCCAGCGGCACGTCGAACAGACTGTCCGTGCCGTCATAGCGCAGGCGCAGCAGCGTTTCGGTGCGATCGGCGTCGGGCAGGTCGGTCCGGGCGTCATCGGCGAGCGCATCGAGCGCAGCGTCCAGTCCCACCTCGCCCAGCGGCAGGGCCAGCGTCCGTTCCCGCACCGCGCGGCGATCGGCCAGACCCATGCCATAGGCCGACAGCACGCCGCCCAACGGGTGGATCATCACCCGGTCCATGCCCAGCGCGTCGGCGACCAGGCAGGCATGTTGCCCGCCCGCCCCGCCGAAGCTGGCGAGCGTATAGCGCGACACATCATGGCCCCGCGCGACGGAGATGCGCTTGATCGCGTTCGCCATGCTGGCGACGGCGACGGCGATGAAGCCCTGCGCCGCGTCGCGGGGCGTCATGGTGCGGCCGGTGTCCGCCTCCACCTGCGCGCAAAGGGTGGCGAAGCGCGCCTCCACCGCTTGGGCATCGAGCGGCTGGTCGCCGTTCGGACCGAACAGGCTGGGGAAATGGGCGGGCTGGATCTTGCCCAGCATGACGTTGCAGTCGGTGATGGTGAGCGGGCCACCGCGCCGATAGCAGGCCGGACCGGGGACCGCGCCCGCGCTTTCAGGGCCGACGCGGAAACGGCCGTCGACGAAGGAACAGATGGAGCCGCCGCCCGCCGCGATGGTGTGGATGCGCATCATCGGCGCGCGCAGGCGGATGCCGGCCACGCGCGCTTCATTGTCGCGCTCATAGGCGCCGGCATAATGGGACACATCGGTCGACGTGCCGCCCATGTCGAAACCGATGACTTCGCGGAAGCCCGCCTGCTCGGCCGTGCGGGCGAGGCCGACGATGCCGCCGGCCGGACCGGACAGGACGGCGTCCTTGCCCCGGAACAGCGCGCCGTCGGTCAGGCCGCCACTCGACTGCATGAACAGCATGTCGGCGTCTTCGCCCAGGGCATCGCGCAGGCCATCGACATAGGTGCGCAGGACGGGGGAGAGATAGGCGTCCGCCAGCGTGGTATCGCCGCGACCGATCAGCTTGATGAGCGGCGCGACGTCATGGCTGGCGCTGATCTGGGTAAAGCCGATATCGGCGGCGATGCGGACCAGTGCCCGTTCGTGGGCGGGATGGAGATAGCCGTGCATCAGCACGATCGCGACGGCGCGCAGACCCTTGTCATAGGCGGATTGCAGCGCGGCGCGGGCGGCGGCTTCATCCAACGGCGTGCGGATGGTGCCGTCGGCCATCATTCGCTCGTCGATTTCGACCACATCGGCATGCAGCGGATCGGGCAGGATGATGCGGCGGGCGAACAGGTCCGGCCGTTCCTGCGTGCCGATGCGGATCGCGTCGCGATAACCGCGCGTGATCGCCAGCAGCACCGGTTCGCCCTTGCGCTCCAGCAGAGCGTTGGTGGCGATGGTGGTGCCGATGCGCAGGGTGCAGGGCGGGATCGGGCCATCACCCGCGCCGGTCAGGCGGCGCACCGCTTCCACCGCCGCGTCGGCATAGCGTTCCGGGTCGCTCGACAGCAATTTGGCGGTGTGCAGTTGCCCGTCGGGCGCGCGTGCCACCACATCGGTGAAGGTGCCGCCGCGGTCGATCCAGAAATGCCATGTCATGGGGCGGGTGATGGCGGGGCGGGCGCGCGATGGCAAGGGTTGCCCGCGCCTGCGACGGCCCCTGTCCCTTGGTGCAGAGTTGATCGAGGTTGTGGACAGAGGGCGATCCCGAACATATCAGGAACGAATGGCGCAGCTTTCCACCCGGCAGAAACTCGAAATCCTGGCCGATGCCGCCAAATATGATGCCTCCTGCGCGTCGTCCGGCACGGCGAAGCGGAACAGCAGCGATGGCAAGGGGATCGGATCGACCGAGGGCATGGGCATATGCCACGCCTATGCGCCCGACGGCCGCTGCATATCCCTGCTCAAGATATTGCTGACCAACAGCTGCATTTTCGATTGCCATTATTGCATCAACCGCCGGTCGAGCGATGTGCGCCGCGCGCGCTTTACCGCGCAGGAAGTGGTGGAGCTGACGCTCAACTTCTACCGCCGCAATTATATCGAGGGGCTGTTTCTCTCGTCGGGCATCATCGCGTCGTCCGACTATACGATGGAGCAGATGGTCGAGGTCGCCCGGTCGCTGCGCGAGGACCATGATTTTCGCGGCTATATCCATTTGAAGACGATTCCCGATGCCGACCCGGCGCTGCTCAACCTGGCGGGCCTCTATGCCGATCGGCTGTCGATCAATGTCGAATTGCCGACGGACAGTGGGCTGAAACGGCTCGCGCCGGAAAAGGATGGCGGGCGGATCGAAGGGGCGATGGGCCATTTGCGTGGCGAGATCGACGACAAGATCGACGCGAAACGCAAATATAAGAGCGCGCCCCTCTTCGCCCCCGCCGGCCAGTCGACCCAGATGATCGTGGGCGCCGATGCGGCCGACGACCGGGCGATCATCGCCAAGGCAAGCAGCCTGTACGACCGGCATAAATTGCGCCGCGTTTATTATAGCGCCTTTTCCCCCATTCCTTCGCCCAGCGCAGTGCTGCCGTTGAAGCGGCCGCCGCTGATGCGGGAACATCGGCTGTATCAGTCGGACTGGATGATCCGCTTCTACGGCTATGATGCGCGGGAGATTGCGGCGGCGACCGATGCGGCGACCGGCTGCCTGCCGCTGGACATCGACCCGAAGCTCGCCTGGGCGCTCAACCATCGGGCTGCCTTTCCGGTGGATGTCAACCGCGCCCCGCGTGAGGCGCTGCTGCGCGTGCCGGGACTAGGCGTGAAGGCGGTCGATCGCATCCTGATGAGCCGACGCCATCGGCGGTTGCGGCTGGACGATGTGGCGCGGCTGACCACATCGATCAAAAAATTGCGGCCGTTCCTTGTCGCGGCGGACTGGCGGCCGGTCGCCCTGATCGACCGGGCCGACCTGCGCGCCCGTCTCGCTCCACCCGCGAAACAGCTCGATTTGTTCACATAATCGTAATTTCGGGTTGATTGAGCGCGCCACACATGAAATTCTGTTGCCAGGGTCAAAAAAGGAGAATGGGGTCTTGGCGACCGCAGTCGGCAATCGCGCACAGGGTAAGGGTTTCGCCAAGCGCATCAGTTCGCATCTGGCCGCCGCCCTGGTCGTCTTCTGTCTCGCGCAGATTTTCGTCGTCGCCAAGATGGGCGGATCGCTGGTCCTGCACCTTGGCATCATCGTCGCGATCGGCGGCTATGGCGTGGCGGCGCGCGGGCTGGAACGGCGCTGGCAGATGCTGGAGCAAGGCGGTCTGTCGCAGCATGGCCTCACGCTGCGGTTCCGCCGCGACATATTGCAGCTTTGGGGCGCCAGCATCCTTGGCGCATTGCTGTGGATTCCCGTGGCGATCATCTTCCGCTTCCTGTTCGGCTGATCCTTCGGAGCCAATTGCCGCGACCGTCGTTCTTCTTCCTCGCACGAGGAGGAATATCCATGGCCGACGCCACCATTTTCGATCGCCTGAAACAGGATCACGACGCCCATCGCCAGCTGTTCGCCAAGATGGCGGAGGCGGATCGCGAGAAGGACGAGGAGCGGCTGGAAAAGCTGTTCGAACAGTTCAAGGTCGAAGTGTCCGCCCATGCCGCGGCGGAGGAAGAAACGCTCTACGCCACCATGCTGGCGCGGCCGGACCTGCGCGAGGATGCGCAGCACAGCGTGTCCGAGCACAAGGAAATCGACGATTATCTGGAAGAGCTGGACGACCTGAAATTCAATGGCGAGGCATGGCGGAAGAAATTCGCCGAGATGAAGAAGCGCTACCTCCACCATATCGACGAGGAGGAGGAAGAGATGTTCCCCGACGCGGCCAAGGAACTGACGGCCGCCGAAGAGGAGAAGCTCGGCAAGCTGTTCGCCAAGCGCAAGCCCGCCGAACTGGAACGAGCCCAGGCCGAGGATTGATCTATCTGCGACCGTTCGTTTCGAGCCAAGTCGAGAAACGAGGCAAAGCCGAGTTCAGCGAAGCTAAACCGATAGCAATGCGCTTTTTGTTTCTCGACACGCTCGAAACGAACAGGTCATGGTGTAGCAGGCCGAGATGTACCGCGTCGCGCTGACGGCGCCGGACGATTTCGACGGCTGGCGGGCGGCGGCGCGGCGGCTGGCGCTGGCGGGCGTCGATCCGGCGGATATCGTGTGGCAGGTGGGCGATCAGAGCATCGACCTGTTCGGCGACACGCCGCTGCCGGCCGAGCGGCCCGGTGCGGGCTTTGCCGTGCCGCGCGCTTTTGTCGATTTGGCCGAGAAGGCCATCCTCCATAGCGAACCGGCGCGCTTTGCCTTGCTTTATGCGCTGCTATGCCGGTTGCGTGGCAGGCCGGGGCTGATGGAGGACAAGGCCGACCCGCTGCTGCGCCGGGTGGATGTGCTGGCCAAGGCGGTGCGGCGCGATATCCACAAGATGCGCGCCTTCGTGCGTTTTCGCGAAATATCGGATGACGGGGGCGAACGCTTCGTCGCCTGGTTCGAGCCGGACCATCATGTCGTGCGCGCCAATGCCGGCTTCTTCATGCGCCGCTTCGCCGCGATGCGCTGGTCGATCCTGACGCCCGAAATCAGCATCCATTGGGATGGCGAGACGCTCGCCGAAGGGCCGGGCGCGAAACGGACGGACGCGCCCGACGGTGATCCGGTCGAGGCGCTGTGGAAGGGCTATTATGCCGCCATCTTCAACCCGGCACGGCTCAAGACCGGGGCGATGCTGTCGGAAATGCCGAAAAAATATTGGCGCAATCTGCCCGAGGCGGCGTTGATCCCCGATCTGATCGCCGGCGCACAGGCGCGCGAGGCGGCGATGATCGCGACCGCGCCATTGCCGGAAAAGGTGCCGAAGCGGCAGGGGGATGTCGCGACCGTATGGGCGACGATCCGGCATGAAGCGATGGGCTGCACCCGTTGTCCGCTCCACCGCGATGCGACGCAGATGATATTTGGTGAAGGGCCGCTTGATGCGCCGCTGATGATCATCGGTGAGCAACCGGGCGATCAGGAGGATCTGGCAGGCCGCCCGTTCGTCGGGCCGGCGGGGCAATTGCTGGATCGGGCGCTGGCGCAGGCGGGCGTGGACCGATCCCGCGCCTATGTCACCAACGCGGTCAAGCATTTCAAATTCGAGCGGCAGGGCAAGCGGCGGTTGCACCAGTCGCCGGATGCGGGCGAGATCGAAGCATGTCGCTGGTGGCTGGGGCAGGAAATCGACCTCATCCGGCCGCGCATCATCGTCGCGCTGGGTGCCAGCGCGGCGCGCGCGATGCTGGGCAAGGCCGTGACGATCGGCCGCACGCGCGGCGCCGCGATCGCGCTGAAGGATGGCGCGGAAGGATGGGTGACGGTGCATCCAAGCTATCTGCTGCGCCTGCCCGATGCGGAGAGGCAAGCGGCGGAGCAGGCGCGGTTCGTGGATGATTTGCGGATGGTGGCCGAGCGGGTGAAGGCTCTGGGGTGAGTGGAAGTGCTGTGTGGGGAAGGTCCGCTTTTCGCCGTCATCCCAGCGAATGCTGGGATCTCAGGCCGCGTTGCGCTTCCCTTCCTGCGACCCCAGCATTCGCTGGGGTGACGATGAAGGCTGGTCGCCTGTGGCGACGCCGACCCTGCGCAAAATCGGGGGAATGCGGAACGGTTTGCAGTCCTAAAAACCGTTCCGCACCCCAAACTCCTGCATCAAGAGGAACAGGAGGTTGACTGAAAGGACCGGGGCGGATCGCGTGGACCCGCCCCGGTCTATCTATGTCAGATCAGAATTTCGCGACCACACCCGCCATCGGGCGGATCGAGCGGAAATTGCCCATCGTGTCGGCCTGAACGCGCAGGCGGATGTTGCTGCTCTGGGCCGAACCGCCCATGTCAGCGGGCGACAGTTCGACGCCGGCGCCATAGGTGGTGCCGTGGAAATCGAGGCTGTCGGGACCAAGCGCGTCGAAATTGACCCACTTATAGCCGACCTTGCCGAAGATCAGGCTGTCCTTGCCCGCCTTCACGCCGGCGCGGCCCGCCACGCCATATTCCCAGTCGATATCGCCCGATACGCCCTTGGACGCAGTGCCTTCGACGCCGACGACGATGGGACCGGCGACATTGTAATTCACGCCTGCGACGCCTTCGACCATGCGGCCCTTGTAGCCAACGGGCGGGATGCCTTCCTTGCCGGTTTCGCTGTCGAAATTATGCACGCCGCCCATGACGCCGACATAGGGTTCAATGCGGCGTGTGGAGGAACCGGCGTCGTCCTGGGCCATGGCAGCGGCAGGCAACAGGACAGCGGCAGCGGCTGCCGAAAAAAGCAGTGTCTTCATGGGGGTGGCCCTTTTTCTATCGTGGATTTTATGCGGCGGTTTGGACCCGCCGGGTCGATGCGAGCGCTCAAAGCGGCTGCGTGTCGACAGGGGGGATAATGGCCGGCCGGGGCGGAAGGTTTCCTGAACGATTCCGAAAAGCGCGGTAAAAGGCGATTATGTGACGGAAAGAACACGCTTTCTGTCAGCCCGATGAACGAAACCCCCTTTTTCTGAACCTGCGATAAACGCTGGCGCAGAAAGGATAATCCATTCACAACCAATTCAACCGGACTGCGTTAAGCCGACAGAAGATGATGATGAGGAGAAAGACGATGACGGGCATCCGACATCGGTTTCTGGCTGTGATCGGGCTGGCGGGCGCGCTGGCACTGGGCGGTTGCGCCTATGACGACGGTTATGGCTATGGCGGCGTGAACGTGGGCACCGGCTATTATGGCGGCGGTGGTTATTATGGTGACGGCTATTATGGGCCGTCGGGCTATTATCAGCCCGGCCTCTATAGCGGCTGGTACGACAATTATTATTATCCGGGCAACGGCTATTATGTCTACGACCGTGGCGGCCGGCGCCAGCGCTGGAACGACGGCCAGCGCCGTTATTGGGAAGGCCGCCGGGCCGAACGCCGCGATGATCGTGGCCGCGGCGACGGCTGGCGTGGCCGGGATAGGGATGGCGACGGACGGCCGGGCAACTGGACGCGCCCACCGCGCCCGCCGCAGGGCAATGACGCCAATAACGGCAATCAGGGCGACCGCAACTGGGGGCGCGACCGTAATCCCGGCGACCGCAACTGGGGCCGGGACCGTACGCCGGGTGAGGGCGGAAACCGCTGGCGCGGCAATGGCGGCCGAAGAGACGGAGCGGTGCCGACGCCGCAGCCCGGCCTGCGCCAGCCGCAGGCGCAGCAACCCCGGCCCAGCCGTCCGCAGATGAACCAGCCGCGCCCGCAGCGCAGTTGGGGCGGCGGCGGACGCCCGGGTGGTCGTGGCGGCGAACGGGTTCGTCCCAACTGATGCGGACTTTGACGAAGACCGTCTTTCTGCTGCCCCTCCTGCTCGTCGCGGCCTGCGACGGGCGGGAGGAGAGCGCGATCGACAATCTGGCCAATGGCGCGAATGCGGCGCAGGTGGATAATAATGTCCGGGCCGAAGCGATGGCCGTGATGGAACCGTTGAACCCGCCGGAGCCGGGCACGCCCGGCGGCCTGCCGGTCGATCCCGAACCGATCGCCGAAGGATCGATCACGCCCGACAGCGCGCAGGGCGCCGCTCAGGTGGTGCAGGGCTATTATGGTCTGCTGGAGGAAAAGCGGTTCGTGGACGCGCAGGATCTATGGGATCAGGCCGGCTCGATCGGATCGCAGGATGACGCGCATTTTACGGCCCGCTTCCGCGGTTTCAGCGAAATCCACGCCAATATCGGCGCGCCATCGGAACCCACAGAGGCCGAGGGCGCGATGCAGGTGACGGTCCCGGTGCAGGTCTATGGCCGCATCGCCGCGACCGGCAAGCCCTGGCACACATTGCGGCAGGTGGTGTTGCGCCGGGTCGCCGACGCGCCGGATGACAAGGCGGAGCAGCGGCGCTGGCATATCGATTCGATCGGTGCCTATGTCGCTCCTGCCGAGACAGAAGGCGCGGAACCCGCCCATGCCATTTCCATGACGGACGGCATGGCGAAAAAGCAGTGAATGGCGAAACAGGCCGTACCGACAAGCCCTGATGTGAACCTATGGCTTTGCGTTTCCCGGCCTGCGCTAGGGAACGCTTGATATGAGACAGCCACATGGTGCCTTGATGTAGACGGATCATGAAAAAGGGCGCCCGGTCATGCGACCTGGCGCCCTTTTGCTGTCCGTTCAGACCGTGAATTAAGCGACGGTCGCCTTGAGGATCTTGCCCGGCGTGCGCGGCGGCTCGCCCTTGGGCAGGGCGTCGACATGGTCCATGCCCGACGTCACTTCGCCCCAGACGGTGTACTGGCCGTCGAGGAAGGTGGCGTCGTCGAAGCAGATGAAGAACTGGCTGTTGGCGCTGTTCGGGTTGGACGAACGGGCCATCGAGCAGACGCCACGAACGTGCGGCTGACGGCTGAATTCGGCCTTGATGTCGGGCAGCTTCGATCCGCCCATGCCGGTGCCGGTCGGATCGCCGCCCTGCGCCATGAAGCCGGGGATGACGCGATGGAAGACCACGCCGTCATAGAAGCCGTCCTTGGCCAGCGTCGTGATGCGTTCGACATGGCCGGGGGCCAGATCGGGGCGCAGCTTGATCACGACGTCGCCGCCGCTGTCGAGGGTGAATGTAAGCGTTTCGTCGGCCATGAGGATACCTCTCGTGGTTGAAGGAGTGATGCCCCCATATAGAGGCTTCAAAAGGGGATGGAAGTTTCTTGTGACGAACGCCCGCAACCGGCCAGACGCCCATTGCAATATGGTCGTGCATAAGCGAAAGCAGCCCCATGTTACAGGAACCGGACAGTAGGGGGCGCCATGAGCGAGCGCGGCGATCCAGCCGAACCCCTGTCGCATGGGGTCGAGACTGACGAAGATATCGTCCTGGAACAGGCCGAAACCGGCCTGGACGAGGATGATCGGCTGAGGCCCGAATTTCTGTCCGCCGTGCTGGATGCGGTGGAAGAGGGCGACAATGAGACGGCGCGAGACCTGGTATCGCCGCTGCATCCCGCCGATATTGCCGACCTTCTGGAACTCACCCCGTCGGAGCGGCGCGGCGATGTGGCCGCCGCGCTGGGCGATCTGGTCGGCGCGGAAGTCCTGTCCGAGCTGAACGATTATGTCCGCGACGACCTGATCGGCGCATTGGCGCCCGAACAGGTCGCCGAATTCGCCGCCGAACTCGACACCGACGACGCCGTCGCCATCATCGAGGATATGGAGGAGGCCGACCAGCAGGCCGTGCTGGAGGCGATGGAGCCGGAAGATCGCGCCGCGATCGAATCCGCCCTTTCCTATCCGGAGGAATCCGCCGGCCGCCTGATGCAGCGCGATCTGGTCGCGGTGCCCGAACATATGACGGTCGGCCAGGTGATCGACTATCTGCGCGACAATGCCGACCTGACCCGCGATTTCTGGGAAATCTATGTGGTCGACGCGGCGCATCGGCCGATCGGCTATTGCCAGCTCAGCTGGATCCTCACCTGCCCGCGCGGCATATCCATGCTCGACCTGATGAAGCGCGAACAGACGCTGATCCCGGTCGATATGGATCAGGAAGAGGTCGCGCTGCGCTTCCAGAAATATGCGCTGATCTCCGCCGCCGTGGTGGACAGCGCGGGCCGGCTGGTCGGCATGATCACAGTCGATGACGTCGTCCACATCATTTCGGAAGAAGCGGGCGAAGACATTCTGCGCCTGTCGGGTGCGGGCGAAGGCGACATCAACCAGCCGATCCTGATGACCGTTCGTACCCGCCTGGTCTGGCTGGTGGTCAATCTGGGCACGGCGATGATCGCCGCGTCGGTCGTGGGCCTGTTCGAAAGGACGATCGAGCATCTGGCGATGCTGGCGGCGCTGATGGGCATCGTGTCGGGCATGGGCGGCAATGCCGGCACCCAGACGCTGGCCGTGATGGTGCGCGCGATCGCCACCAATCAGGTCACCAGTTCCAATACGCTGCGCATGATCGTCCGGGAATTTCGCATCGCGGCGACCAATGGGTCGGTGCTTGGCTTCCTGATCGGGATCGGCTCCTATCTGGTCTATGGCCAGTTGGGCCTGTCGCTGGTGTTCGCCGCCGCCATCCTCATCAACAATATGGTGGCGGGCCTCGCGGGCGTTCTGATCCCGGTCACGCTGGACCGCAGCAATATCGATCCGGCCGTGTCGTCGGCGGTGTTCGTGACGATGATGACCGATTCCCTGGGCTTTTTCACATTTTTGGGTCTGGCCACGCTCTTCCTGACCTGATGACGCATTGACCCGTGGGGTTGCGTCACCCATCTGCCGGTCCATGCCGCTGCACATGACCAAGATCGCCTTTGGCGCCGAAAGCCCCGCCACCTTACGCGCCTGGCTGGAAAGCCATGATGGCGAAGCGCGGACCAGCACCCGTTACCTGCCCAAGCGGGTGGAGGAGATGGCGGGCGGATCGCTCTTCTGGATTCACGGCCATATGCTGGTGGGGCGCAGCCCGATCATCGGCTTCGAGGAGACGGGACAGGGCCGATATTGGATCAGGCTGGAGCCCAAATTGATCCCGGTGCGCGCCAAGCCCAAGCGCGCGCATCAGGGCTGGCGCTATCTGGAGGATGCTGATGCGCCGGCCGATCTGGACGGCGGCGAGGCCGACGATCTGGACGCGATGCCGGTGGCGCTGATGAGCGAATTGACGAAATTGGGGTTGGTTTAGCGGGGCATATATACAAGACGTCACCCCGGCCTTGAGCCGGGGTCCCGCTGCCTTTCATTGTTACGCTTCCTTCCACTGCCACGAACAAGGAGCGGGACCCCGGATCAAGTCCGGGGTGACGATGATTTACCCGCTGTTGCGCAGCGCCGTGGCGATCGCGTTGATCGACAGTTCGATGCCTTCCTTGATCCGTGCGTCATCCTCGCCCGCGCGATGGCGCTTGAGCAATTCGACCTGCAACAGGTTGAGCGGCTCGATATAGGGCAGGCGCAGGCGGATGGATTCGTCGAGCGCCGGATTCTTTTCCAGCAGACGCGACTGGCCGGTCGCGGCAAGCAGCCCGTCATGCGCCTGTTGCCAGCCTTCCCGGATGCGGCCGAAAATCGCTTCGCCCGCCGCCTGATCCTCGACCAGCGGCAGATAGCGGGCGGCGATGCCCAGGTCCGACTTGGCCAGCACCATCTCCAGATTGGCGAGCGCGGATTGCAGGAAGGACCAATGCTGCCCCATATCGGCCAGCAGCGCCTTGTCCTCGAACGCCGAGAGCGCCTGCCCCACGCCATACCAGCCGGGTAGCATGACGCGCGCCTGCGCCCAGCTGAACACCCAGGGGATGGCGCGCAGATCCTCGATCGCGTTGCTCTTGGTCCGGCTGGCCGGGCGAGAGCCGATCTTGAGGCCGGAAATTTCCTGAATCGGGGTCAGCTGGCGGAAGAACTCCTTGAAGCCGTCCGTGCCGTAGACGAGGTCGCGATAGGCGGCGAAGGCGTTCTTGGACAGCTCGTCCATCGCCGCACTGAAGCGGGCGGCGTCGCGATCCGAAATGCCGTCCGGCTCCAGACTGGCGAGCAGGGTCGCGCTGGTCATCGCTTCCAAATTGGTCATGGCCACGTCGCGGGTGCCGAATTTGGCGGCGATCACCTCGCCCTGTTCGGTGATGCGGATGCGGCCCTGCACGCTGCCGCGCGGCTGCGCCTGGATCGCCTTGAAAGCCGAGCCGCCGCCGCGCCCCACCGCGCCGCCGCGCCCGTGGAACAGCTGCATCGCCGCGCCCGCATCGGCAAAGACCGGCTCCAGCGCCTGGCTCGCCTTGTACAGGCTCCAGGTGGAGGTGATATAGCCGCCATCCTTGTTGCTGTCGCTATAGCCGATCATCACTTCCTGATGGCCGCGCGCCTTCACCACGCCGGCGATTTCGGGCAGGCCGAAATAAGCGGTCATGATGGACGGCGCGGCTTCGAGATCGGCGATGGTTTCGAACAGGGGGATCGCCATGATCGCGGCCTGCGGCGGCGCGCCATCCGTGCCCGCCTGCCAAAGGCCCGCTTCCTTGAGCAGGATATTCACTTCCAGCAGGTCCGACACGCTTTCGGCCTTGGAAATGATATAATGGGTGATGCTTTGCGGCCCGTAGGTGCGGTGCGCCTGCGCAGCGGCATGGACGATCGCCAGTTCGGACGTCGTTTCCTCCGAATAGTCGGAGAAACGCCCACCCAGCGGCCGGTTGTTCGCCAGTTCCCGACGCAGCAGCGCGATGCGCGCATATTCGTCGAGCGCGAGATAATCGGCCTCCACCCCCGCGACCTTGAGCAATTCGGCCACGACCCGCTCATGCACGGCGCTGTTCTGGCGCATGTCGAGCGTGGCGAGGTGGAAGCCGAACGTCTCCACCGCGCGGATCAACCGACCCAGCGCGCCCCCGGTCGAGAGCGCACCATCGCCTTCGCTCGCCAGCCCCTGCGCAACCACGACCAGATCATGGCGCAGGTCGCCCGGCGTGGCATAGGCCTCCCCCTTCAGCGCAGAGGGACGCGGCGGCGCTTTGCCGACCAGGGCGGCATAGGTGGCGGCGAGCCGCGCATAAATGCCCGACAGCGCCCGGCGATAGGGTTCGTCCTGCCGGCTGGGCGACGCGTCGCCGCTGGCCTCCGCCAGGTCCAGCACCGCTTGCGGCACATGGGCAAGCTCGGTCGAGAGCGACAGTTCGGCGCCCAGTCCGTGGATGCCCTCCATATAGAAGGCCAGCGCCGCGTCGCAGCCGCGCCCCAACGCCGAGCGCAGCTGGTCCGCCTGAACGAAGGGATTGCCGTCCCGGTCGCCGCCGATCCAGTTGCCCACGCGCAGGAAACTGTGCGGCCGTGCGCCCAGCACCCGTTCCCAGCGCGCATAGAGCGCCGGCAGAACGGGCAGGAAGACGTCGCGGAAATAGGTCAGGACATTGTCGATCTCATCCTGCACGAACAATTTTTCGCGGCGCAGCGGGCGCGTCTGCCACAGCAGCGCAATCTGGCGGAAAATCGCTTCGTCCAGTTGCTCGCCCTCGGCCGTTTCGGTGCGGCCGGCATCCTTGAGCTGCATCAGGTCGGCGATGCGATTCTTGTGATCGATCATGCTCTTGCGCCGCACCTCGGTCGGATGGGCGGTCAGGACCGGCACGATCAGGCTATGCGACAACAGGTCCAGCACGGCGTCGCGATCGACCCCATGGGCGGCGAGCCGTTCGACCGCTGAGGCGACGTCAGCGCCCGGTTCCGCCGCCACGCCCTGCCGATCCTCGGCCAGATTGGCGAGCATCGAGAAGAGCATGAAACCGCGGGTGAAATTAAGCGTATCGTCGAGGTTCAGCGCATCCAGCCCGGTGTCGGTCAGGTCCGCGCCCTGCAATCCCCGCGCCCGATCGACCGAGGCGGAGCGGATATATTCGGTCTGTTTGTAGAGCTTGTCCCCGCCATAGGCGCGAATGACGTCGCCCAGCAGCCGCCCCAGATAGCGGATATCGGGATTCTGCGTGATCGCAGGGGCTGCCTGCGCCGAAGCGGGTGCTGTTCTCTCCATAATGCGCCGATGCTGCACCGCAACAATCCTATGGTCAAGGCACCGGCATGGATATTTATCGGTCGGCCGGGTTCAATCCGACTGCCTTTTGAGAAAGGCGATGATGTCCGCCCGGTCGAGCGGATCGCCGATACCGGCAAATTGCATGTTGGTGCCGGGCACGAGCTTGCGCGGATTGGCGATCCATGCGTCGAGCGTCGGCGCATCCCATCGCCCGCCAGCCTCGACCAGGGCCGCCGTATAGCCGAAACGGCCGCTATGCTGCCCCATGGGC
The DNA here is from genome assembly GCF_008710165.1 of Sphingobium limneticum. NCBI lineage: Bacteria > Pseudomonadati > Pseudomonadota > Alphaproteobacteria > Sphingomonadales > Sphingobiaceae > Sphingobium > Sphingobium limneticum. Next base: position 82,180 of record NZ_VYQA01000004.1, on the reverse strand, counting down.
TGGCCGAAAACGCCATAGAGATTGGGACCGCCGAAATCGGGCGCGCCCTTGCTGGCCTTGTGACAGCCGGCGCAGACGCCGAATTTGCGGGCGCCGGCATCGGCATCCGCCACCTGGAGCAGCGCGTCCAGCGACGGATTGGGGCCGGCCGCGCGCAATCGCTCTTCCCGCCGATCGTCGCCGCAGGCCGTCAGCAACAGGATCGCCGCCGCCACAAAATGAAAGCCTATTCGCATAGCCCGACCGCCTGTAGCGCAGCGCGCGGCGTGGCGCATAGCGGACCGATTGTCCCGCCAGTCCATGAGCGCCCTTGCGCTCCCCCGCTCCCTTGGGCCAAAGGGCATCAGTGACCGCCAGCATCAGCATAGGAACCGACCATCACGGCAAGGACGTGCTGGTCGATGTCGAGGAATTGCTCGCCACCCGTCTGCTCGTCCAGGGCAATTCGGGGTCGGGCAAATCGCACCTCCTGCGCCGGCTGCTGGAAGAAAGCGCGCCGATGGTGCAGCAGGTGGTGATCGATCCGGAAGGCGATTTCGTGACGCTGGCCGATCAATATGGCCATGTGGTGATCGACGCGGGCGACTATAATGAGCGCGAGATCGTGAAGATGGCGACGCGCATCCGCGAACATCGCGCGTCCGTCGTCCTCAGCCTCGAATCGCTGGAGCTGGAGGCGCAGATGAAATGCGCCGCGTCCTTCCTGTCCACCCTGTTCGATGCGCCGCGCGACCATTGGTATCCCGCCTTGGTGGTGGTGGACGAAGCGCAGATGTTTGCGCCAGTCTCCGCCGGCGATGTGTCGGACGAAGCGCGGCGGCTGAGCCTTGCCGCCATGACCAACCTGATGTGCCGGGGGCGCAAGCGCGGGCTGGCCGGCGTGATCGCGACGCAGCGGTTGGCGAAACTGGCCAAGAATGTCGCGGCCGAGGCGTCCAACTTCCTGATGGGCCGCACCTTCCTGGACATCGACATGGCGCGCGCGGCCGACCTGCTGGGCATGGAACGGCGGCAGGCGGAGCAGATTCGCGATCTGGAGCGCGGGCGCTTCCTGGGCCTTGGCCCCGCCATCGCGCGGCGGCCGGTGGCGGTGAAGATCGGCACGGTGAAGACCGGCACGCGCGGCGGCACGCACAAGCTGATGCCGCCCCCGGTCACGACCGGCGGGGATTTTCAGGAAATGCTGTTCGCCAAGGTCGAGGAAGAGGCACTGCCGCCGCCCCCGCCCCGCCCCGAACCGACCGCTCGCCCGGCCGAAGAGATCATGCGCGCGCTGGCCGATACGCCGGCCGCCAAGCCCGCCGCGCCGGAACTGGATTTCGGCGAGAATGAGCCGGTCGTCATCGCCGTGCTGGAGGATATCGTCGCCGATCTGGGCGATGCGGCGCCCAGCGTGGCGGCGCTGTATCAGGATTTCGGCGTGCGGTGCCGGATGAGGGGCCTGAAGCGATCGCCGCTGGACCTGCCCGCCTTCCGCAAGCGCTTCGCCATGGCGCAGGCGGGCATGGCCGATGCCGACGATGTGCGCTGGCAGGATGCGATTCGCGCAGCGGAGCCGGTGCCGGAGGATATGCTGGCCCCCTTCCTGCTGATCGCGCGCGCGGCGCTGGACGGGCAGACCTGCCCCGACGACGCGGCGCTGGGCCGGGCCTATGGCACCAGCTCGCCAGGCCGCGTCCGCCGGCTGATCGACTATATGGAGAAATTGGGCGTCATCGTCGCGCGGACCGATTTTTCGGGCAAGCGCTCGATCGGCGTGCCGGGGCTTGGCCTGTCCACGGCGGCGGCGGATTGATGGCGACGCCTTCGGTCCTCTTCGTCTGCCTCGGCAATATCTGCCGGTCGCCGCTGGCCGAAGCCGCGCTGCGGGCGGAGGCGGAGAAGGCCGGCGTCGATATCACCGTGGATTCGGCCGGCACCGGCGACTGGCATATCGGCAGCCCGCCTGATCCGCGCGCGCAGGCGGTGGCGCAGCGCCATGGCATCGATATCAGCACCTATGCCGGGCGGCAGGTCCGCGCGGAGGATTTCCGCCGCTTCACCCATGTCTTCGCGCTGGATGCGGAAAATCTGAAAAATCTGCGCCGCATCCGCCCGTCGGACGGGACCGCAGAGCTGCGCCTGCTGATGGACATGGTGCCGGGCCGTGAGGGGACGGGCGTAGTCGATCCCTATTTCGGCGAGGATGCCGGGTTCGACCTGACCTGGGACGATGTGACCCTCGCGGCGAAGGCGATCATCGCGGACCTTTAGACCGGAATAAAATTCAGACGCGAGATCGCGAAACGGCACCGCGTCATCCTGAACTTGTTTCAGGATCCATCGCGCCTCCATGCTCCGCCGTCCGCCTTCGATGAGACATGGATGCTGAGCCGCAGGCCAGCGCAGCTAAACAAGGTCAGCATGACGATTTTAGCTGATTACGAGGATTCCCGCACCAGCAGTTCGGGCGCGATCTGGACCGATCCGGCATCTTCGCCGCCGATCCGGCGGACCAGCAGATCGACCAGATGATGCGCGCCCATCTCTATATCCTGCCGGATGGTGCTGAGCGCCGGGCGCGTGAGCCGGGCCAGCGGAATATCGTCGAAGCCGACGATCGATATGTCCTGCGGCACCTGCAAACCCTGCTGCTGGGCCGCCGCGATCAGGCTCAGCGCCACGACGTCCGATGCGGCGAAGATGCCGTCGGGCCGGTTGCCCGCTGCGAACCAGTCGCGCGCGGTCGCCTCGCTCGCTTCGGACGTCACCGGGCTGGTGACCAGCACGACGTCATCGCGCAATTCCGGCGGCAGACCGGCGAGGAAGCCGACATGGCGCGCCGCAAATTCCGGTACGCCGACATCGCCGAAAAAGGCGAGGGTTCGCCGCCCGCGATCGACCAGATGCTGCGCCGCCAGACGGCCGCCCGCTTCATTGTCGGTGCCGACCGTGACGGGGCCGTCGCCGCGGACCTGTTCGCCCCAGACCACCAGCGGCCGATAACTGGCCGCGGCCCGCGCCAGCGCCGCGCCCTGATCCGACTGGCCGATGACGATCACGCCGTCGGTGCGGCCGGTGCGGATGAAGGTGTCGAGCCAGTCGTCCCGATCCGGCAACACGCGCGAGAGCAGTAGATCATATCCGCGATCCGTCAGCGCATCGGCCAGATAGCCGAGCATCGTGAGGAAGAAGGGATCGGACAATTGCTGGCCGCGCGCATGGCCCAGCGGCATTAGCACGGCGATGGCGCCGGTGCGGCCCAGCCGCAGATTTTGCGCCGCGACATTCATGCGGAAACCATGATGATCGGCCAGCGCCTGGATGCGTGCCCGCGTCCCCTTGTTCAGCGCGCCCTTGCCGGTCAGCGCCCGCGACACGGTGGACACCGACACGCCTGCCAGACGCGCCAGATCGGCGATGCTCTTGAGTGGCCCGGAACCCTGATCGTCCATGGCCGCAGACTAGGGTAAATCGGGACTGTTCACAATGTCTTGCCGAGTCACCCGAACGAGTAGCGTCGCCACCCCGGCGCATAGCATCATGACGCCCGCCATGACGATCAGGTTGCGCGGATCGCCGCCCAGCAACGGGCGATAGACCAGCGGCACGACCAGCGTTTCCGCCAGCATGGGCAGAACGATGAACATGTTGAAAATACCCATGTAAATGCCGGTCCGTTCCGGCGGGATCGCGCCCGACAGCAGCACATAGGGATTGCCCATCATGCTGGCCCAGCCGATGCCGATGCCGATCATCAGCAGGAACAATGTGGCGGTATCGCGCGCCTGCGGCAGGGCGATCATCGCCATGCCCGACAGCGCGACCGACAAAGCATGCAGGTTACGCAAGCCGATCCGGCGGCTGAACGGCATCATCGCAAAGGCCGCAAAACAGGCGACAGCATTGTAGAGCGCGCCCGCCTGCCCAGCCAGCAACACCGCCTGACGGAAGGCCGGGCTGGCGGGATCGGCAGTGTCAAACAGCGACCGGGCGAGCGCGAAGGCGATATATTGCCAATAGGCGAACATGGCGAACCACTGGAACGCCATGGACAGCGCCAGTTGCCGCATCGGCACCGGCATGTCCCGCACCGCCGCCGCAAAATCCCGCAGGGCGGTGCGCAGCGACAGCGGCTGCGCCTGCATATGCGCAACCTGCGCCGCCGAAAGCGGCAGTTCGCGCACCCGCAGCACCGACCAGAGGATGGTGGACAGCGACACCACCGCCCCGATCAGGAAGGCGATGCGGGTGATGTCGGGTATGCCGTTGGCATCGACCAGATCGGCGTCCGCACCCCACCAGACCAGCAGCGATGGCGCCAGATAGGACAATGTCTGGGCCAGGCCCGTAAAGGCGCTTTGCGTCAGGAAGCCGACGGTGCGCTGCCGCTCGGCCAGCCGGTCGCTGACATAGGCGCGATAGGGTTCCATGGTGATATTGTTCGCCGCGTCGAGCATCCAGAGCAGGCTAGCCGCGAACCAGAGCGTGGGGCTGTAGGGCATCGCCAGCAGGCCGATGCTGCACAGGATCGCGCCGAGCAGGAAATAGGGCGTGCGGCGGCCCCATGTGCTGACGGTCCGGTCGCTCATCGCGCCCACGATCGGCTGGACCAGCAGGCCCGTCACCGGCCCTGCCAGCCAGAGCAACGGCAAGCTGGCCTCATCCGCGCCCAGATAACGGTAGATCGGCCCCATATTCGCCTGTTGCAGGCCGAAGGAAAATTGGATGCCCAGAAAGCCGAGATTCATTTCGACGATGCGCGACAATCGCATGATCGGCCTGTGTCCGACGTCAACCATGGCTGGCTTCCCTTCTCCGCCCACCCCTTATAGATCAAGATTTGGTCATTGCGAGCGTAGCGCGCTTGTTCCCCAGCCATCTTGACGCACGCTGTCGGGTCTGTAGCTTCTTGCCACCCTATTCTCAGCCGGTTGGAGCGCTTGCGATGCGCATGGTCCAGTTGCTGATTGACGCGGTGCCCGATGCCGGACCGTCCTCGTCCGGCCGCCCGCCTTCATGCCTTTCGCCTGCCCGTCATTCCCTGCGGAGCGGCGTGATGATAGCCATAACAGGGGGAGAGGAACATCCATGCAGATTGTCTATATCGCCATAGGGTGCGGCCTGCTGGCCGTACTCTACGGGCTTTTCACCAGTCGCCAGGTCTTGAGCCAACCACCCGGCAATGACGTCATGCAGGCGATCGCCGGCGCTATACAGGAAGGCGCGAAAGCCTATCTGGGCCGACAATATACCACCATCGCCATCGTCGGCGTGGTCGTGGCGGTGCTGGTCGCCCTGTTCCTGGGCGTCACATCCGCGGTCGGCTTCCTGATCGGGGCGATCCTGTCGGGGGCGGCAGGGTTTATCGGCATGAACATCTCGGTCCGCGCCAATGTCCGCACCGCCGAAGCCTGTCGCGGCACGTTGCAGAGCGGTCTGACCGTCGCCTTCCGTGCGGGCGCCATCACCGGCATGCTGGTGGCGGGCCTTGCCCTGCTCGCGATCAGCCTGTTCTTCTGGTATCTGACCGGCCCCGCCGGCCATGCGCCCGACGACCGGCTGGTGATCGACAGCCTCGTCGCGCTGGCGTTCGGCGCGTCGCTCATCTCCATCTTCGCGCGGCTGGGCGGCGGCATCTTCACCAAGGCGGCCGATGTCGGCGCGGATCTGGTGGGGAAGGTCGAGGCCGGCATACCGGAGGATGACCCGCGCAACCCGGCCGTGATCGCGGACAATGTGGGCGACAATGTGGGCGACTGCGCCGGCATGGCGGCCGACCTGTTCGAAACCTATGTCGTGACCGTCGGCGCGACCATGGTGCTGACGTCGCTGCTGGTGACGGGCGTGGACAATGCCTTTCTGATGAAGCTCATGGCCCTGCCGCTGATCGTGGGCGGCGTGTGCATCATCACCTCCATCATCGGCACCTATATGGTCCGTCTGGGCGCCAGCCAGTCGATCATGGGCGCACTCTACAAGGGGTTCTGGACCACGGCGATCCTGTCCATCCCCGCCATCTATTTCGCCACCCAATATACGCTGGGCGACCTCAACGCCGTGTTCGGCGCGGATCTGGACGGGGTCGGCGGCTATACCGGCATGAACCTCTTCTGGTCGATGCTGGTGGGGCTGGCCGTTACCGGCCTGCTGGTGGTCATCACCGAATATTATACCGGCACCGCCTATCGCCCGGTCCGCAGCATCGCGAAAGCATCTGAAACCGGCCATGGCACCAATGTCATTCAGGGGCTGGCGATCAGCCTGGAATCGACTGCGCTGCCGACTTTGGTGATCGTGGTCGGCATCATCGTCGCCTATCAGCTCGCGGGCCTGATGGGCATCGCCTTTGCCGCCACCGCGATGCTGGCGCTGGCCGGCATGGTCGTGGCGCTGGACGCCTATGGCCCGGTCACCGACAATGCCGGCGGCATCGCCGAAATGGCGCATCTGGACGATAGCGTCCGGGTGAAGACCGACGCGCTGGATGCGGTGGGCAACACGACCAAGGCGGTGACGAAGGGCTATGCCATCGGCAGCGCCGGCCTGGCCGCGCTGGTGCTGTTCGGCACCTATACGGAGGATCTGGACTATTATGGCTCCGCGCTGGGGCTGACCCAGCCGGTCGATTTCTCCTTGAAAAACCCCTATGTCATCGTCGGCCTGCTGCTGGGCGCGCTGCTGCCCTATCTGTTCGGGGCGATGGGCATGACCGCCGTGGGCCGTGCGGCCGGCGACGTGGTCAAGGACGTGCGCGATCAGTTCGCCACCAACAAGGGCATTATGGAAGGGACGTCACGCCCCAATTATGCCCGCACGGTGGACCTGGTCACCCGCGCCGCGATCAAGGAAATGATCGTGCCCAGCCTGCTCCCCGTACTGGCGCCGATCGTCGTTTACTTCGCGATCGCCGCGGTGGCAGGCAGCGACAATGGCTTTGCGGCGCTCGGCGCCCTGCTGCTGGGCGTCATCGTGTCCGGCCTGTTCGTCGCCTTGTCGATGACAAGCGGCGGCGGCGCGTGGGACAATGCCAAGAAATATATCGAGGACGGCCATCATGGCGGCAAGGGCAGCGAAGCCCATAAAGCCGCCGTCACCGGCGATACGGTCGGCGATCCGTACAAGGATACCGCCGGCCCGGCGGTCAACCCGATGATCAAGATCACCAATATCGTCGCCCTGCTGCTGCTCGCCGCGCTGGCGCATGGCGGCTGATCGACCGTGAAGGGGATGGAGGGGCAGCACCGCCTCTCCTCCCCTCATCTTTGGCCCGACCGGTCGCGCAGGGCCTTCCCAACCCCGACATTAACCCTTTCTTCAGAGCGCGGGCGCAGTCTGTCGCCGTGGTCGGCCGATTAGGGGGCGGGCCGCACCGCAACGGATTTCCTGCCATGTCCATCGGTCATGGCCCAGTTCGTGGAGCGGATGCCTTGATGATGCACGCGATTGTAAACGACGAGCCGGGCCGTATCGCCGCCCTGCACCGTTACCAGATTCTCGACACCCCGGTCGAAGGCGCGTTCGACAAGGTCACCAACCTCATCCGCACCCTGTTCGGCGTCCCCATGTCCGCCGTGTCGCTGATCGATACCGACCGTCAATGGTTCAAGTCGCTCGCCGGGTTGGATGTGTCGCAGACCCCCCGCAGCGAAGCCTTTTGCGACCATGCCATCCGGCAGGACGAGCCGCTGATCATCACCGATGCGCGGGACGATCCGCGCTTTTGCGACAATCCGCTGGTCACCGGCGATCCGGGCATTCGCAGCTATGCCGGCGTGCCGCTGCGCACGCCCGATGGCTATAATATCGGCTCGCTCTGCGCCATCGATACCCGCGCGCGCGACTTCGCGCCCGAACAGATCGAGATATTGAAAAGCCTGGCCCCGATCGTGGTCGAGCAGATGGAATTGCGCCTGCTGGCCGAGCGCGATCATCTGAGCGGGGCACTGACCCGCCGCGCCTTCGTCGCCGAACTGGACAAGGCGATCGCGCTGCATATCCGGCACCAGCGCCCCGCCGCGCTGCTGATCCTGGACATCGACCATTTCAAACAGATCAACGACACATATGGCCATCCGGTCGGCGACCGGGTGATCGAGGCGGTCGCGAAACGCTGCGCCGAACTCTCCCGCCCCAGCGATTCGCTCGGCCGGATCGGTGGCGAGGAATTCGCGCTGCTGCTGCCCGAAACCAGCGAGGCGGACGCGCTAGCCGCTGCCCGCCGTTTCTGCGCCGCGATCGGGGCGATGCGCATCCCCCATGATCCGCCGCTCCATGTCACCGCCAGTTTCGGCGTGGCCGCGATCGGCCTTGGCCGGATGAGCAGCCAGGACTGGCTGTCGGCCGCCGACGCAGCCCTCTACGAAGCCAAGCGCGGTGGCCGCAACCGGGCGGTGCTGGCGCCGCTGGCGGCCGAGTGCGCCGCCTGATCCGAGGTCGGAAGTGCCGGACATAAGCGGTGACGTGCCGCCCATCGGTGCATTCTACGCGCTCAGCGCATCTGCGGCGCATGCGTCTGTCATGTTGGCAGGATAGGACAAGGCGGACCGAGTCCAGTCATGACGACGAGCCTTTGCGGCAATGATAGTCATAAAATAGAAATATAAATGACGCGCAAATGTCACCTGTTGGTCATATTGGGCGCGGCGACCCTTTGTTGGGAGAGGAATTGCCGTGCGCTCCATTCGCCCTTGCCTGTCGTCCATCGCCGCCCTGCCCCTTCTATGGGCCGCCACGACGCCCGCTCATGCCAGCGAGGATGAACAGCTGTGGACCACGGCCAACGCCACGGTGAAGCTGGGCGATCATTGGCGCCTGTCGCAGGAAATCGTCGCCCGTTTCAGCGACGATCGCCAAGGCCTGTACGAAATCGAATCCAACTCGCTGGTCGGATACAAGTTGTCCAAGGTGGTGACGATCTGGGCCGGCTATACCCATGACCCGCAATATGCCGGCGGTGATTTCACCGTTATGGAGCATCGCGGCCGCCAGCAGCTGACGTTCGACAATATCGCGAAGATCGGCCGCGTTTCGATCAGCGCCCGGATGCGGATGGAGGAACGGTGGCGCGAGGGAGTGGACGGCACCGCCTGGCGGCTGCGCCCCTATGTGAAGCTGGCCATGCCCTTCCGCGAAGGCGGCAAGACCGCGCTGGTGCTGAGCCATGAGAGTTTCTTCGACCTCAACAAGACCAATTTCCAGCGGGTCCAGGGGGAGGAGCGGATGCGCAACCTGATCGCCATCACCACCCCGGTCGCGAAAAATGTGAATGCGGAAATCGGCTATCTGCACCAGCATGGCTTTCGTCGCCATGCCGACGACAGCAACGACCATGTAGCATCGTTCGCGCTGAGCTTCAGCTTCTAGTCAATGGCCGATGACTCGGAAACGGATGCTACTCCACTTGATATAGCCCGTTGATCCGCCAGCCTTTTCCCGTCTCATCGGGGGAGGGAAAGCATGCGTCTCAGCTGGCCGGAAATTCGTGCGAACGCGGCGCATTTTTCGGAGGAATGGCACGGCAAGGGCTATGAAAAGGGCCAGACCCACAGTTTCTACGACGAGTTCTTCGCCATTTTCGGCGTCCCCCGCAAACAGGTGGCATCCTACGAACATCGGGTAAAGGCACTCGATCCGCGCCGGACCGGCGGCTTCATCGACCTGTTCTGGCCCGGCATGCTGATCGTCGAGCAGAAGAGCATCGGCCGCAATCTCGACCGCGCCATGACGCAGGCGCTCGATTATCATGACTGGCTGCCGGAGGCGCAGCGGCCGCGCCATATGATGGTGTGCGATTTCCAGCGGTTCGAACTGCTCGACCTGGAAACGCGGCGGCACTGGCACTTCCCGCTGCCCGACCTCAAACGCCATGTCGAAGCGTTCGACTTCATCCTGGGCGCCAAGCCGCAATTGCTGCGCAACCAGTCGCCGGTCAATCGCAAGGCGACCGACCTGATGGGGCGCCTGCACAATGCGCTGGCCGCCCAGGGCTATGTCGGTCACGATCTGGAACGGCTGCTCGTGCGCCTGCTCTTCATCCTCTTCGCCGACGACACCGGCATATTCGAACGACGCGAGCAATTCCTCCTCTTCCTCGAAACCCGGACCAGCGCCGATGGCGGCGACCTGGGCCGCTGGTTGATCGAATTGTTCGAGATACTCGACACCCCGCCCGATCGGCGACAGCGCGGGCTGGACGCCGACCTCGCCGAATTTCCCTATATCAACGGCGCGCTCTTTTCCGGCCGCATCGCCACGCCCGTGTTCGACCGGGCTATGCGCCAGATGCTGATCGACGCCAGCATCTTCGACTGGGGAGAGGTATCGCCGGCCATTTTCGGATCTTTGTTCGAAAGTGTGATCGATAAAGTGTCTCGCCGGAAACAGGGCGCCCATTACACCCCCGAAGAGGCGATATTGAAAGTGATCGGCCCGCTGTTTCTGGACGATCTGCGCGCCGAGTTCGACCGCGCCTGCGCCTTGCGGTCCGGCCGGGACGCGGCGCTGCGCCGCTTGCAGGACAGGATGGTCGGCCTCAGCTTCCTCGATCCGGCCTGCGGCGCGGGCAATTTCCTGGTCGTCGCCTATCGCGAACTGCGCGAACTGGAGCGGGAGATCATTCGCGAGCGGCTGATCGCGGACGGCCCGGTGCAGCAGGTGCTGGACGTCGCCGACCTCACCCGGCTGAATGTCGATCGCTTCCACGGGATAGAGATCGACGAATTTCCCAGCCAGATCGCGCAGGTCGCGCTGTGGATGACCGACCATATCGCCAACACCCGGTTGGGTGAGGATTTCGGCCGCCCCTATGCCCGCATCCCGCTCGTCACCGCGCCCAATATCCGCCATGGCGACGCGCTGGAGATGGACTGGACGGACCTGCTGCCGCCCGACCGGTGCAGCTATATTTTCGGCAATCCGCCCTTCATCGGCGCCAAATATCAGACGGACATGCAGCGTGCACAGCTGCGCCGCATCGCCGCCCTGCCCGGATCGGGCGGCACGCTCGACTATGTCGCCGGATGGTTCGTGCAGGCCGCCCGCTTCGCCGCAGCCGGTGGCGCCCATATCGCCTTCGTCGCGACCAACAGCATCGTGCAGGGCTAACAGGTGGCGCAACTCTGGCCACTGCTCTTCCGCGAAGGGATGGAGATCGCCTTCGCCCACCGCCCCTTCGTCTGGCCCGGCCGGGCGGCGGTGCATTGCGTGATCGTCGGCCTCGCCTCGCAGGCCAGCGCGCCCAGGGAAAGGCGCCTGTTCAGCTATGCCGACGCGAAGGGCGCACCGGTGGAGACACGCCATGGCGCGCTGACCGCCTATCTGTTCGATGCCAGCGCGGCCGACCGCCAGTTGGTGGTGCGGGAGGAAGGCCGACCGATCAACGGAGCGCGGCGGATCATCAGCGGGTCACAACCGATCGATGGCGGACATCTCATCTTCAACGCGGATGAACGCGACGCGTTTCTGTCGCGGGATCCCGCGGCGCACCTATTCCTGCGGCCTTTTATGGGAGCCGAGGAATATCTGAACGGGGGCCAGCGCTGGATTCTGGCATTACACGATGTAGGTCCGGCCCAGCTAAAACAGATGCCGCATGTTCGCGATCGCCTCAGGCTGGTGCGCGAATTTCGACAACAAAGTCGGCGCGCCAGTACGATCGCGATCGCAGAAACGCCCTCCAAGTTCAACGTCACGGTCGTTCCCGATGCGCCGTTCCTCGCCATTCCCGAAGTGAGTTCGGAACGGCGCGACTATATACCGATTGGCTGGCTGGAGCCGCCTGTCATCCCATCCAACAAGTTGCGATTGCTGCCGGATGCGACGCTCTGGGACTTCGCCCTTCTCACTAGCAGAATGCACATGGCGTGGAGCATCCAGGTCGGGGGCCGACTGAAAAGCGACTATCAATATAGCATCGGCCTCAACTATAATTGCTTCCCATGGCCTGATGCGACGCCCATTCAGCGCACCCATGTAGAAGCATTCGCACAAGCCATTCTCGACGCCCGAACCCTGCCCAAAAATGCCGGCTCCACTTTGGCCGACCTTTACGATCCCGACACGATGCCGATCGAATTGCGCCGTGCGCATCGCGATCTCGATCAGGCGGTGGACCGACTCTATCGCCGGGCGTCCTTCCCGTCCGACCGGGCGCGGGTAGAGCATCTCTTCACCCTGTATCAGCAACTCGCCAGCCAATAATGTCGAGCTGTCCTACAGGCCCGAAAAATGCCTATATTCGGCATGTCTCCAGCACCATCGCACCGCGCAAGCCTATGTCCGAAATAGGAATTTTAATGACAAAATATGCGGGAAATGTGCGAAGTTAAGGCCCCGCTTGCCGCCTCCTGAAGCCAGGCCTATAGCCCGCGCCATGACCGCCGAACCCTATGCCAAGCAGCTTGCCGCGCTGGAGTCGCGCGGGCGGTTGCGCCGCCTGATCCCGCGCGCCGGCCGCGACTTCGCTTCCAACGATTATCTGGGCCTGGCCGGCGATCCGATCATCGCCCAGGCCGTCGCCGACGCGATCGGGCGCGGCGTGCCGGTGGGATCGGGCGGATCGCGCCTGCTGCGCGGCAATGCGCCCGAACATGAAGGGCTGGAGGCGAAGGCCGCCGACTTCTTCCGCACGCAAGGCGCGCTGTTCGTAGCCAATGGCTATGTCGGCAATCTGGCGCTGTTCTCGACTTTGCCCCAGCGCGGCGACCTGATCGTCGCGGACGAGCTGATCCACGCCAGCGCCCATGACGGCATGCGCATGAGCAAGGCGCAGGCCGTCTTCGCCCGCCATAATGACGTGCAGAGCTTCACCGACCTGATCGTCGGCTGGCGCAAGGAGGGCGGCACCGGCCGCATCTGGATCGCGGTCGAGACGCTCTATTCGATGGACGGCGACATGGCGCCGCTGTCCGACCTCGCCAAGCTGGCGGCCACCCATGGCGGGATGCTGCTGCTGGACGAAGCGCATGGCACCGGCGTGTTTGGTCCCGGTGGTCGCGGCCTGTCGGCGGGGCTGGACGGGCTGCACAATGTCATCACGCTGCACACCTGCGGCAAGGCGATGGGGACGGAGGGCGCGCTGATCTGCGGCCCGCGCATCCATATCGAATATCTGATCAACCGCGCCCGCGCCTTCATCTTCTCGACCGCGCCCTCGCCGCTGATGGCGGTGGCGGCATCGGCCGCGCTCGACCGGATCGAACAGGCGAGCGACCTGCGCGACCGGCTGAAGACCTTGCGACAGGATGCTGCCGAAGCGATCTGTGCGCCATTGGGCCTGCCCGCGCCGCGCAGCCAGATCGTCCCGGTGATATTGGGCGACGACGTGCGCACCATGGCGGTGGCCACCGCCTTGCAGCAGGCCGGCTTCGACGTGCGCGGCATCCGCCCGCCGACCGTACCGGCGGGCACCAGCCGTTTGCGCATATCCCTGACCCTGAATGTCGGGCGCAACGATGTCGCCGCGCTGGGCGAGGTGTTGCGAAAGGCGATGAAATGAGCGTGTTGATCGTCACCGGCACGGACACCGGCATCGGCAAGACCGTCTTCGCCGCAGGCCTGGCCGGCGCGTTGGGCGCTTATTATTGGAAACCGATCCAGGCCGGCGTCGATCCGGAGGGCGACAAGGAGACGGTCGCCGCCCTGTCCGGCCTGCCCTCGACACGCATCCTGCCCGAAGCCTTCCGCCTGACCACGCCTGCCTCCCCCCATCTGGCCGCGCGGATCGACGGCGTCACCATCGCGCTCGACCAGCTGCCGCTGCCCCAGGTGGACGGGCCGCTGGTGGTGGAGGGCGCCGGCGGCGTGCTGGTCCCCATTTCCGAAACGCTGCTGATGGCCGACCTGTTCGCCCATTGGGGCCAGCCGGTGATCCTGTGCGCCCGCACGGGGCTTGGCACCATCAATCACAGCCTGCTCAGCATAGAGGCGCTGCGATCGCGCGGCGCGCGGCTGGCCGGCATCGCCTTCATCGGCGATCCCCACGCGGAAAATGAGCGGATCGTGCCGGAACTGGCGGGTGTCCCCTCGCTCGGCCGGCTGCCGCATCTGGACAGGCTCGATCCGGCATCGCTGGCGGCGGCGTTCGCGGCGAACATCCGACTGCCCTGAAAAAGGCCCGCTCGTTTCGCGCATAGTCGAGAAACGGAACCACAGCGCCAGCCGCTTCTCGACCTTGGCCTGTCCTGAGCGCCTGCCTTGGCAAGCAGTCGAAGGGCTCGAAGCGAACGGAGCGGGCAGAAAGCCGGTAGGCGGCGACTAGCCTAATATTTCAACGGCCGACAATTTTCGACCAACGACATGGACAAGCCTGTTGCACGGGCGTTCAAGTCCCGGTCACGCCGGGCCTGCTACCGCTTGCCCATCTGTCACAAGCAAGGGATGCTTTGATGAAAACCCTCCTCATGGGCGCTGCCGCCACCGCGCTGGCGCTGGCCGCCACCATGGCGCAAGCCGATCAGCCCGCTACCCCCGCCGCCGCTTCGGCCAGCACGGCCAAGCCGACCTATGGCAGCTATGGTTTCGACGCGACCGGCATGGACGCGTCGGTCAAGCCCGGCGACGATTTCTACGACTATGCCAATGGCACCTGGGCGAAGAACACGCCGATCCCGGCCGATAAGTCCAATTATGGCGCGTTCAATACGCTGGACGACCTGTCGCGCGAGCGCACCAAGGGCATATTGGAAGCGGCCAAGTCCGATCCCAACAGCAAGATCGGCGCGGCCTATGCCAGCTATCTGGACAGCGCCACCGTCGAAAAGCAGGGCCTGACCCCGATCAAGCCCTGGCTGGCCGAGATCAAGGCGATCAAGGACCAGAAGGGCTATGCGCTGATCGCGGCCAAGGCGGCACGCGCCGGCATCGACGGACCGTTCCGCTTCTATGTCGGGCAGGACGACAAGGATCCCGAAACCTACATCCTGTCCATGGGCCAAAGTGGCCTGGGCCTGCCCGATCGCGACTATTATCTGGATCAGGACGCCAAGATGGCGGCGATCCGCACCGCCTATGTCGCGCATCTGGAACAGATGCTGACGCTGGCGGGCGAAAGCGATGCCAAGGCGCGCGCCGCCGCACTGATGGCTTTCGAGACGGACATCGCCAAGGTTCACTGGACCCAGGTCGACAGCCGCGACGCGGACAAGACCTATAACAAGATGACGCTGGCCGAACTGCAAAAGGCCGCGCCCGGCTTCGACTTCGCCGCTTTCTACAAGGCGAACGGCCTGACCCCCGCCAGCCTGCTGGTCGCCCAGCCCAGCGCCATCACCGGCGAAGCCGCGCTGATCGCCAAGGCGCCTGTCGGCGTGCTGAAGGACGCGCTGCTGCTGCGCACCCTGCACGGTTTTGCCGACAAGCTGCCCGAAAATATCGCGAACGCCGACTTCGCCTTCTACGGCACCACCCTGTCGGGCACGCCGGAACGCGAAGCGCGCTGGAAGCGCGGCGTCGATTTCCTGAAGGAATCGCTCGGCGAAGAAGTGGGCAAGGCCTATGTCGCGCAATATTTCCCGCCCGAAACCAAGGCGGCGATGGACGTGCTGGTCA
The DNA here is from genome assembly GCF_008710165.1 of Sphingobium limneticum. Lineage (NCBI taxonomy): Bacteria > Pseudomonadati > Pseudomonadota > Alphaproteobacteria > Sphingomonadales > Sphingobiaceae > Sphingobium > Sphingobium limneticum. The sequence continues at coordinate 66,652 of NZ_VYQA01000004.1, read as the reverse complement.
AGAATGTGCTCGCCGCCATGGGCCGCCGCATCGACGCGCTGCCGTGGATGAGCGACACGGCCAAGGCGCGCGCGCACAAGAAGCTGGCCGCTTTCACCCCCAAGATCGGCTATCCCGACAAGTGGCGCGACTATGCCGGCCTGACCATCAAGGGCGGCGACCTGTTCGGCAATGCGCTGCGCTCGAACCAGTTCGAGTTCGACTATAATATCGGCAAGCTGGGCAAGCCCATCTATCGCTGGGAATGGGGCATGACCCCGATGGAGATCAACGCCTATGCCAATTTCGGCATGGTGGAGATCGTTTTCCCCGCCGCCATCCTGCAACCGCCCTTCTTCGATCCCAAGGCGGACCCGGCGGTCAATTATGGCGGCATCGGCGCGGTGATCGGCCATGAACTGAGCCATCATTTCGACGATCAGGGCGCGAAATATGACGAGACGGGCAAGCTCAACCAGTGGTGGACCGATCAGGACGTCGCCAATTTCAAGGCGCTGACGGGCAAGTTGGGCGCACAATATGACGCCTATGAGCCGTTCCCCGGCGCGCATGTGAAGGGCGCCTTCACCATGGGTGAGAATATCGGCGATCTGGGCGGCCTGGCCGTGGCGCTCGACGCCTATCACGCCTCGCTGGGCGGCAAGCCTGCGCCGGTGATCGACGGCATGACCGGCGACCAGCGCTTCTTCCTGGGCTGGGCGCAGGTGTGGCGCCGCAACTATCGCGAGGCCAATCTGCGCCAGCGGCTGGTGACCGATCCGCACGCGCCGTCGCAATATCGCACCGACATCGTGCGCAATTTCGACGCCTGGTATGACGCGTTCAATCCCACGCCGGGCGGCAAAATCTATCTGGCGCCCAAGGATCGCGTGAAGATCTGGTAGGCTTGGAGCGTTTTCCGAGCAGGTGGAATCACCTGCTGACTCGGAAAACGCGACAAGCAAAAACTTAGCGCAGCCGAGCCGATGCAGTTGTGTCGAAAGCTGCGTCAGAACAGCGGCCCGGGTTCGACTACGAATCCGGGCCGCTATTTATTCCGCACCTGCGAATGGACGGTGCGACGAATGGCGCCTGTCGGGGGACGAGCCGTTTTGGCGAATCCTGTTACCTTTTGAATCGCACGGTTTGCCGTTGCGCCCTTTCCCGCCCGGAACGATTTCAACAGCTTGGCCGTCTGTTCATCAGCATACCGATCAAGAGGAGAAAAAAGTTGACGGGTCTGAAAACCACCGCTCTGCTGAAAACGGGCTTCGCATCGATCGCTCTGTTTGCAGCCTATCCCGCATTCGCGCAGGATGCCGCCGCACCGGCAGCAGCACCGGCCCCCGCCGCCCCTGCGGCTGGCGCCAGCAACTTCAGCGATAGCGACATCAAGCAATTCGCCGCCGCCGCGGTCGAAGTGACGAAGATCCAGTCGGACACGTCCATCGCCGAAGCGGACAAGCAGCCCAAGATGCTGGCCGCGCTCCAGGCATCGGGCCTGCCGCCCGAAAAGTTCAACCAGATCGGTCAGGCCGCCGCCGCCGACCCGGCGCTCCAGCAGCGTATTCAGGCCGCCGCGCCGCCGGCCCCAGCGGCTCCGGCAACGCCCGCTGCCCCGGCGCAGCCGAGCCAGCCGCAGCAGTAAGGCAATATAGGGAAGGGCCGGTCATCGACCGGCCCTTTTTCTTTGTGCGCACATGACGCGCCACACATGACCGGTCCGATTGTTCCCGACGGCCTGAAAAATATCGGGGGGTGACGGACGCATTTCGTGCCGTCTATTATGTTGCGATGCAGCAACAAGCTCTTTCCATCGCGCTGATCGGCATATTGGGGATCGGCGCGCAGTGGATCGCCTGGCGGACCGGCTGGCCTGCCATCGCGCTCATGCTGGCCGCCGGCGTCATCGGCGGCCCGGTGCTGGGCCTGATCCATCCCCATGCCGTCTTCGGCGACCTGCTGGAACCGATGGTGTCGGTCGCAGTCGCGCTGATCCTGTTCGAAGGCGGCCTCAGCCTCAATTTCCGCGAGTTGCGAAAAACCGACGGCGCGGTCATCCGGCTGGTGCTGCTGGGATCGCCGATCGGCTGGGTGCTGGGATCGCTGGCCTGCTATTATGTCGCGGGACTGGTCTGGCCCGTCGCCATCCTGTTTGCCGGCATATTGGTCGTGACCGGCCCGACCGTGGTGCTGCCGCTGCTGCGCCAGTCCAACGTCGCCGCCCGCCCCCGCGCCATCCTGAAATGGGAAGCGATCGTCAACGATCCAACCGGCGCGCTGCTGGGCGTGGTCACCTATGAATATCTGCGTCGTTCGGGCGAAGGCGGCACGTTGGCGTCCGTCATCCTGTCGCTGCTGGCCGCGGCGGTCATCGCCGGGCTGATCGGCTGGCTGGCTGCGCGCGCGCTCGGCTGGCTGTTTCCGCGCGGCCATGTGCCCGAATATCTCAAGGCCCCCGTGCTGCTGGTGTCGGTCATCAGCGTGTTCGTGGGATCGAACATGATCCAGCAGGAAACCGGGCTGCTGGCCGTCACGGTGATGGGCATCGCCCTGGCCAATATGCGGCTGGATTCGCTGCGCGACATTCAACCGTTCAAGGAAAATGTCACCGTCCTGCTGATTTCGGGCGTGTTCGTCATCCTCTCCGCCTCGCTCGACCTCAATGTCCTGCGGCAGTTCGAATGGCGGTTCCTGGCCTTCCTGCTGGCTCTGCTGTTCCTGGTGCGCCCGGCGACGGTCCTGCTCAGCCTCGCTTTCTCGCCCGTGCCATGGAATGAGCGCTTGCTGGTCGCCTGGATCGCGCCGCGCGGTATCGTTGCGGTCGCCATTTCCGGGCTGTTCGCGCTACGGCTCGATCGCCTGGGCTATAGCGACGGGTCGATCCTGGTCACCCTGTCCTTCTCCGTGGTGGTGGCGACGATCCTTTTCCACGGTTTTTCGATCAAGCCGGTGGCGCGACTGCTGAAGGTCACCGGCGCATCGGAACGCGGATTGCTGATCGTCGGCGCCACTCCCTTCAGCCTGGGCATGGCGGCCCAGCTGCGGCTACTGGACGTGCCGGTGACCATAGCCGACACCAGCTGGCAGCGGCTCGCCCCCGCACGGCATCAGGGCATTCCCACCTATCATGGGGAAATATTGTCGGAGGCGACCGAAGAACGTCTGGACCTGACCCGGTTCCAGGTATTGGCCGCGACCACCGATAACGAAGCCTATAACACGCTGGTCTGCAACGAATTCGCGCCGGAAATCGGGCGCGACAATGTCCATCAGCTGGGCGACGCCAGCGACGATGACGATCCGCGCACCTTGCCGGAATCGCTGCGGGGACGCGCGCTGTTCGCGTCGGGCCATGGGGTCGAGGATATCATGCAGCGTGAGGAGCAGGGCTGGCAATTCCGCAAGACGCGGATCAGCGAGCAGTTCGACTATGATGCCGCGCGCGCATCGCTGCCGGAGGATGGCGACATGCTGCTGCTGCTGCGGAAGAACGGCGCGCTGCGTTTCTTCACCCATGCGTCGCGCCCGACGCCCCAGCCGGGCGACACGATATTGTCCTATGTACCGCCGTCCCGTAAAAGGCCGAAAGGAGAGGAAGAATGACAAGATTTGCCCCGGCCGCGATCCTCCTGAGCGCCACGCTCGCCGCCTGCCAGCCGCCTGCGGACGGCAACGCGATCAACGCGGCGGACAATGCCGCCCATGGCGTGGATGCCAATGCCGCCGACAATGGAGGCGAACAGCCCCGCTCCATCCTGCGCCCGGACGTCGTACCGGAGGCTATGGAGGCGAAGGTCGAACCGGCCGATGCGCTGGTAAGTTTCGGAACATCCCCCATGGCGCTGGACGATGCCGCGAAGGCCGCGCTCGATACGCTGCTCGCCACCCCCGCGATCAAGGAAGGCGGCCCTGTCACGTTGCGGGGTCATAGCGATTCGCGCGGCAATGACGGCGACAACAAGGTGGCGTCCCGCATCCGGGCGGAAAGGGTCCGCGACTATCTGGTCGCAAAGGGCGTGGACAAGGGGCGGATCAGCATCGTCGCCCTGGGTGAAGCGCGCCCCGCCGCGCCCAATGCGACCGAAGATGGCAAGGATGATCCGGAAGGCCGGGCGAAAAATCGCCGCGTGGAGGTGCATGTCGCACTGCCCACCATCATGGTGCCGCCCCCCGTCGTCGCCAACCAGGCCGATCCGGCACAGGCAAGCGCGCAGGCAGGGTCAAAGCCGTAGAAATTGCGCGCGGCGGGGCTTAAAGCCCCATCATGACCTCTCCCGTCTGGCACCCCTTCACCCAGCATGGCTTGAACGAGCCGATCCCTCATGTCGTGCGGGCGCAGGGGGCGACGCTGCACCTGGCCGATGGCAGCACGCTGATCGACGCGATTTCCAGCTGGTGGGTGACGACGCACGGCCATTGCCACCCGCGCATCGCCGCCGCCATTGCGCAGCAGGCGAGCCAGCTCGACCAGCTGATCTTCGCCGCCTACACCCATGAGCCGGCCGAGGAGGTCGCCCGCGGCCTGATCGCCATGGCGCCCCGCGCCGACGGCCAGCCCGCACTCGCCCATGTCTTCTATTCCGACAGCGGATCGACGGCGGTCGAGGTCGCGTTGAAGATGGCGCTGGGTTACTGGCATAATCTGGCGCTGGATGGCCTGGCCGAAGCGCGCAGCCGCATCCTCGTCCTCGACCATAGCTATCATGGCGACACGATCGGCACGATGTCGATCGGCGAGCGCGGCGTCTACAACGCCGCCTGGCAGCCTTTGCTGTTCGATGTCGGTACCATCCCCTTCCCCGCGCCGGGTCATGAACAGGCTTGCCTCGCCGCGCTAGCGGCCGCCTGCGCCGAAAAGCCCGCCGCCTTCATCGTCGAGCCATTGTTACTTGGCGCCGGGGGCATGCTGCTCTATTCCCCGGATATACTCCGCGAGATGGCGGCGATCTGCCGCCGCCATGACGTGTTGTTCATCGCGGACGAGGTGATGACCGGCTGGGGCCGCACCGGCACGCTCTTCGCCTGCGAACAGGCAGGCGTCGTGCCAGACATCATGGCCGTGGCGAAGGGCATTACCGGTGGCGCGATTCCGCTGGCCGCGACGCTGGCGACCGCGCCGATCTTCGACGCGCATCTGTCCACGGACCGTGCGCGGCTCTTCTACCATTCGTCCAGCTACACCGCCAACGCCATCGCCTGCGCCGCCGCCGCCGCGAATCTCGCCATCTGGCGGGAAGAGGATGTGCTGGGCCGCATCGCCACGCTGGCCGACGGCATCGCCACGCGACTCGGCATATTGGCGGCGCACCCCGCCTTCGCCAATCCGCGCCAGCTGGGCACGATCGCCGCGATCGACCTGGTCGCCGCCGACGCGGGCTACCTGTCGGACCTCGCCCCGCGCCTGCGCGCTTTCTTCCTGGAACGCGGCCTCTTGCTAAGGCCGCTGGGCAACACCATCTATCTGATGCCGCCTTATTGCCTGGACGCCGATCAGCTCGATCGGCTGTTCGCGGCGCTCGCCGAAGCCGGCGATTCATTCGGCATGCAACCCTGACTTTCATTTTCCGCAGTTTGGCGCTATGGCGGCGCGATTTTGCGAATTCGGGATAATATGGCTAAAGAAGAACTGCTTGAAATGCGCGGACAGGTTGTGGAGCTTCTCCCCAACGCCATGTTCCGTGTCCGGCTTGAAAATGACCACGAAATTCTCGGCCACACCGCCGGCAAGATGCGCAAGAATCGCATCCGCGTGCTGGTGGGTGACGAAGTGCTTGTCGAGCTGACCCCTTACGACCTGACCAAGGGTCGGATCACGTACCGCTTCAAATAAGCCGGCAGGTGATGCGGCTTATTCTAGCTTCGGCTTCTCCCAGACGGCGTGACCTTCTGGGCCAGATTTGCGTCGTCCCCGATGCGGTGGACCCTGCGGATATCGACGAAACACCCCGGAAGGCAGAAATGCCGGCCGCCTATGCTGCGCGCGTGGCGGCGGAAAAGGGCGTGGCGGTGGCCGCGCGCCACCCCGGCGCCCTGATCCTGTCCGGCGACACGGTCGTGGCCGTGGGCCGCCGCATATTGCCCAAGACGGAAAGCGAGGAAGAGGCGCATCGCTGCCTTACCCTGCTGTCCGGGCGACGGCATCAGGTGTTCAGCGCGATCACGCTGATCGATGGCGAAGGTCGCACATGGCATCGCCTGTCGTCCAATATCGTCATCTTCAAACGGCTGGAGCAGGCGGAGATCGACGCCTATATTGCCAGCGACGAATGGCGCGGCAAGGCCGGCGGCTATGCGATCCAGGGTCGCGCCGCGGGCCTCATCCGCACGATACAGGGCAGCCATAGCGCGATCATGGGCCTGCCGCTTTACGAAACCCGCACGCTGCTGAAAGCGGCCGGATACGCACTGGATTAAAGTGATTTCTAGGGAAATGGTACATTTCCCGGCTCGGAAATCACGATCAACAGGAAAATACTGATGGCCGAATGGCTTTATGAAGAAGGCATTGGCGAGGCCCGCGCCGCGCTGATCGAAAAGGGCAAGCTGGTCGAGGCGCTGATCGAGCGTGACGGCGACGTGATTCGTCCCGGCGCAGTGGCGCAGGGCCGCCTGGTCGCAACCCTCATTCCCAAGAAGCGCGGCGTCGTGCGGCTGATCTCGGGCGAGGAAGTGCTGCTGGAGCCGATCCCGCCCCGCCTGTCCGAAGGCGCCAACGTGCTGGTCGAGATCATCCGTGAGGCGATCGCCGAGGAAGGCCGCCCCAAGCGCGCCAAGGGCCGCATGCCCCAGCCCGGATCGAAGCCCCATGCCGGCCCCAGCCTGTTGCAGCGCATCCGCGCCACCGGCACGCCCGTCGTCCCCTGCCCCGCGCATGAGGAGGATAAGCTGGAAGCCTATGGCTGGAGCGAGTTGATGGACGAGGCGATCAGTGGCGAAGTCGGCGCCGAGGATGCCGCGCTGCGCCTGTTCCTGACGCCTGCCATGGTGCTGATCGATGTCGACGGGTCGCTCCCCCCCGCGCAGCTTGGCCCCAAGGGCGCGAAGCTGGCGGCGCAGGCGGTGCGGCGCATGGGCCTTTCCGGCTCGATCGGCATCGATCTGCCGACGATGAACAACAAGGACGAGCGGATGGTCGCTGCCGCTCAGGTCGACAAATTCCTGCCCCTCCCCTTCGAGCGCACGGCCGTCAATGGCTTCGGCTTCCTTCAGATCATCCGCCGCCGCGAGCGCGCGAATCTGATGGAATTGCTGCGCGAAGACCCGGTGCTGACCGCCGCGCTGGCGCTGCTGCGCCGGGCGGAACGCCATGGTCAGGGCGGCGCCGCCACCATCACCGCCGCGCCCGCGATCATCGACCTGCTGCACAAGCGGACCGACTGGATCGAATTGCTGGCCAAGCGTCGGGGCGGCGCGGTGACGCTCAAGGCCGAGGCTGCGCTCGACCTGGCGGGCGGCCATGTCGCCTAAACCCGCCGCCTGCCCGGTGTGCGACCAGCCTTCGCAGGCCGCGACCCGCCCATTTTGCAGCCCCGCCTGCCGGGATCGCGACCTGCTGCAATGGCTGGGCGAAGGCTATCGCGTCCCCGGCCCGCCCGCCGATAGCGACATGCAAAAAAACGGTAATTATGGGCTGGACAGCGAGCCGGATTGACGCTTATAGGCACGCCTCCATCCGGCGGACGCCTCCGCCGTTGACCCGATGCCCGGGTAGCTCAGTTGGTAGAGCATGCGATTGAAAATCGCAGTGTCGGCGGTTCGAATCCGTCCCCGGGCACCACAAACCTCCTCGACTGACCATCCGCCTCGCAAAGCGGTTCACGGCTTGCTTACCATTATCTGCTAATGGCCGCAGTCATGAAGACGGTTGATCCCCCTATACCATCGCTCCCCAAATCCGCCGTCAGCCATGGGGTCGGCATCGCCGGGCTTGTCGGGCTTGGCCTGTGGACGCTGGTGGCGCGGCATTATGGCATGGACGGGCCCAATGCGGGCCTGACTGCCGTGGTAGCCTGCGGGCTGCCGATGGTGCTGTGGTCGCTGATCGTCGACAAGGTGCATCGCAACGCATCCACCGGGATCGACTGGAAAGCGCCCGCGCGCACCGTGCGCGACGTGATGGACATCAGCATCGTCAAGATTGCAGGCCTGTGGGCGACCTGGCTGGCCATCGCGACCTTCTATTGCATCGCGCGCTGGTACTGGTCCGGCAATTATCGCTTTTCCATGGACCTGTTCATGGGCGCCGCGCCCTGGCTGCTGGCGCTGTCCATCCCCTATATCCTGTGGATCGACCGGCGGTTGGTGGAGCCCAAGGACGCCTCCTACAGTTTTGGCCAATGGATCATCGGCGGCGTCGCGGGGCAGGCGGACATGGTCCAGGTCGCCCATCACGCCCGCGCCTGGGCGGTGAAGGGCTTCTTCCTCGCCTTCATGGTGTCGATCGTGCCGGGCAATTTCGCCAGCGTGGTGGATTGGCGGATCGAGGATGCCTTCGCCCATCCGGTGGCGATGGCGGGCTTCCTGATCGCGGTCATGTTCATGATTGACGTCTGCCTGGCGACGGTCGGCTATATGCTGACCTTCAAGCCGCTGGATTCGCATATCCGCACCGCCAACCCCTATCTGGGCGGCTGGCTGGCGGCGCTCATGTGCTACCCGCCCTTCGTTCTGATGGGTGGTGGCGGGCCGCTCGATTATCATGCCGGCGGCGCGGAATGGGATTATTGGACGCAGAATATGCCCGCGCTGCAATGGTTGCTGGGCGGCTGGCTGGTGCTGCTGACCGGCCTTTATGCCTGGGCGACGGTGGCGTTCGGCCTGCGCTTTTCCAACCTCACCCATCGCGGCATATTGACCCACGGCCCCTATCGCTGGACGCGCCACCCGGCCTATCTGGCCAAGAATCTCTTCTGGTGGTTTTCCGCCCTGCCCTTTTTGGCGGTGTCGGGCAGCCTGACCGACATGGTGCGCAACTGCGCCATGCTGGCCCTCACCAACGCCGTCTATTATTGGCGCGCGAAGACGGAGGAGCAGCATCTGTCCGCCGACCCCGACTATCGCGCCTATAGCGCATGGATGGAGCACAACGCCCCCGTGCCGCGCTTCTTCGCCTGGATGACGGGGAAGAAGCACGAGACGATGGCGGCTACCGCGCAGCCGGCGGAATAGGATGGCGTACTCCGGCGAAGGCCGGAGTCCAGTTCCACCGTGGCGCTGTACATAGAGGGCAGAACTGGATTCCGGCCTTCGCCGGAAAACCGCATTTCCTAGAAGCTTTCCTCGTCATAGACGCGGCCAAGGTCGCCCTGCCACTGCCCATGATAGCGTTCCAGCAGCCGTTCGGCGTTGGTCTTGCCCGATGCGACCACCTCGTCGAGGAAGGACAGATAGCCCGTCTCATTGTCGCCAGCGCCGTTCAGGCGGCCACGCGCGGTGAGGCCCGACCGGGCGATATCGACCACCTGACCCGCAATGTCGCGCAGTTTCCGTCCGCCACCGATCGGCGCGTCCAGGCCCAGCTTGGGCACGGAGTCGCGCAGCGTCTGCCGTTCCTCCATGGTCCAGTCCTTGACCACGTCCCACGCCGCGTCGAGCGCGCCTTGGTCGTAGAGCAGCCCGACCCATAGCGCCGGCAGCGCGCAGATGCGGTTCCAAGGTCCACCATCGGCGCCGCGCATTTCCAGGAAGCTCTTCATTCGCACTTCGGGGAAGGCGGTGGACAGATGATCCTCCCAATCCTTCTCGGTCGGCTTTTCGCCCGGCAGGACGGCGAGTTTCCCGTTCAGAAAGTCGCGGAAACTATGGCCTGCCGCGTCGATATATTTGCCGTCGCGGTAGACGAAATACATCGGCACATCGAGCGCATAGTCGGCATAGCGTTCGTAGCCGAAGCCATCTTCGAACACGAAGGGCAGCATGCCGGTGCGGCCCGGATCGGTGTCCGACCAGATATGGCTGCGATAGGAGAGGAAGCCGTTGGGCTTGCCTTCCGTAAACGGCGAATTGGCGAACAGCGCGGTCGCGAGCGGTTGCAAGGCCAGCGACACACGGAATTTCTGCGCCATGTCCGCCTCGCTGCCATAGTCGAGGTTGGTCTGGATGGTGCAGGTGCGCAGCATCATGTCCAGGCCCATCGACCCCACGCGCGGCATGTGCCGCAGCATGATCTCATAGCGGCCCTTGGGCATGATCGGCAGCTCTGCGCGCGTCTTGTCCGGCCACATGCCAAGGCCAAGGAAGCCCAGGCCCAGCATGTCGCCGACATATTTCACCTGCTCCAGATGACGGCCGGTTTCGGCGCAGGTCTGATGGAGATTGTCGAGCGGCGCGCCGCTCAGTTCCAGCTGCCCCGCCGGCTCCAGGCTGATCGTGCCGTCGGTGCCGGACAAAGCGATGATATTCTCGCCCTCGAACACCGGGTTCCAGCCATAGCGGGTCAGGCCGATCAGCAGCGTGTGGATGCCGCCCATCTCCTCATAGGAAGGGGCGTGATGATCCTTGCGGCTATAGACGAATTTCTCGTGCTCGGTCCCGATCCGCCAGCGTTCCTTGGGCTTTTCACCCTTGGAAAAGGCCGCGATCAACTGGTCGCGATTCTCGATGACGGGATCATGATCCCCTGAGTCTGTTCTGGTGCTCATGCCCCGCCCTTACTGCTTCCCCTCGGCCCGTCAAACAAAGTCGGGCGATCACCACATAGGGCTTGCCTATAATGGCTTCAATCCAATAGCGGAATGAAACTATTTCCAATCCCCATTGATCGTCATCCAGGCCGCCGTCGCCGCGATCGCGGCGGTTTCCGCGCGCAGGATTCGCGGCCCCAGCGATACCGGCACGGCGCCGGGCGTCGCGCGGATCGCATCCCGCTCGGCAGGATCGAATCCGCCCTCCGGCCCGACCAGAAAGGCGGCGGGTCCGGGATGGGTGCGCAATGTCGCCTCCAGCGGCGCCCCACCCGTCTCGTCCGCGAAGAACAGATGCCGATCGGGCGACCAGCCCTTCAGCAACGCGTCCAGCTTCGTCATTTCGGTCAATTCAGGTAGAGCAGTGCGCCCGCATTGCTCCGCCGCTTCCACCAGATGGGAATGGAGCCGATCCAGATTCAGCTTGTCCACCACCGCCCGGCGGGTCAGCACCGGCTGAAGCCGCGCCACGCCCAGTTCGCACGCTTTTTCGGCGATCAGGTCGATGCGCCCCTTCTTGATCGGCGCGCAGCATAGCCAGAAATCGGGCACATGTTCGGGCGGCTTGGTCTGGCTCACACATTCCAGCACCAGGTCGCGCTTGCGGATATCGCGGGCGCGCGCCGCCCATTCGCCGGACCGGCCATCGAACAGCAGGACGATATCGTCCATCTTCACCCGCATCACGCTGATGAGGTAATGGGCCGGATTGCCGTCGATCGGCACCACCACGCCTTCGCCCAGCTGGGTTTCGACATGCAGGCGGGGGGCGCTTTGCGGGGGCCAGGCTGGGGTTGCGGTCATTTTCTCTCGTGGCTTGTCCTGTAATGCTTCTTCCCTAAAGAGAAGCATGGCCCTTCGACAAGCGGGCGATGGAGTAGCCGTTGAATCAGACGCCGTTAAATCAAGGGATCGTGCCTGACAGCGAAGCGCGCGGCCTGCTCGCCCGCCTGCCGGACACGCCCCGCATATTGGCGCAACTGGCGCGATTCGATCGGCCGATCGGCTGGTGGCTGCTGTTCTGGCCCGGCGCATGGGCCGTGGCGCTGGCCGGGGGCGGCTTTGCCCGCTGGCCTTTGATCGTCTGGCTCCTGATCGGCAGCATCGCGATGCGCGGGGCAGGCTGCGTGTTCAACGATATCGTAGACCGCGACCTCGATCGGAAGGTCGCGCGCACCGCGGCACGGCCGCTGGCCAGCGGCGCCATGTCGGTGAAGATCGCCTGGGCCTGGCTCCTTGCGTTGTGCCTCATCGGCCTGATCGTACTGCTGCAACTCACTTTTTATGCGCAGGTCGTGGCGCTGGGCAGTCTGGCGCTGGTCGCCGCCTATCCCTTCATGAAGCGGATCACCGGCTGGCCGCAGGTATGGCTCGGCCTCGTCTTCTCCTGGACGGCACTAGTGGGCTGGAGCGAAGTGGCGGGCGCCCTCACCCTGCCGGGCCTGCTTCTCTATGCCGGCAGCCTCTTCTGGGTGGTGGGCTATGACACCATCTATGCGTTGCAGGACCGGGAAGATGACGCGCTGATCGGCATCGGATCCAGCGCGCTGTCGATGGGCCGCCATGTGCGCGGCGGCGTGACATTATGTTATGTGGCGGCTCTGGCCTTGTGGGGAAGCGCAATCTGGCAGATACGGCCGCAAGGTCTGGCCCTGGCCGCCCTGCTGCCCATGGCGGTGCATCTGCTGTGGCAGACAGGCACGTTGAAGGAAGATGGAGTCGATCCCCTGCGTAAATTCCGGTCCAACCGCTTTGCCGGTTTGCTGATGTTCCTGGGCTGTCTGGTCGTGGGGAGTGCTTCGCTATGACGCCACAGCCGGGCGAGGATTGCTGGCGCATCGCGCGCGCCGACCGGGCCAGCGTCATCATCGACGCCGATGCCTATTTCCGTCAGGCCCGCGCCGCGATGATGAAGGCCAAGCGCCGCATCATGCTGATCGGATGGGATTTCGATCCGGCCATCAGCCTGATTCGCGAGGATGAGGCGAAGGATGACGCGCCGATGGTCATCGGCGACTTCATCACCTGGCTGGTCGAACAGACGCCGGAGCTGGAGATTTTCCTGCTGCGCTGGGATGTCGGCGCGATCAAGTCGATGGCGCGCCCCTCCCACCTCGTCACCACGCTGCGCTGGATGGCGCATCCGCGCATCACGGTGAAGCTGGACAGCCATCACCCGCCGGCCGCCTCCCATCATCAGAAAATCGTGGTGATCGACGATTGCTTCGCCTTCTGCGGCGGCATCGACATGACCGGCGATCGCTGGGACACGCGCCATCATCGTGACGAGGAGCCGGGCCGCCTGCATCCCGACGGGTCGCCTTATGGCCCCTGGCATGATGCCACCACGGCGCTGGCCGGCCCGGTCGCCGCCGCGCTGGGCGAACATGCCCGCAATCGCTGGATCGGCGCGGGCGGCGATCCGCTGGAGCCGGTCGAGGGCATCAGCGATTGCTGGCCCGACCGGTTGCCGGTGCAGTTTGAGGGCGTCGATGTCGCCATCGCCCGATCCGCGCCCAAGATGGACGATCAGGAAGAACTGACCGAGATCGAGCAGCTCTATCTGCATCAGATCGCCGCGGCGAAGCGGCACATCTATGCCGAAAGCCAATATTTCGCCTCCCGCCGCATTGCCGAGGCGATCGCCAAGCGGCTGGGCGAGGCGGACGGGCCGGACATCGTCATCGTCAATCCAGAGCAGGCGGACGGCTGGCTGGAACAGCAGGCGATGGATACCGCCCGTGCGCGCCTGTACGAGGCGCTGAAGGCGCGAGACACGCATGGCCGCTTCCGCATCTACCACCCCTTCACCAATCGCGGCGTGCCCATCTATGTCCATGCCAAGATTTTGATCGTGGACGATCGGCTGATCCGCGTCGGATCATCCAACATGAACAATCGGTCGATGCGGCTGGATACCGAATGCGACGTGTCGATCGACACGGCGCTGCCCGCCAATGAAGGGCGGCAGGCGACGATCCTGAAGATTCGCGACGACCTGATCGCCGAACATCTCGACCTACCGGCCGAGCGGGTATCCGCCGTCATCGCCGAACGCGGCCTGATCGCCGCGATCGAGGAACTGCGTCAGAAGCCCGGCCGTACGCTGCGCCCCTATGTGACGCCCGACCTCAACGACGTGCAGCAATGGATCGCCGACCATGAGGTGCTGGACCCCGAAGGCCCGGAAGAAATGTTCGAACCGGTCAGCGAACGCGGCCTTTTCCGCCGGATGAAGGGCTGGTTCGTGCGGGGATGATGCCGCTGTCCTATCGAGCGGTCTGGAGGCTATCATGGCGTCCCGGCTTTCCGACAGGATCACCGCCACGTAACAAAATGTCGAAATCTGCGGGAAATGTGCGAAGTTAAGCGACGGAAATCCTATTCCGCCGCCAGCAACGCCTCGGCGCTTTGCAGGTTGACCGATACCAATCGGCTGACGCCGCGCTCCACCATGGTCACGCCGAACAGGCGGTGCATGCGCGCCATGCTGACGGCATTGTGGGTGACGATCAGGTAGCGGGTGTTGGTCTGCGCCACCATCGCGTCCAGCAGGTCGCAGAACCGCTCGACATTGGCATCATCCAGCGGCGCGTCGACCTCGTCCAGCACGCAGATCGGTGCGGGGTTGGTCAGGAACAGGCCAAAGATCAGCGCCACGGCGGTCAGCGCCTGCTCGCCGCCTGACAACAGGGTCAGCGCCGCCAGCTTCTTGCCCGGCGGCTGGGCCATGATCTCCAGCCCCGCCTCCAGCGGATCGTCGCTGTCGATCAGTTCCAGATGCGCTTGCCCGCCATTGAACAATGTCGTGAAGAGCCGCCGAAAATGCCCGTCCACCGCCTCGAACGCGGCGAGCAGGCGTTGCCGCCCCTCGCGATTGAGGCTGCCGATCGATCCGCGCAACTGGTTGATCGCCTGCGTGAGTTCCGCGCTTTCCGATCGGCTGGTAGCTTGGGCAGCTTCCAGTTCCTCCAGTTCCTGCGCGGCGACCAGATTGACCGGGCCGATCCGCTCACGCTCGGCATGAAAGCGGTCATGATCGGCCAGTTCGGTTTGGGCGATGCGGATCTCGGCACTGGCAAAGCCCAGTTTCTCCGGCAGAACCGGCGGCGGACATTCGAACCGCTCGCCCGACAGGCGGTTGGTTTCGATACGTCGCTCGTCGGCGGCCTCGGCGCGGGCGACGGCGGTGGCGCGGGCTTCGCGCGCAGCCGCCAGCGCCTCGCCCGCTTGCGCCGCACGCCCCTCGGCCGTGCGCAGCCCACTCTCCGCTTCCTGCTCGGCACCGCGAGCCTGATCGGCGGCCTGAGTCAGGGCCGCGCCTTGATCGCTCAGCCCCGCTATGGCGCTGGCCAGTGCATCGGGTTGCGCCGCAAGTCCATCGCGCTCGCCGACAATCTCCTCGGCCCGCGCGACCATCGCGGCGATCCGCTTGGCCGCCTCGCCGGCGCGCGCGCGCCAGCCCTTCCCCTCGGCATCGGCCGCCGCCTGTCGTTCCCGGTCGATGGTCAGGGCGCGATCGGCCAGCGCCTGATCCGCCTGCAACTGGCTGACGGCGCCCCGCGCCTTCTCGCTGGCTTGCGACAGGGTGGTGACCAGCGCACGGGTTTCCGCGCCATCGGGCACGGCGGCACGGTTGACCTCAGCCTTCTCATGCTCGCCCTGCGCACCATCCTGGTCGCGCCGCGCTTCGGCCAATCGTTCCTCGACACCCTCGCGCCGCCCCGCCAGCCGCTCCAGCGCCGTCGTCGCCTCATCGGCGGCGCGCAGCGCAGCGCGCAACTTCTGGTCGGCCTGCGACAGGGCGGTGCGTCCTGCGGCCAGCGCCTGCACGGCCGCCTGTTCGCGCGCCTTTGCCCCATCCTGCGCCGTCGCCGCCTGCTCGACGTCCGCCTGCATGGCCGGGCGCGCGGCGTCGATCGCCTCCAGCCGATTCAGCCGGATCAGCCGCTCGGCCGCCGCCGCCCCGCCCTCTACCGCGACATAGCCGTCCCAGCGGCGCAACTGCCCGTCCCGCGTGACCAGCCTTTGTCCGACGCCCAGCGCCTGCCCTTCGTCCCGGTCCACCACGCCAATCTGCGCCAGACGGCGGGCCAGTTCGGTCGGCGCCATGACATGCGCGGCCAGCGGTGTCGCACCAGCGGGCAAGGCGGGATCGCCCGGCAAAGAATCCGCCCCGGCCCAGCGCCGCTTGCCCTCCGCCCCGACCGGCGCTTCCAGATCGTCGCCCAGCGCGGCGGCGAGCGCCCGCTCATAGCCCGGCGCCGCCTTCAGCCGATCCAATGCCCGCGCCTTGCCGGCGCTACCGCTATCGACCGCCCGCTTCAGCGCCGCCGCCTCGCTATCGAGCGCCGCCAGCCCGGCGCGCGCCGACGCCAGCGCCGCTTCGGCCGACGCCCGTGCTTCGGCGGCGGACTGGCGATCCGCATCGGCCGACTGGATCGCGCTTTCGGCGGCATCGCGCTCGGCCTTCGCTTTGTCCTGATCGGCGATCGCCGTCTCGCGCTGCGCCTCCAGCGGGGCAGCATCGGGCAGGGCGGCCGCTTCCGCAGTCAGTCGCGCCACTTCCCGTTCGGCCCGATCGAACCGGGTGCGCGCAGCCACCAGTGCCGCCTCCGCCACGCGCAACTCCGCCTGCTCGGCCGCCTGCGTCGCCATCGCCTTTGCAAGATCCAGTTCGGCGTCCCGCGCAGCATCCTCGGCGGCGGCGATCCGCGTGGCGAAAGCCGGGCGCAACTTCTCCGTTTCGGCCACTCGCCCCTTCAGCGTCGCGATCTCCGCCGTCAGCCGGGCGATCGCATCGGCCGCATCATTGGCCAGCGTCCCTTCGCGCGCCCGATCTTCCTCCAGCCGGCTCGCCTGCTGCGTCAGGTCGGCCAGGCGACGGACGACCGACTCCCGCTCGGTCCGCAGCGCAGCCAGCCGATGCCCCGCCTCATTGGCGGCATCGCGCGCATTCTGGGCGGCCGTGCGTCGGTCGGCCAGCGCTGCCACGGCCGCCTGCGCATGGGCGGCGGCGGCCATCTGCCCTTCCTGCGCGGACGACACGGCCGTGTCAGCCTGTTTCGCCTCCGCCCGTGCAGCCTCCGCACTGGCATTGGCCTCGCGCCAGCGGGCGAACAGCACCCGTCCTTCGGCCACCCGAATCTGGTCCGACAGGCGGATATAGCGTTCCGCCGCCCTCGCCTGCCGCCGCAGCGCATTGGCGCGCGCGTCCATATCCAGCAAAATCTCGTCCAGCCGGGCCAGATTGGCCTCGGCCGCGCGCAATTTCTGCTCGGCATCCTTGCGCCGGACATGCAGGCCGGCAATGCCCGCCGCTTCCTCCAGCATCGCGCGCCGTTCCTGCGGCCGCGCAGCGATGACGGCGGCGATCCGCCCCTGACTGACCAGCGCCGGGCTGTGCGGCCCGGTGGCGGCATCTGCGAAGACCAGCGACACGTCCTTGGCGCGCACATCCTTGCCATTGGCTCTGTAGGCGCTACCCGCCCCGCGCTCGATCCGGCGCGTGACTTCCAGTTCGCCGTCCGCGCCGACATCGACGGCGGAAAACAGCTCGCCCTGTTCCTGGACGGTGAGCAGCGACACTTCGGCAAAGTCGCGTTGCGGCCGCGTGGCGGTGCCCGCGAAGATCACATCCTCCATGCCACCGCCGCGCATGGATTTGGCGCTGGATTCGCCCATCACCCACCGGATCGCTTCCAGCAGGTTGGATTTGCCGCACCCATTGGGGCCGACGATGCCGGTCAGCCCCGGCTCGATGCGCAACTCCGTCGCATCGACGAAGCTTTTGAAGCCGGAGAGTTTGAGGCGCTTTATCTGCATGACGGAAAACCGGGGCAGCCTGCTACCCCGGTTTCTCTATGCGTAGGCGCGCCTGTCAGCCCCCTCTGATGCAATCAGAGTCCCGCTTCCTTGAGCTTGGGCTGAAGTGCGGACCAGCTGGCAACATTGTCCAGCAGCACGCCGTTGATCAGGAAGCTGGGCGTCCCCTGAATCTGATATTCGTTATTGGCCTTCTCGACATTCTTGGCCAGCTTCTCGGCAATGGCGGTGTCGGCCAGGCACACCTTCGCCTGATCGGCGGAAATGCCGCGCTGCTGCGCATATTCGACCAGGCCCGCAATCTGGGCGATCGCGCCGGGACGCTGCGCCGGGGGCAGCTTGTCCACGCCCTGGAAGGCGGCCTGCGCGCCCTGCACCTTTTCAAACATCGCCGACTGGTTGGCGAAGAACTGCTCCGACAGCGGGTAGAAGATGTCCTTGCCGCCGCACCGGGCGAGCAGCGCGGTGGTCAGGTCGATCGGATCGCGCAGATAGGTGCGGAATTCGAAGCTCATCTTGCCGGTGTCGACGATCTTCTTGATCTCCTCCGACGCTTCGGCCGAGAAATCCTTGCAATGGCTACATGTATAGGAGCCATATTCGATCAGCTTCACCTTCGCCGACGGGTTGCCCATCACGAAATAGCCGTCCGGCGTTTCCGCGATCGTGTCCGACCAGCTGGTGCCGGCAGGTGCGGCGACGGCGGCGACCGCCTCGCCGGTCGGCTTGGCGGCTTCCTCATTCTTGCCGCAGGCGGCAAGGGTGAGGCTCAGGGCGATAAGGGCTATACCGGAAAAGGCTTTCACGACGGGCAAGGCTCCGAAATCAAACAGGATGAAAAGGGGTTTAGATCAGCGCGCGGCGGGGGGCAATGCGGCCTGAAGGATCGACCAGCTCGATCCGTCCACCTTGGTCCCGTTGACGACGAAACCGGGCGTGCCGGTGATCTTGGCCTTGTTCCACGCCTCATCGGTCATCGCCAGCACCTGCTTCATCGACGCCGGATTGGCGACGCAGGCGTCCAGCTGCGCATTGGTGAAGCCACGCTTGTTCATCAGCGCGTAAAGGCCGGTCTTCTGCCCGATATCCTTGAGCGCTGCGACCTGATCGGCCGGCTTTTCGCCGCTGCCGTCATAGGCTTCGATCTTCTCCATCCAGGGCGTCTGGTTGGCGAACAGCGCCTCATGATTGCCCATGAAACGGGCCGGGCCGCCGCAACGGGCCAACAGCGCAGCGGTCAGGTCATATTTGTCGCGCACGGCGTTGCGCACTTCGACGCTGACCTTGCCGCCCTTCACATAGCCGGTCTTGAGCGGCGCGCTCGCCTCACCCACGAAATGGGCGCAATGCGAACAGGTATAGCTCACATATTCGACCAGCTTGGTGGGCGCGGCCGGATTGCCCATCAGATGGCCGCCGATCGGCGACAGCACGACACGGCTCACCCAATTGGCAGCAGGCGCGGCGACCAGAGCGGCGGGAACGGCAAGCAAGGCAAGCGGCAGGAGCAGTTTCTTCATGAGGCGCGTCCGTAGAAAGGCTCCGCTGAACCGGAGCCGAATAGGGGTCATGGGCGGCGAATGAACGGCTGTGCCATCCGGTCAGCCACCACTCTAGTTAATTTTCGGCAATCCGCTGCTGTTGGCAAGGCCCTGCGCCAGCGATTCCAGCACGGCGCGCAATTCCGGGTCGCCGATGTCGCGCAGCGAATCGCCCAGCTCGACCGGAATGGGCTTCAGATTGCGGGGCGGCGGGCGACGTTCGGCCCGGGCCGGGGTGATTTCGCCCTGCCGCATCGCCACCTTGGCGACGGCGGCATAGCCGAAGAAGCGATTCACCCGCTCGACGATGTCGGGCAGCATATGCTGGACCATCGGCGCATGGCCGCTCATCACCGTCAGCTGCAACGTGCCGCCGGCCTTCTGCCCCACCGGGAAGCGGATCGATTCGGGCGCGGAAATGCCGGCATAATGGCTGCCAACAATCTCCGCCCAGCGGGTGACGATGCTGGATTGAACGAAGCCGAACTTGCGGAAGGCCGCGCGGCCGATATCCGGCATCAGGTCGGCGATCGCGCGCGGCGCGCCGGTGCGGGGACGCTCGGCCGGTGCCTTGGCACGACTCTTATATTTAGGGGGGGCCGGGCGTTCCGTCATGACGCGCTACATGGCATAGGGCTGGCATGCGCGTCGAGGGTAGAGACAGAAAAATCGCGGGCGACCTGCTCGCTCATTATGATGTGCACGCCCGGCGCCTGCCTTGGCGCGCGCCGCCCGGCAGCAACGCCGCCGACCCCTATCGGGTCTGGCTGTCGGAAGTGATGCTGCAACAGACGACGGTGGCCGCCGTCGGCCCCTATTTCGCGAAATTCACGGAACGCTGGCCGACGGTGCAGGATCTGGCCGCCGCCGACGATGCCGACCTGATGGCCGCCTGGGCCGGGCTTGGCTATTATGCCCGCGCCCGCAACCTGCTCGCCTGTGCGCGGGCGGTGGCACGCGATCATGGCGGCATCTTCCCCGATAGCGAGGACGGGCTGCGCGCGCTGCCCGGCGTGGGCGCCTATACAGCCGCGGCCGTCGCCGCCATCGCCTTCGGCCGGCGCGCCGTAGTGGTGGACGCCAATGTCGAGCGGGTGGTAGCCCGCCTCTTCGCGATCGCCACGCCCTTGCCCGCCGCCCGGCCCGCCATTCGCGAAGCCTGCGACCGCATCACCCCCGACGCCCGCGCCGGCGACTTCGCGCAGGCGATGATGGATCTGGGCGCGACCATCTGCACCGCCCGCAACCCCGCCTGCGGCATCTGCCCGATCCGCGCGGATTGCGCCGCCATACTGACCGCCGATCCTGCCGCCTTCCCGGTAAAGCCGCCCAAGAAAACGCGCCCCCATCGCACCGGCCATGGCTGGTGGATCGAGCGGGACGGCAATGTCTGGCTGATCCGTCGTCCGGACAAGGGGCTGCTGGGCGGTATGCGCGCGCTGCCCAGCTCCGACTGGAGCGACGCGCCCGACGCCACCCCGCCGCTGCGGGCGCACTGGTCGACCATCGATGAGCCGGTCGCGCATGTCTTCACCCATTTCTCACTAGCGCTGCGCGTCCACCATGCCCATGTGGGGGCGGAGATGACGCCGCCGGGCGCAGGCGAATGGTGGCCGATCGATCGGATCGGGGAGGCAGGATTGCCCACATTATTCGCCCGCGCGGCCGATGCGGTGAGGAAGGAAAGGCAAGCCAATGCACGGAACTGACCCGACCAACAGACAGGTGCCGGGCTTCGTCGGCAGCAGGCTGGACCGCGTCGATCCTATCCGCTCCAATCCTGCGCTGCTCGCCGAAACATTCGCCGATCCCGCCGCCCGCCTGCTGGTGCTCGACGGGCTGGAGCCGGTGGAAGTGGACGGCCATCTGCTGCTGGAACCGCTCGCCCCCGACGCCCATGTGGAGGATCATGTGCTGCTGGGCGTCGATCCGGCCGCCCGGCCGATCTTCGCCCGGCTGGTCGCCGATCTTGGCCCGGCGCTCACCCCCACACCGCGCAGCCGCGCCATCGCCGGCCTCGTCCCGGCCGATGAAGTCGCGCTCTACGGCACCGCGCGCAGTCTGGTCCACTGGCATGCCCGGCATCGCCATTGCTCGGTCTGCGGCGCGACCACCCGCTCGGTCAAGGCCGGCTGGTCGCGCAAATGCGATGCAGACGCCTGCGCTGCCGAACATTTCCCCCGCACCGACCCCGTCGTCATCATGCTGGCCGAATATCGCGGGCGCATCCTGCTCGGTCGCCAGCATGCCTGGCCGCCCGGCCGCTATTCGGCGCTGGCCGGCTTCGTCGAACCGGGCGAGACGATCGAGGAAGCGGTCGCGCGCGAATTGTTCGAGGAAGCCGGCGTCCGCGTCCATGATGTGCGCTATGTGATGAGCCAGCCCTGGCCTTTCCCCTCGTCCCTGATGATCGCCTGCATCGCCCAGGCGCAGGATGACGCCCTGACGCTGGATGAAACCGAGATCGAGGACGCCTTGTGGTGCGACGCCGACCAGGTGCGCGCGGCCATGGCCGGCAACCCCGACGCCCCTTTTCTCGCCCCGTCGCAAATGGCCGTCGCCTGGCACCTGCTCGACCATTGGCTGGCCGGCGTTGCGCCCCCCAGCCTTGTTCGCGCTGACGCAAGCGCGTAAGGCCAACCCCTTCTTTCCCCATATTCGAGGACGATTTCCCCTCCATGCTCAGCCTAGACGAAGCCCAGTCGCGCGCGCAGGATCTGGTCAACGCCGCGCGCAAGGCCGGGGCGGATGCCGCCGACGCCATCTATGCCTGCACCGCATCGACCAACGTGTCGGTGCGCCTGGGCTCGCTGGAGGATGTCGAACGGTCCGAGGGGGAAGAGATCGGCCTGCGCGTCTTCATCGGCCAGCGGTCCGCCAGCATTTCGGCGTCGGACATGAATCCCGCGACGCTCGCCACGCTGGTCGATCGCAGCATCGCCATGGCGCGCGAGGCACCCGAAGATCCCTATGCCGGCCTCGCGCCGGAGGATCGGCTACTCAAGAAGCGCCCGCCTTCGCTCGACCTGACCGATGAGGAAGAGCCCGAACCCGCTATCTTACGCGAACGCGCGCTGATCGCGGAAGAAGCCGCGCGCAGCGTACCGGGCATCACCAACAGCGAAGGCGGCGGCGCGTCCAACGGCCGCAGCCAAGTAGCGCTGGCCACCAGCCATGGCTTTGCCGGTGCCTATGCCGGCACCAGCCATGCGACCTGGGCCAGCGTGCTGGCCGGCGCCGGCGCCGACATGCAGCGCGACCATGCCAGCCACAGCGTCCGCCATCTGGAAGATCTGGACGAAGCCGAATCGGTCGGCATCCGCGCGGGCCAACGGGCGGTGGCGCGGCTGAACCCCGTAAAGGTCGAAAGCGGCGTCATGCCGGTCATCTTCGATCCGCGCATCGGCGCCAGCCTGCTCGGCCATCTGATCGGTGGCATGGTCGGCCCGGCGATCGCCCGCCGCTCCAGCTTCCTGCTGGAATCGCTCGGCGAAGCTTTGTTCGATTCGGCCATCACCATCATCGACGATCCGCTTCTGCCGCGCGGCATGCGCTCGCGCCCGTTCGATGGCGAAGGATTGCCGGTGGACCGCCGCGCGCTGATCGACAAAGGCGTGCTGACCGGCTGGCTGATGGACAGCGCATCGGCCCGTCAGTTGGGCCTGGAACCCACCGGCCATGCCAGCCGCGGCGGCAGCGGCGCGCCGGGCGCCA
Organism: Sphingobium limneticum; assembly: GCF_008710165.1. Classification (NCBI taxonomy): domain Bacteria; kingdom Pseudomonadati; phylum Pseudomonadota; class Alphaproteobacteria; order Sphingomonadales; family Sphingobiaceae; genus Sphingobium; species Sphingobium limneticum. The sequence goes on along the minus strand of NZ_VYQA01000004.1, from coordinate 43,908 downwards.
GCATCACCAACGTCCATATGGAGGCCGGCACCATCTCGCCCGGCGACCTGATGGCGGACGTGACGCGCGGCCTCTATGTCACCGAACTGATCGGCATGGGCGTGAACGGCGTCACCGGCGATTATAGTCGCGGCGCGGCGGGCTTCCTGATCGAAAATGGCGCGGTGACCCATGCCGTGTCGGAAATCACCATCGCCAGCAATTTGAAGGCGATGTTCCGCGCCCTGACGCCGGCCAGCGACTTGCAATTCCGCTATGCCATGAACGTGCCGACGCTGCGCGTGGACGGGATGACCGTTGCCGGGGGATGATGCCTCTCTGCGCGCCGTCGTCTCCGCCGTGGCGGATGCGGCCGACCATGCGCTGACCCTGTGGGCCAATGGCGAAACGCGCGTTCGCCAGTGGGAAAAAGTGCCCGGCCATCCGGTGTGCGAGGCCGATCTGTCGGTCGACGCCATGCTGCGCGAACGCCTATCGGCGATCGATCCGCAGGCCGGCTGGCTGTCGGAAGAGACAGCCGATACCGTGCATCGCCTGGGCGTGCCGCGCGTCTGGGTGGTCGACCCGATCGACGGCACCCGCGACTATCTGCGCGGGCGGCCGGGTTGGGCCGTGTCGGTGGCGCTGGTCGATCGGGGCGCGGTGACGCTCGGCATATTGGCCGCCCCGGCGCGCAACGAATTGTGGGTGGCGCAACTGGGCAAGGGCGCGACCCGCAACGGCGTGACGCTACAGGCAGGTTCCCGCCAAACCCTGCCGGGTGCGCGCGTCCCCGCCGAACAATTGCCCCGCATCGATCGCGATCTGGTGACGGTGGACAAGCCCAACAGCATCGCGCTGCGCATGGCGATGGTCGCCGCCGATGAGGCCGATCTGGTCGCCACCGTGCGCTGGGGCAATGAATGGGATGTCGCCGCCGCCGCGCTGATCGTGCAGGAGGCCGGCGGCACCGTGACCGATGCGCTGGGCGATCCCTTGCTGTTCAACCGGCCCCAGCCGACCGCCTTCGGCCTGCTCTGCGCCGCCCCCGGCATCCATGCCGCCGCCGTCGAGCGCCTGACGCCCCGCGCCCGCGAAATATTGGGCCAGCCGCAGGGTTAGGCGGACAACGCGGTGCCCGAAGGCGATGATCTATCGATTTCAGAAAACTGGAGCGGGCGAAGGGATTCGAACCCTCGACCCCAACCTTGGCAAGGTTGTGCTCTACCCCTGAGCTACGCCCGCTCGGGCGGCCGAAAAGTTTCCTTTTCAGCAAATGTGGCCAACTGGCAGAAAACTGGAGCGGGCGAAGGGATTCGAACCCTCGACCCCAACCTTGGCAAGGTTGTGCTCTACCCCTGAGCTACGCCCGCTCTTGGCGGCCGGGAGAGTGTGTCTCTCTCGGCGGGTGGCGGCCAACTAGCAAGGCTTTCCCAGATCGGCAAGGGGAAGAATTGCAGAAAAATGAAATCCGCGTTCTCGAGCGTAAAAACTCATCCTTTTCAGTGACTTGGCGCAGAGCAGAAAATCATCGCCTGACGCCGCCTTATGGCTGCCTGGCGAATCGTGCGGCGGCCCTCTGGGAAAAGAGCGACTTGGCGCAGGCCGTCCATCTGCTAATCTGGCCCATATCTGTTTGCGGCGGGATCATTTGCCGCCGCCCTTCGTACTGAACAAAAGCCTACAGGCCAAAACAGCAGGGAAGATCAACCATGTCGTCCGATCAACTGACGCGCCGCGGCCTGTTGCAGGGCAGCGCCGTGCTCGCCGCCGCCGCGCCCACCTTGTCGGCCGCAGCGCCGACGCCCAAGACCAGCGGAGCCAATGCCATGATGCCCGTCGAACTGACCGTCAACGGCCGCGAGGTGCATCTGCAACTCGACCCGCGCACCAGCCTGCTCGATGCGCTGCGCGAACATCTGCACCTCACCGGCACCAAGAAGGGCTGCGACCATGGCCAGTGCGGCGCCTGCACCGTGATCGTGGAAGGCCGCCGGATCAACAGCTGCCTGACTCTGGCGGTGATGCACGATGGCGAGAAGGTGACGACGATCGAAGGGCTGGGCACGCCCGACCATTTGCACGCCATGCAAAAGGCGTTCATCGTGCATGACGGCTATCAGTGCGGCTATTGCACGCCGGGCCAGATCTGCTCCGCCGTTTCGGTGCTGGAGGAGATAGAGGCCGGCATCCCCAGCCATGTCACAGCCGATCTGAACGATGTTGCGATCAGCGACGCCGAACTGCGCGAGCGGATGAGCGGCAATATCTGCCGCTGCGCCGCCTATCCCAATATCATCGCCGCGATGCGCGACGTCGCCGGGGAGGCAAAGGCATGAGGCCCTTCACCTACGAACGCGCGACCGATGTCGCAGCGGCAGCCAGGGCGGCCGGCTCGGTCCAGGGCGCCCGCTTCATCGCTGGCGGCACCAACCTGCTCGACCTGATGAAATTGCAGATCGAAACGCCGACCCATCTGATCGACGTCAATCATCTGGGCCTGGACCGGATCGAAAAGACCGACGATGGCGGCCTGCGCATCGGCGCGCTGGTCCGCAATACGGACCTTGCCGCCGACAAGGCCGTGCGCCGCGACTATGGGGTGCTGAGCCGGGCGCTGCTGGCCGGCGCATCAGGGCAATTGCGCAACAAGGCGACGACCGGCGGCAACCTGCTGCAACGCACCCGCTGCCCCTATTTCTACGACACGCGCATGCCCTGCAACAAGCGCAAGGCCGGCAGCGGATGCGGCGCGATGCAGGGGATGAGCCGGAGTCTCGCCATATTGGGCGTCAGCGACGCCTGCATCGCCCAGCATCCCAGCGACATGGCCGTTGCGATGCGCCTGCTCGACGCGCAGGTCGATACGATGGGCGCGGACGGCGTGGCGCGCGCCATCCCGATCGCCGACTTCCACCTTCTGCCCGGCGACACGCCGCACAAGGAAACGGCGCTGAAAGCCGGCGAAATCATCACATCGGTGACGCTGCCCAAGCCGATCGGCGGCACCCATGTCTATCGCAAGGTCCGCGACCGCGCCTCCTACGCCTTCGCTCTGGTGTCGGTCGCAGCGGTGTTCGACAAGGACGGGAGCGCCCGCTTCGCCTTCGGCGGCATAGGCGCCAAGCCATGGCGCACGCCAACGGTCGACGCCGCCGCGAAACATGGCGCCAAGGCCGTGGCGGAGGCGGCCCTGAGCGGCGCCCGCACCACCCATCATAACGACTTCAAGAAGCTGCTGGTCGAACGGACGCTGACGTCCCTCTACCGCCAGCGGGAGGCACGAGCATGAAGTTCGATACGCCAGCCGGCCCCAACCCGATCGATCGCGGCCGGGTGATCGGCATTCCCCATGATCGCATCGACGGTGCGGCCAAGGTCACGGGCAGCGCCCCCTATGCCTATGAACGGCACGACGCCGCCCCCAACGCCGCCTATGGCTGGATGGTCGGATCGGCCATCGCCAAGGGGCGGATCGCCGCCATGGACCTGCGCGCCGCCGAAGCCGCGCCGGGCGTGCTGGGCATCGTCACCCACGCCAATGCGGGGAAACTGGGCAAGGGATCGATGAACACCGCGCCGCTGCTGGGCGGGCCGCAGGTGGACCATTATGAGCAGGCGGTCGCCCTCGTCATCGCCGACACGTTCGAAAATGCGCGCGACGCGGCCAAGCTGGTACGGATCGACTATGCAGCGGCGGATGGCCGGTTCGATCTGGCGGCCGATCAGGCGCGCGGGGTCAATCCCGGCAAGGATGCCGATACTGCGGCGGGCGATTTCGACGGCGGCTTTGCGAAGGCCGCCGTGAAGATCGACCAGCGCTACACCACGCCCGACCACAGCCATGCGATGATGGAGCCGCACGCGACCACCGCCGCCTGGAATGGCGACAAGCTGACGCTGTGGACATCCAACCAGATGATCGCCTGGGGCGTGGGCGAAGTCGCCAAGACGCTGGGCATTCCCAAGGATAATGTCCGCCTCGTCTCCCCCTATATCGGTGGCGGCTTCGGGTCGAAACTCTTCGTGCGCGCCGACGCGATCCTCGCCGCGCTGGGCGCGAAGCAGGTCGGCCGCCCGGTCAAGGTCGCCATCGCCCGGCACCAGATCCCCAACAACACCACCCACCGCCCCGCGACGATCCAGCGCATCCGTATCGGCGCGGACAAGGACGGGGTGATCGACGCGATCGGGCATGAAGTCTGGTCGGGCGACTTGCCCGGCGGCGGCCCGGAAACGGCAGCGCAGCAGACCCGCCTCCTCTATCGCGGACCGAACCGGATGACGGCGCACCGACTGGTGACGCTCGACCTGCCGGAGGGCAACGCCATGCGCGCGCCCGGCGAAGCGGTCGGCCTGCTGGCGCTGGAAATCGCGATGGACGAACTGGCAGAGGCCTGCAACGTCGATCCGGTCGAACTGCGCATCCGCAACGATGTGCAATATGATCCCGAAGCTGGGCCGCAGCGCCCCTTTTCCAGCCGCAAGCTGGTGGAATGCCTGCGCGCGGGCGCCGACCATTTCGGCTGGGCCAAGCGCAACCCGAAACCGGGCCAGGTACGCGACGGCCGCTGGCTGGTCAGCATGGGCGTGGCGGCGGCGTTCCGCAACAATCTGGTGCAGAAATCCGGCGCCCGCATCGGTGTCGATGCAAAAGGTCGCATCGTCGTCGAAACCGACATGACCGATATCGGCACCGGCAGCTATACCATCGTGGCGCAGACCGCAGCGGAAATGCTGGGCGTGACGCTCGATCAGGTGACCGTGCGCCTGGGCGACAGCCGCTTCCCCGTATCGGCCGGTTCGGGCGGCCAGTGGGGCGCGAACAGTGCGACCGCCGGCGTCTATGCCGCCGCCATGGCGCTGCGCGCGAAGCTGGCGGAACAGGCCGGCTACCCCGCCGATCAAGCCCTGTTCGAAGATGGCTTGGTCAAACTCGCCAATAAATCGCAGACGCTGGCATCGCTCGCCGGCCGCGACGGCCTCTGGGCCGAAGACAGCATGGACTATGGCGATCTCGACAAACGCTATGCGCAGGCGACATTCGGCGCGCATTTCTGCGAGGTCGGCGTCGATATCGACACCGCCGAAGTGCGCGTCCGCCGCATGGGCGGGGCCTTTGCCGCTGGGCGCATCCTCAACCCCAAATCGGCGCGCAGCCAGGTGATCGGTGCGATGACGATGGGCGTGGGCGCGGCGCTGATGGAAGCGCTGGACGTCGACACGCGCTTCGGCTTCTTCGTCAATCACGACATGGCCGAATATATGGTGCCGGTCCATGCCGACATTCCCCAGCAGGATGTCCTCTTCGTCGACGAACTGGACGACAAAAGCTCCCCCATGAAGGCCAAGGGCGTCGGCGAACTGGGCATATGCGGGGCGGGCGCGGCGGTGGCCAACGCCATCTACAACGCCACCGGTCTTCGCCTGCGCGACTATCCCCTCACCATCGACAAGCTGTTGAAAGCGCAGGCGGCATGAGAGGCTCTCGACCCAAGGTATAATGGAGCGCCGCTCGGCCCGCCCCTACCCTCCCCGCCAAAGACGGATGGGGAGAGGACAGGATGCGGATTTTGGCGGCGCTTCTGGCCGGCAGCGCAATGGGGCTGGTCGGCGGAACGGCATGGGCACAGACGCCCGATCAAGGTGACAGCGCGCGCCAGCCGATCATCGTCACCGCACCGGGCGGCGCGGTCGATATCGACGATGCGCTCACCCTGACCGCCGCCGACATCAGCCGCACCGGCAGCCCGGATATCCTGGGCGCCCTCACCCGCAATTTCGCCGGCGTGACGTTGCAGGATGCGCAGAATAATCCCTGGCAACCCAATCTCGTCTATCGCGGCTTCACCGCCTCCCCGTTGCAGGGCCAGTCGCAGGGCATCGCCGTCTATCTGGACGGCGCCCGCTTCAACCAGCCTTTCGGCGACACGGTGCAATTCGATCTGTTGCCGCAAGCCGCAATCCGCAGCGTCGCCCTGCTCGACAAGAGCGCCGTCTATGGCCTCAATGCCCTGGGCGGCGCGCTGACGCTGGAAACAAAGACCGGGGCCAGCGATCCAGGGCTGGAAGCCAGCCTCTCCCACGGCCGCTTCGGCATGACGGAGGCCAGCGTGGCCGGCGGCGCCGCCTGGGGCGACTGGAGCGCCTTCGGCGCCTTCCAATATACGCATGACGATGGCTGGCGCGATCATTCGCCCTCCACTCTTTATAATGGCTATGCCGATCTGGGTTTCGACACCGCGACGGGTGGCCTGCACCTCAAGGTCGTCGGCGCCAACACCAACCTTACCGGCAATGGCGTGTCGCCGGTCGAACTGCTCGCCGCCGACCGCCGCGCCGTCTTCACCTGGCCCGACAATAGCCGCAGCCGCTATGGCCGGGTGAGCCTCCACCCCTGGGTCGCCCTGTCGGACACCACCCGGATCGAAGGCACGCTCTACGCCCAGAAACTCACCCTGCGCACCGTCAATGGCGACGCCGCCGATATCGAAGGGTGCGAGGATGACGATGATGCCGGCTTTGTCTGCCTCGAAACCGTCGGCGCGGGCGATGATGAGGAGGAACAGGCCGTCCTGACCGACGCCGATGGCAATCCCATCGCCGACACGCTGGGCGGCGAAGGCTATGGCGTGCTGAACCGGGGCCGCACCGCCACGCGGGCGATGGGCGCGCTGGTCCAGTTGATCGACAAGCGGACGCTGGGCGCGGGCGAAAATGTCTTCGCATTGGGCTTCAGCTACGACAGCAGCCGCACCCGCTTCGATACCGCCACGGAACTCGGCGCCCTGACCGACGACCGCAGCGTCGATGGCTTGGGGTCGATCATCGTGCAGGAGGACGGCGCGATCGCGCCCGTGGGCCTCATCGCCCATACCGATTATTGGGGCGTCTTCGCGCAGGATCGCCTGCCCATCACGTCGCGCCTCTCCGCCGAAATCGCCCTGCGCTACAACCATGCCCGCATCGTGATGCAGGACCAGATCGGCACCGCCTTGAACGGCCGCCACCGCTTCGAGCGTCTGAACCCCGGCATCGAATTCGACTATGCGCTTTCGGACGGCCTCAGCCTGCGCGCCGGCTATGCGCAGAGCAATCGCGTGCCGACCCCGGCCGAACTTTCCTGCGCTGATGAAAATGCGCCATGCAGCCTCACCAACTTCTTCGTCGCCGACCCGCCCTTGAAGCAGGTCGTCGCCAAAAGCTGGGAAGCCGGCGCCAAGGGCAAGGGGCAGCTTGGCGGTTTTGCCATCGACTGGCTGTTGTCCGCCTATCGCACCGACAATCGCAACGACATTCAATATGTCGCGTCGGAAATTCGCGGCCGCGCCTATTTCCGCAATATCGGCATGACCCGGCGGCAGGGCGTCGAAGCAACCCTGCACGCCAGCCGGGGCGGGTTCACCGCCGGCCTCAGCTACGCCTTTATCGACGCCAGCTATCGCGCCCCGCTCACCCTCTCCAGCCCCGCCAATCCTTCGGCGGACGAGGATGGCCTGATCGCGGTCGCACGCGGCGACCGCCTGCCCGGCATCCCCCGGCACAGCGCCACGCTCAGCCTCGATTATGCTGCGAAGGGCTGGTCCGTGGGCGGCGATATACTGGCCCGTTCCGGCCAATATCTGATCGGGGATGAAGGCAATGACGAAGCGAAACTGGGCGGCTATGCGGTCGTCAACTTGCGCGCCAGCGTCACCTTGATACGGGGTGTCAGCCTGTTCGGCACGCTCAACAACGCCTTCAACCGGCGCTACGCGACCTTCGGCACCTTCGGCGAAGTGGACGAGATCGAGTTGGAGGAAGCTCCCGGCGCCTCCAACCCGCGCGCTTATGGCCCCGGTGCACCGCGCCGCTGGCAAGTCGGCGTGAAGGCGCTATTCTGACCGGCAGACACAAGGAGAGAGACGCTCATGACCGCTTATTTCGTCGCCGTGCGCAACAGCATATCGGACCCGGATACCTTCGCCACCTATGGCGACCTGGCGCAGAAATCCATGGCGGGTCATGCGATCACGCCGCTGGCCGTCTATGGCAAGACGCGCGCCACCGACGGGCCGTCCACCGAAAGCGCGGTCATCATCGCCTTCCCGACCTTCGAGGAAGCCGAAGCCTGGTATGACAGCCCCGCCTATCAGGAAGCATTGGGCTACCGCTTGAAGAGCGGCGACTATCAGACATTCATCATTCAGGGCGTCGACTGACCTTCAAATCCGAAAATTGAATACAAGCCATTGATTATAAACAGAAATAGGAAGGCATGCGTTCAACTTGAACGCATGCCTTCCTAAAATCCGTCATTAAACAACGACTTAAATTTCAAAAAACCCGCAAATACTGTCCAACTCGCTGTCTCATTCACGGCACATCCACCCGCGGCAGCAGCTTGGCTTCCAGCCCCGGATAGAGATGCGACACGCTGCGCTGCAATTCATAGCGTGCCGCCGCCATCGTCGCGAACCGGTCCGGAATCGGCAATTCCCCCGCCTCGACCATGTCCAGTCCGTCCCGCACCGCCTGCGTCAGCGTCGCCTCCAGCCAGCCGATCCAGTCGCGCGTCTGATCGATCGCCGCCATGCCGCCCGCATCGAACGGCCCATGACCCGGCAAGACCCCCTTGTGCGGCAGCGCCTTCAACTGGTCGAGGCTGCCGCGCCATTTAGCAAGGTCCGCCGTCGGCGTACTCGGCGCCCGGTCGTGAAAGATGAGGTCGCCGCCCAGCAGCAGCCCCGTCTGCGAATCGAGCAACGCCAGATCGGCGCCGCTATGCCCCGACAATGCCAGCAGCCGCAGTGTCCGACCGCCAAAATCCTCATCGCCCTGCCCGATCACCTTGCTCGGCAGGACCAGATCCGTGCCGCGCATCCAGTCGCCCAGCAGCCGATACATGCCATCGGCATAGCCCTGCCCCTCCGCCCGCAGCGCGTCGATCGTGCCGGGCAGCGCCGCGACGATGGCCGGATCGAACGCGCCCAAGCCCATACCATGATCGGGATGGAGATGACTGACATAGACCCGAACCACCGCCTTGCTCGTCAGTTGCTCGGCTTGCTCGCGCAGCGCGCGGGCATAGCGGATGGACGGCCCGCATTCCCACAGCACGGTCCCGGCCGGCGTGGCGATGATCGCGATATTGGCGATCGCCCCACCATTATCCGCCTCGATCGGCGCATCCGCCCCGCGCACCAGCCAAACGCCTTCCCCGATCGGTTCCGGCGCAATCGCATAGTCCGCTGCTCGCGCCGGCGCAGCCGCCAGCACCGCCATGCCGCCCAGCACGGACCGCCGCGACAGGATCATCGGCCCGCCGGCATGGGGGACTGGCGTGCCACAGACAGCGCCGCCCGATAATCGCGCCCATTGGTATCCCGCGCCTCGACACGCAGCGGCTCGCCCGCCCCGCCATCGACCATCAGCGTGATGGCCGGGTCTTCGGCCACAGCGGCCCATATCTCCATCTCGCCCAGCGTCCGCTCCCCCGCCTTCACGCTCAGTGCCTCCAGATGATAGGTGGCGATGTTGGCGACGAAGCCGGTATCCATCGGATGACGGAAGCTGAGCCGCACCCGGCTGACGCCGTTCGCCATCGGCCAGGCTTCGCCCCGTATCTCGCCCAGATGATCGGCCCAATCGCCCTTCACCCGGCTGACCGGCGGCGCCGAACAGCCCCCGCCTGCCGCATCGACCCAGCCGCCCGATACCAGCCATTCCCCGCTCGCCAGTTGCACAGCGCCCCGCACCGGGGTCCGCTGGTCCAGCTTGATCCGGGTGGCGACATAGGCGGCGGCATGCGTGGGGCGATAGTCGATCGCGATCGGTATGGGATTGAGGTCGACCAGCAACACCATGCGGGTGACGCCGGGAATGGCGCGGGCGTCGATGGCGACCGGGAAGGATCGCTGATTTTCGGCGATCATCGGGAAATCGACCTTCACCCGTGGATCGAACCGTACCGGATCGTCACCGAACAGGGTGCGGGCATGGGCGTCCCACATCGGCGACCCCAGTGGATCAACGGGCGCTTTCGCCCTGGCCTCGGCCGCAACCGACACCAGGGCGAGCGCGACCCAAAGGCTTGCCTGCCTTTGCAACATCCTTCTCCCTTACGGTGGGGTCTATTCTCCTTCGCGGTCGGTTACTATTGGCCGTTGGTCGTATCGGGAGAGAGACATGCGCCTTGCCCATATCGGCGTGCTGATGATCGCCCTGCTGCTGCCCGCGCCTGCGCTGGCGCAGGATGCCCTGTTCGATGCGGAAGGCTATCGCATCGCCCATTATCGGGCGCCGGTGCATAGCGCGCCGCCCGGTGTCGGTCGCATCGCGCCGCAAGCCGCAGCGCAGTTGCGCCCCGGACGGGACGCGCTGTTCATCGACGTCCTGCCGGCCGAGGGTGGCCATCGAGAGTCGGACGGGCGCTGGCGGCTGGCCATGCCGCATAAATCCATCCCCGGCGCCCATTGGTTCCCCGAAGCGGGCCGGGGCGAACTGGCCCCCGGCATCGGCGACTGGTTCATGCAAGGCATCGCCCGGCTGACGGGCGGGCGGCGCGACCGGATGCTGATCCTCTTCTGCCGGTCGGATTGCTGGATGGGCTGGAACGCGGCCAAAAGACTGCGCGCGCAGGGCTATGACAATGTCTGGTGGCTGGCCGAAGGGGTCGAAGGCTGGACCGACCTGAAAAGGCCGCTTTCCCGCGCCCGGCCAGAGGGCGGGGTCGCTCCATAGGACCAAAGGTCAATTGTGCGCGCAGCCCCTGTGGCCGCACTCTCCAGCCAATCCGGCAGACCAAGCCGTTCGATTCCATGGAGAGTGATTTGACTGACCTGCGCATCCCGGCCTGCTTGCTGACCGCCGCCGCCCTCGCCTTTTCGCTGCCTGCGGCTGCCAAAGACATCGTCGTCCAGATGAAGAATCAGGGCACCGATGGCGCCATGGTGTTCGAACCCAGCTATGTGAAGGCCGCGCCCGGCGACACGATCCACTTCAAGCCGACCGACGCCAGCCACAATGCCGAAACCATGGCGAACATGCTGCCCGCCGGCGCCACGCCGATGAAGGGTGGCATGAACAAGGAAGCGGTGCTGACCGTCAGCAAGCCGGGCCTCTACGGGGTCAAGTGCATGCCGCATTATTCGATGGGCATGGTCGCGCTGGTGCAGGTGGGCAAGGTGACGCCGGCCGACGTCGCCGCCGCCAAGGCCGTGAAACTGCCGCCCTTCGCCGCCAAGCGCATGACCGCTGCGCTGGCCAAGGTGAAGTAAGCGCCGCCTCTTTCATTCAGACGCATAGCATTCGGGAGTAGAAGCATGTTGCAGCAAGCAATGGAGCGTTTCGCGGGAAAGACGCTGATCCGCGATCAATATGACAATTATATCGGTGGCGAGTGGGTCGCCCCGGTACAGGGCGGCTATTTCGACAATATCTCCCCCGTGACCGGTCAGGTCGTCGGCAAGATCGCCCGCGGCACCGCCGGCGACATCGAACTGGCGCTGGACGCTGCGCACAAGGCGAAGGATGGCTGGGGCAAGACATCGTCTACCGAACGGTCGAACATCCTGCTGAAGATCGCCGATCGGATGGAGGCCAATCTGGACCTCATCGCGATGGCCGAGACGATCGACAACGGCAAGCCGATCCGCGAGACGACCCATGCCGACATCCCGCTGGCCATCGATCATTTCCGCTATTTCGCCGGCTGCGTCCGCGCGCAGGAAGGGTCGATCAGCGAGATCGACCATGACACGATCGCCTATCATTTCCACGAGCCGCTGGGCGTGGTCGGCCAGATCATCCCGTGGAACTTCCCGATCCTGATGGCCGTGTGGAAGCTTGCCCCGGCACTGGCGGCGGGCAACTGCATCGTGCTCAAGCCCGCCGAACAGACGCCAATGTCGATCCTGGTCCTGCTGGACGTCATCGGCGACCTGCTGCCGCCTGGCGTGCTGAACGTCGTCAACGGCTTTGGCGTGGAAGCGGGCAAGCCGCTCGCCAGCAACAAGCGGATCAGCAAGATCGCCTTCACCGGTGAGACGACGACCGGCCGCCTGATCATGCAGTATGCCTCGGAAAATCTGATCCCCGTCACGCTGGAACTGGGCGGCAAGTCGCCCAACATCTTCTTCGCCGACGTGATGGATGCTGATGACGATTATTTCGACAAGTGCCTGGAAGGCTTTGCGATGTTCGCGCTCAACCAGGGCGAAGTCTGCACCTGCCCCAGCCGCGCGCTGATCCAGGAATCCATCTACGAAAAGTTCATCGAACGCGCGATCGCACGGGTAAAGGCGATCAAGCAGGGCAGCCCGCTCGACCCCAGCACCATGATCGGTGCGCAGGCATCGAACGACCAGCTCGAAAAAATCCTCTCCTATATCGAGATCGGCCTGAATGAAGGCGCCGAACTGCTGACCGGCGGCGAACGGGCATCGCTGGATGGCGAACTGGCCGACGGCTATTATGTGACCCCGACCGTGCTGAAGGGCCACAACAAGATGCGCATCTTCCAGGAGGAGATTTTCGGCCCGGTACTGGCCGTCACCACCTTCAAGGATGAGGCCGAAGCGCTCGCCATCGCCAACGACACGCTCTACGGGCTGGGCGCGGGCGTATGGACTCGCGACGGGACGCGCGCCTATCGCATGGGCCGGGGCATCCAGGCTGGCCGCGTATGGACCAACTGCTATCATGCCTATCCCGCTCATGCCGCGTTCGGCGGGTATAAGCAGTCGGGCATCGGCCGCGAAAACCACAAGATGATGCTGGATCATTATCAGCAGACCAAGAATCTGCTGGTCAGCTACAGCCCCAAGGCATTGGGCTTCTTCTAAGCGGGGAACGGTTCGTCAGAAGGCGTTCTCCCTCTCCAACGCGCCTTCGACGGCGGCGGGCACCCTTCCCCGGTGTCGGCCGCACCGTTGTTTTTGAGGGAATGGAGTCAGATATGACGGCACTGCCACCACGAATATTGGCAACGGCGGAGGCTGAGGCACTGATGCAGCGGCTGACGTCCATGCACGGCCCGCTGATGTTCCACCAATCAGGCGGCTGCTGCGACGGCTCCGCGCCGATGTGCTTCCCGCGCGGCGAGTTCAAGGTCGGCGCACAGGATGTGCTGCTGGGCCATGTCGCGGGCGACCTTCCGGTGTGGATCGGCGCGGCGCAGTTCGAATATTGGCGCCATACTCAGATCACGATCGACGTCGTGCCGGGGCGCGGCGCGGGCATGTCTCTGGAAAGCCCCGAAGGGGTGCGTTTCATCGTCCGTTCCCGCATATTCGACGATGCGGAAAATGCCCGGCTGGAAGCGGCGGGCGACCCGCCCCATGGCGATGATTTCCCCGGATGACAATCTGATGCGGGACAGTGCATAACCTTGTAAAAACAAGGGCAGGTTGCAGGAGAGGGACATGACCATATTGGCGTCGGAGATCGGCTTCGCATCGAGCCACTCGCACGATCCCGCCATGGCGATGGCGGAGGTCGCGCGGCAGCTGGGCGATGCACCATTGGCGGGTATGCTGCTCTTCTGCTCCCACCGTTTCGATCGCGATGCGCTGGCCCGCGCGGTCAACCGCCATAGCGAACATATCGTCGCCATCGGTTGCACCAGCTCGGGCGAGCTGACCGAGGCCGGCTATGATGAGGACAGCCTGAGCGTCATCGGCTTTCCAGCGGATGCCTTTCATCTGACATCTCATATTTTCGACGATATCGACGCGTTCGATCCTGTGACCGCGCGCGAGGAAATCCGAGCGCTGGCCGCCATCGCCGATCGCGACAGCCGCCATCTGGGGGGCAAGGTCAACCATGTCGCGCTGTTCCTGGTCGATGGCCTATCGCATCGCGAGGAATTGCTGACGATGACGATGCAGGATGCGCTGGGCGACATTCCGCTGATCGGCGGATCGTCCGGCGATGGCCTGGCCTTTCGCGAAACCGCGATCTTCGAGGGCGGCCGTTTTCACAAGCGCGCCGCGGTGATCGCCATCCTGTCCACCCCCCGCCCGATCCATGTGTTCAAGGCGCAGCATTATCGCCCCGGCGCGGCCAAGATGGTGGTGACCGGCGCCATCCCGCACGACCGGATCGTGACCGAAATCAATGCCGAGCCGGCGGCGCAGGAATATCTGCGGCTGGCGGGCCATGCCGGCGAGGAACTGGGCCTGGCCTTCTACGCCGCCCATCCACCGATGGTGCGCGCTGGCGGCGACTATCATGTCCGCTCGATCCAGAGCGCCAATGCGGACGGCAGCCTGACATTCTATTGCGCGATCGACGAAGGGATCGTGCTGACGGTGGGCGAACCGATCGACCGTATCGCCGGCATGGAATCCATGTTCGCCGATATCGGGGCGCATGTCGGGCAGGTCGACCGGATCATCGCCTTCGATTGCGTGCTCAACCGCATCGATGCGGAACAACGCCAGATCGGCCGCGCCGTGTCCGAACTCTATGGCCGCCATCGGGTCATCGGCTTCAATACCTATGGCGAACAATATCATGCGCTGCACGTCAACCAGACGTTCAGCGGGCTGGCCATCGGGCGATGAGCGTGGCCGAACCCGACCCTGAATTACACGGTCTGCGGGAAGAAAACCGCAAATTGCGCAAGATCAATGCGGCGCTGATCGATCGCGTCGAACGATCGAGCGACATGGCCGGCAATGCCTTTTCGATGTTCGAGACAGCGATCACGCTGGAAGCCATGGTGCGCGACCGGACCATGGAGCTGGAAGATGCGCTGGGCCGGCTGGCGACCGCGAACGCCGAACTGGCGCAGGCCCACGCCATGGCGGATGCGGCACAGGGACGCCTGCGCGACGCGATCGATTCGATCAACGAAGGCTTCGTGCTGTTCGATGCGGAGGATCGGCTGGTCCTCTATAACGATGCCTATCTGGGCTTCTGGCCGGAAATCGCAGACCATGTGCGCGAAGGACTGGCCTTCGAGGATGTCGCCCGCCTCGCCGCCGCCTATCACCAGCCGCTGGGATCGGTGGTGGCCCCCGACCGCTGGGTATCTGACCGGCTGGCCCGCCACAGCATCGCCGATGGCGGCCATGTTCAGGCATTGGCGGACGGGCGATGGGTCCAGATCAACGAGCTGCGTACCAGCGAAGGCGGGATCGTCGGCATCTATACCGACATTACCGAGGTGAAGGCGGAGGATGCCCGCAATCGCGCGCTGGAACTGGCCGAACGCAATCTGGTGCTGCAATCGACGCTGGATAACCTGTCCGAAGGCGTGTGCCTGTTCGACGCACAGGGCCGCATCGCCGCCTGGAACGAAGCGTTGCAGCATCTGCTGGGCCTGCCCGACGATTGGGTGCAGGAAGGGGCCAGCCATGCCGCCCTGCTCAATTGGTGCCGCGATCATATGGGCATGGCGGATCGGGGGTGCCTCGACTGGCGCGGCGACCGGCCGGGCGAACCGGCTCATGCGCTGGTATCGGCCGGCGACCGCCATTTCGAATTGCGCAGCACCGCGCTGGATCGCGGCGGGCAGGTGATCGGCTTTACCGATGTCACCGACATGTTGCGCGCGCAGGCCGGCTTGCAGGAAACCGCCGAAACGCTGGAACGGCGCGTGGCCGATCGCACCGCCGAACTGCGTGCCGAAGTCGCCGAACGGCGCGAGATCGAAGGGCAGTTGCGCGACGCCAAGACGGCAGCCGAAAAGGCGAACCTGTCCAAGACCAGCTTTCTGGCGGCGGCCAGCCACGATCTGTTGCAACCATTGAATGCCGCGCGGCTGTTCGTCGCGGCGCTGGGCGACCGGCGGCTGGCGCTGCCGACCCGCGCGCTGGTCAACCAGACATCGACGGCGCTCGATTCGGTCGAGGATCTGCTGGAGGCACTGCTCGAAATCAGCCGCCTCGACGCAGGCGCGATCCAGCCGGAGATTAGCGACTTCCGCCTCGATACGCTGCTCGGCACCTTGCGGGTCGAATTTGCCCCCGTGGCGCGTGCAGCGGGACTGACGCTGGACATGACGAGCGAACCGCTATGGGTCAGGTCCGACATCCGCCTGGTCCGCCGCATCCTCCAGAACTTCCTGTCCAATGCGCTGCGCTATACTCAACAGGGATCGGTGCGCGTCGTCTGCCTTGTCGATGCCGGCACGATCCATGTGAGCGTCACCGATACCGGCTCCGGCATTGCCGCCGACAAGCAGCCACTGGTGTTCGACGAGTTTCGCCGCTTCGACACGCGCACCAGCGGCAAGGGGCTGGGCCTCGCCATCGTCAAACGGGCGAGCGACATGCTGGGCCACAAGGTAACGCTGGAATCTGCGCCGGGACGCGGATCGACCTTTGCGATCGCACTGCCGGTGGGCGAGCCGGTGGCCGATCCGGACAGCGGCCCGACCAGCATCGGGCGCGACCGCAGCATGCGCGGCCTCAACGTGCTGGTGATCGACAATGAGCGGGCGATCCAGACGGGCATGCGCACCTTGCTGGGCGGGTGGGGCTGTACCGTGCAGACTGCCGGCGGCTTTGCCGAGGCGACGGGCCTGTTCGCGCCAGGGGAAGCGCCCGACATCATCCTCATCGACTATCATCTGAACGATGGCGAGACGGGCGATACCGCGCTCGACCGGCTACGGGCCCATTTCGTCCTGCCCGTACCAGCCGTCATGATCTCCGCCGACCGCGGCAAGGAATTGAAGGCGCGCCTGGATGCCGATGGCATCCCGCTTCTCAACAAGCCGGTAAAGCCCGCCCAGTTGCGCGCGCTGCTGCGCACCATGCTGAAATAGCGCCTGCCGGCCACCCCGACGCTGGACCTGCATCGCGCACGCGCTACTAGGGACGGATATAGGTGGAAGCGGGGGCCGCATGCATCCGATGCAATTGTTCGAACTGGTGATCGCCATGCTGCTGGCGATCATCGTGCTGCACTATGCGGCGCACAAAATGGGCCTGCCGCCCGCCGTCGCGCTGCTGACCGGCGGGGTGCTGTTCGCATTCGTGCCGGGCCTGCCGGTCCTCTCGCTTGATCCCGAGCTGGTGCTGGTGATCTTCCTGCCCCCGCTATTGATGGACGGCGCCTGGTTCATCGCGCTGCGGCACCTCCATCGCCATATGCTCGGCATCATCGCGCTGGCGGTGGGCGCGGTGATCTTTACCACCGTGATCATCGCACTGGTCACGCATATGCTGGTGCCCAGCCTGCCCTGGGCTGCCTGCGCCGCGCTGGGCGCGATCGTCTCGCCGCCCGATGCCGTATCGGCGCGCGCCGTGTTGCAGCATGTCCGCCTGCCCCGTCGCCTCTCCATCCTGCTGGAGGGCGAAAGCCTGTTCAACGATGCCAGCGGCCTCGTCCTCTTCCGCTTCGCCATCGCGGCGGGCGTGACCGGCGCATTCAGTCTGGTCGAGGCAGTGGAGAGTTTCCTGTTGCTGGCGATCGGCGGCGCGGCGATCGGTGCAGCCGTGGGCGCCGCCTGGGTCCGGCTGACGCCGCGGCTGGACGACAAATATCTGATGATCGCCTCGTCGCTGCTGGCGCCCTGGGCCTCCTACCTGCTGGCTGAAACGGTGCATGTGTCCGGCGTGATCGCCACCGTGACGACCGGCCTCATCTGCGGCTGGTACCAGCATGTCGTCTTCTCCGCGACGGTGCGGATGAACGGCACGGCTTTCTGGGCAGTGATGATCTTCCTGATGGAGGCGTTCGTCTTCCTGCTGATCGGCTCCTCTTTGCGCGGGGTGATCGACCGGGTCGGCGGCTTCGAACTGGTGCTGGCGCAGATGACCGGCCCCGTGCTGGCGATATTGCTGGCGCTGACGCTGGCGCGCTTTGCCTGGGTCTTCGGATCGGATGGCGTCATCCGTCTGCTTCGGGCGATGGGCGTGCGCCGTTATACGCCGATCGGCGCGCGATCGGCCGTGGTGCTGGGCTGGGCCGGCATGCGTGGCGTGGTGACGCTGGCGGTGGCGCTCAGCGTGCCGGAGGGGTTCCCCGGTCGCGACTTCATCCTGGTCGCATCCTTCGCCGTCATCATCGGCACGGTGCTGATTCAGGGGACGACGCTGGGCGGGGTCATCCGCTTGATGCGGCTGGAGGAACCCGTCAGCGATCGCGCGCGCCTCAGCATGAGCGAAGCGGAAGCCGCCATGGCGCAGGCGCAGCTGCGCGTGGTCGAGGTTCATGCCCATGATGCCGACGGTGTGCTGCTCCATCCCCGCCTGCTGGAGCGCTATCAGCGCCATGCGACGCTATCGGCCAGCTATGCCGGGCAGGAAGAGGAACATGCCCATATCCTGCACGCCCATTTCGATCTGGTGCTGAAAGCTGTCGCCGCCGGCCGGATCGAATTGCTGCGCCTGCACCGGATCGGCGATATCGACGAGCATGTGTTGCAGGAACTGGAGCGCGACCTCGACCTGGAAGAGATGAGCGCTTTGGCGGCCAAGGCCTGACACGACGATGCGCCGCCGGCCGGGAGGCAGGCGGCGCATCGAACAGCCTGTCGACGCCGTCAGTCTGTGCCGAAATGCACCCGGTTAGCCTTGATCACCGCCTGGGTGCGGCTCAATACGCCCAGCTTCTGGAGGATGGCCGAGACATGCGCCTTGATCGTGGTCATCGACACGTTGAGGTCATGCGCGATCTGCTTGTTGAGGCGGCCGTTGACCAGATGGCCCAGCACCGTCTTCTGCTGCGGGGTCAGGCTGTCGATACGCCGGGCGATATCATCTTCCTCGGCCGACGGGGCAGCGCCCTCGCCCATGGTTTCGGGCAGGTAGATTTCGCCCGACACCACGCGATGCAGCGCCTCGACGATCGCGCTGCGCTTCAAGGATTTGGGAATGAAGCCCGCCGCACCAGCGGCTAGCGCTTCCTGTACGATAGCCCGGTCGAACGCCCCGGATACCATCACCACCGGCAGGATCGGGAAGCGATCGCGCAGCAATTTCAGGCCATCCAGCCGCCGCACGTCGGGAATATTGAGGTCGAGCAGGATCAGGTCGAAATTATCCTGCTTTTCCAGCGTGGCGACGGCTTCTTCCAATCCAGCCGCCTCGAAAATCTCGATATTGTCGAAACTGATCGCGATCACGCTGCGCAATCCATCGCGCACCAGCGGATGATCGTCGATGATCAGCACCCGCTCCATGATCGCGTCCCCGCCCATATAATGCCCCATATCCTGCCCCTGCCCATGATGATCGGACACATCATGGGACGTGGCAAGCCGCAATATACCGGGCGGGAATGCCGGGGCCGACTGCGTATGATGTCCACGTCCCATGACGATCATGACGAAATATTCCTTATTTGGGCAGCTTGAACACCCAGAGGGCGCCGCCCTGGTTGATGTCCTTGAACGATTTGGCGACCTCGCCGCCCCACAGCGGCACCGCGCCGCCCCAGCCCGACATCACCGCCACATATTGTTCGCCATCCTGTTCCCAGGTGACGGGCGAACCCACCACGCCGGATCCGGTCTGGAATTTCCACAATTCCTGTCCGGTCTTGGCGTCGAAGGCCTTCAGATAACCTTCAGGCGTGCCGGTGAAGACGAGGTTGCCGCCGGTAGTCAGAACGCCGCCCCACAAAGGCGCCTTGTTCTTATATTCCCACACGATCTTGCCGGTCTTGGGGTCCATGGCCCGCAGCGCACCGATATGGTCTTCGGCGATCGGCTTGATGGTGAAGCCCGCGCCCAGATAGGCCGCGCCCTTCTTGTAGGCGATCGGCTCGTTCCAGATGTCCATGCCCCAGTCGTTGGACGGGATGTAGAACAGGCCGGTATCCTGGCTATAGGCCATCGGCATCCAGTTCTTGCCGCCCAGGAAGGATGGCGAGGCAAAGACCGGCTTGCCCTTGCCCTCACCGGGCGCTGGCGGACGGCCTTCGGGAATGACGTTGGGCTTGCCATTCTTGTTGAAGCCGTTTGCCCAAGTCGTCTGCATGACGAACTTGTTGGCGCTGATGAACTTGCCGTTGGTGCGGTCGAGGACGAAGAAATAGCCGTTGCGGTCGGCCTTCGCGCCCAGTTTCATCGGCTTGCCGTTGATCGTCGCGTCGAAGGGAATGAATTCATTCACCCCGTCGAAATCCCACCCGTCATGCGGCGTCGTCTGGAAATGCCATTTGATGACGCCGGTTTCCGGGTCGATCGCCAATGTGGAGGCGGTGTAGAGATTGTCTCCGGGGCGCAGATGACTGTTCCACGGCGCAGGGTTGCCGGTGCCGAAGAAGAGCAGGTTGGTTTCCGGGTCATATGTGCCGCCCAGCCATGTCGCGCCGCCGCCGCTCTTCCACAGGTCGCCCTGCCAGGTCGCGTTGAGCTTGCCGGTGATGCCGTTATCCTTGCCCTTGAGCGTGCCCATATGGCCTTCGATCACGGGGCGGTGCCAGATCAGCTCGCCGGTATTGACGTCGCGGGCATCTACCGCGCCGACCACGCCGAACTCGCCACCCGAATTGCCGGTAATGACCATGCCCTTGACGATCAGGGGCGCGGCGGTGGCGCTATAGCCTTCCTTGTAATCAGCGATCTGCTTGTTCCAGATCACCTTGCCGGTGTTGCGGTTGAGCGCGACCAGACGCGCGTCGAGCGTGGCGAAGATGATCTTGTCGCCATAGATGGCCGCGCCGCGATTGACGACGTCGCAGCAGGGCATGATGCCGTCTGGCAAGCGGGCATCATATTGCCATTTTTCCTCGCCGGTGCGGGCGTCGAAGGCGAAGACGCGCGAATAGCTGCCCGTCACATAGATGGTGCCGTCATAGACGATCGGCTGCGCTTCCTGACCGCGCTGCTTTTCCCCGCCCAGCGACGCGGCGAAGGCCGGCACCAGCTTCGACACATTGCTGGTGTCGATCGCCTTCAATGTACTGAAACGATGCGCCTGCGGCCCCATGCCGTAAGTCAGAACGTCGCCGGTCGATGCCGCGTCGTTCATCAGATCCGCATCCGTTGGCCCATTGGCCAGCAGCGGCGCCGCGGCGACCGCCAGCGACAGTGCGGCAACGCCCGACAGCGCCCGCATCATCGGTCCTTTCATAACCATCCTCCCTATTGAACGGGCGCTCTACGCCCGTTTACGTGCAAACTATGCCACCCCGACAAAGCGGCAATTGGACCTTGGGTCGCCGTTCAGCCGGCCGCGTTAGCGGGCGTCCAGGTGACGCCATAGCGTTCGAACAGCGCCTTCATCTCGCCGCTGGTCGCCATGGCGGTCGTGATTTCCTCGACGGCATCGCCCAGCGTGCGGCTATTTTCCTTGACCGCCATGCCGATATCCCAGCCGGGCGAGGCGAAAGCCGGCAACGGTCCCTTGCGCAGGGCCAAAGCCTTGCCGTCGGACCGATGGGCGCCTTCTTCGATCTGGGCACGACTGGCGAGAACCGCATCGGCCTGCCCGGCCATGGCCGCGGCGACAGCTTCCGATCCGGTTGGATAATGGCTCACATCCTTCGCGAGCACCCCGCCGAAGCTGCCGATCAGATAGAAATCGGGAATGGAGTCCAGCTCGACCGCCAGCTTGCGCCCCTTCCATTCGGTCGGCAGCGCCTCGACCGCCAATCCGTTGCTGCCGGCCAGTCCGAAGCTTTCACGATAATAAGGGGCGATGATCGCCACCTGATCATTGCGCGCGGCAAAGGTCCGGTCGAACGGCACATGCAGCATCAGGTCGCCGGGCGTGAAGCCGAGCAAGCCCCCCTTCCACACGCCATTGCGCAGATCGTCGTCCGCGCTTTCATCCGCCACCAGTTGGGCGACGTCGGCTCGCACGCCCAGCTTGGTCGCGATCGCCTGCGCCAGATCGACGTCCAGCCCGACCAGCTTGCCGCCCTCTTCCCAGGACCATGGCCGGTTATTCTGATAGACGACCACCCGGATGGTGCCGAGTGCCTTGACCTTGGCAAGGGGGGCAGCCGCCAGCCGGTCGGGCATCAGCCCCAACGCCAGCGCCGCCCCCGCCCCGCCGATCAGCCCCCGTCGCGAGAGCATGGCGATCAGCCTTCGTGCTTGGTTTCGAGCCAG
Organism: Sphingobium limneticum; assembly: GCF_008710165.1. Taxonomy (NCBI): domain Bacteria; kingdom Pseudomonadati; phylum Pseudomonadota; class Alphaproteobacteria; order Sphingomonadales; family Sphingobiaceae; genus Sphingobium; species Sphingobium limneticum. The sequence continues at coordinate 21,932 of NZ_VYQA01000004.1, read as the reverse complement.
GCGCGGATCGCCCAGCCGGCCTTCTGGCCCAATACGTCGCCGAAGGGCGGCATATAGACTTTGCCGTCATGGCTGGAGCCGTGACGGAAGCGTTCGGCGAACCATTGATCGCCCGACTCGCCGGCCTCCAGATAGCGCAGGTCCGGCGCGATGCCGCCGCTTTCCGCATCCAGCCCATGGCAGCGCGCGCAATTCTGGCCATAGGCCGACTGACCGATCTCGATCGCCTTGGCATTGCCGCTATAGGGGTTTTTCTCCAGCCAGGCTTCGCCGATGTCCGGCAGCGCCGAGGTATCCACAGCCTGCGGCGTCACGTCGCCATGCGCCATCAAAGTTGTGGTTGCGGTCATGCCCAGCATCGCCATGGCACCCAGCAACGCGACCCTACCCAAATTCATCATTATATCCTCACCCGGTCGGTTTTCCCCTGATGGGTCCGAGTGTAGGCCGGGGCGGGCCGCGCCCCCATTGGCCATTGGTACAATCCCGTAGTCGACGCCCTCTGGATAGATCATTGGAACGAGATAAGGGACGGAGAGGACAGGACGATATGAAGCGCATCTTGATGGCCGGGCTGATGCTGCTGCCTGCCGCCGCCCATGCCGAAGCCCTCTATGTCTCTAACGAACGGGGCAACAGCGTCAGCGTGATCGACGCTGCATCCGGTAGCGTCACCGCGACATGGCCGGTGGGCGGCCGGCCGCGCGGCATTACCCTGTCGAAGGACGGCCAATATCTCTATCTGTGCGCCAGCCTGGACCATGCGGTGCAGGTGATCGAGCGGGCGACAGGCAAGGTCGTCGCCGAACTGCCCTCCGGGCAAGACCCGGAGCAATTTTTCCTGTCGCGCGACGGCAAGACCTTGTTCGTCGCCAATGAGGATGACGCTGCACTGACTGCGATCGACCTCGCCACCCGCACCGTCGCCTTCCAGGTCGATGTCGGCGGCGAACCGGAAGGCGTGGCGCAAAGCCCGGATAGCCAGTGGGTCGTGGTCACGTCCGAAGAGGATGATGTCGTCAACTGGATCGACCTGAAAACGAAGACGATGGTGGCCGAGACGCCGGTCGACCTGCGGCCACGCCATGTCGAATTTACCGGGGACGGCAAGCAGCTGTGGGTCGCGGCGGAAGTGGGCGGTACCGTACAGATCATCGACACGGCTACTCGACAGGTGAGCGAGACGCTGCACTTTGCCATTCCCGGCATCCCCGAGCATCGCATCCTGCCCTGCGGCATCCGCTTCACGCCCGATGGCAAGACCGCCGTGATCGCTCTGGGCCGCGCCGATCATGTCGCGCTGGTCGATGTCGCGACCCGCAAGGTGCGCAGCTATGTGCCGGTCGGCAAGCGCGTCTGGCATATCGCTATCGGCGCCGACGGCGCCCATGCCTATGCCGCCAATGGCCTTTCGGACAATGTCTCCGTGATCGATCTGGCCAAGGCGGCCGTGACCGGCACGATCGCGGTCGGCGCCGCGCCTTGGGGCATCGTCGCCGCGCCCTGATTCGTGCCCCGCCTGGCGTGCTGTCCGAAGGAACGAGAACCTAAGTCCAATTTCTCCCCTCCCCCTTCCGCCGCACTCTCCGCCGCAGCCGGAGACAAGCTGGCGATATACAGGGAGGATGATATGAAAGGGACGTTGCGCCTGATGGGCGCGGCTGGAGCATTGATGCTCGCCGCCACCGCAGCACCGGCCATGGCCGGCACCACCGCAGACCTGCTGAAAAGGCTGCATGAAAAGGGCATCCTGACCGACGACGAATATCAGGAACTGGCGAAGGGACAGAGCGCCGAGGCCACGCAGACGGCCGCTGCACCTGCCCCGGCCGTGACACCCGATGCATCGGGCGGCGCGGGCTTTGTGCGCATGACCGATAGCGGCGTCGGCCTCCAGATCGGTGACGTGACGTTGAAATTCTCCGGCTCCGTCAACGGCTTCTATGTGCATGACAATGGCGATACGCCCAGTGCCACGACGACGGTGACGGGCGGAGTCGCCACGGTGGGCGGCAACAGTTCGGCCATTCGCAACGGCCTGCTGCCCGGCTTCCTGAAGGTGGAAGCCTCCACCAGCCTGGATGGCTGGGACGTTGGCGCGCATTTCGGCATGTATCCGGGTATCAACTCAGTCAGCTATGTCGGCGGTGGTGCCAATAGTGGCGGCAATCCCCGTGCGCTTCAGACCGCCGGGATCGACTTTCGCCAGACCTACCTGACCTTTGGTCGCGCCGGCTTCGGCGAAGTGAAAATCGGCCGCGACATCGGGCTGTTCCAGTCCGAATCGATCCTGAACGACATCACTTTGCTGTCGTCGGGTACGCCAGCGGGCAATGTCGCCCCGTCCAACACGACGCTGGGCCGCATCGGCACTGGCTATATCTACACCGATTTCCAGCCGCAGATCACCTATACCACGCCCAATTTCAGCGGCTTCACTGCCAGCGTCGGGATTTTCGAGCCGCTGTCTTCGCTGACCGGTCCCGAAGAATCGAACAAGCAGCCGGGTTTCCAGGCCAAGTTCGTTTATGACGGCAAATTTGGCGACGTCGGCACGCGCCTTTGGGTTTCGGGTCTATCGCAAAAGCATGATGTGATCGCAGGTCCGGACTATACCGGCTGGGGCTGGGATGCGGGCGCCAAGGTCACATTCGGTCCGGTCACTATGGTCGGCACCTATTATGACGCATCGGGCCTTGGCACCACGGCGCTCAACCTGTTCGACACCGACGGGATCGGCAACAAGCGCGACAGCCATGGCTTCTACCTGCAAGGCCTGACGACCTTCGGCAAATTTTCGGTCGGCGGCAGCTATGGCGAAAGCAATCTCGATTATGCCAATGTCGCCGATGCGCTGGCCAATCCCACGCTGGTCGACAAGAATAGCAGCTGGGTCGGGCAGGTCCGCTATGGCCTGAACAGCTGGGTGACGTTGCTGGGCGAATATATCAACACCCGGTCGAAAGCCCATAACGGCAACAAGGCGACGTCGGACGCCATCGCGGCCGGCGCGATTCTCTTCTTCTGACCCGCTGTTCGACCCAAGGAACAATGTCGCGGGGCGAGGGCCGCATCCTACAAAGGATGCGGCCCTTTCCATTACAAGGCTTGAAAAACAAGCCGAGGGGCGCGAGGGGATCGTCATGAAACATATCATTCTGCCCGCCGTCCTGCTGGCCATTCCGACCGTCGCATTCGCCCAGGCGCCAGACGACGCCGCAGCGGATTCATCCACCATCATCGTCACCGGCGAAGGGCTGGAACTGCCGCCGGGTACGCCGGCCTATGGATCGGTCGTGATCGACCGGCAACGGCTGCTGGACAGCGCATCGGGCCGGATCGAAAGCGTGCTGGGCGACGTCGCCGGCTTCCAGCAATTCCGCCGGTCGGACAGCCGATCGTCCAACCCATCGAATCAGGGCGCGACGCTGCGCGCGCTGGGTGGCAATGCGTCGAGCCGCACGCTGATGCTGCTGGACGGCGTGCCGATCGCCGATCCCTTTTTCGGTTATATTCCTTTCAGCGCGCTGGCGCCCGAGCGGCTGTCGGTGGTGCGGGTGACGCGCGGCGGCGGGATCGGCGCCTTCGGTGCGGGCGCAGTCGCCGGCACGATCGAAATGGCCAGCGCCACGCGCGATCAGCTGCCCGACTTTTCCGCCAGCGCCTTCTACGGCAGTCGTGATTCGACCGAGCTGTCGGCCGGCCTGACGCAGGATCTGGGCGGCGGCTATGTCTCGCTCTCCGGCCGCTGGGATCGCGGCGTCGGCTTCCAGACCACGCCAAAGGATCAGCGCGTCGCTGCCACCGTGCCGGCCGCCTATGATGGCTGGTCTACCAATTTGCGGGCGGTCGCGCCCCTTTCCGCCACGTCGGAACTGCAATTCCGCGCGACCCTGTTCGAGGACAACCGCACATTGCGCTTCAAGGGCGCGGACAGCATGAGCCAGGGGCAGGATGCCAGCATCCGCTATATCAACCGGGGTGCGTGGCAGGTCGATGCGCTGGCCTATATCCAGGCCCGCAACTTCGCCAACATCGTCATGTCCTCCTCGACCTTCCGCAAGTCGCTGGATCAGCGTAACACGCCGTCCACCGGCATCGGCGGCAAGATCGAGATCCGGCCGCCGGTGGGCGATGCGCATATGCTGCGGCTGGGCGTCGATACGCGTTTTGCGACGGGCGATATGTATGAGGACGCCTATAACGCCAATGTCGCCACCAATCCGCGCACCTTCCTGCGCCATGCCGGCGGCGACCAGTGGACCACGGGCTTCTTCGTCGAAGATGACTGGACGCTTGGCGGGCTGGTCCTGACTGGCGGCGCCCGGGCCGATCGCTGGTCGATCAGCAATGGCTTCTATCATCAGGCGAGCGCCACGACCGGCGCGACCACGGGCAGCGACTATGCCGATCGGTCCGACTGGGAATTTTCCGGCCGGGTCGGCGCACTTTACCATGCCAGCGACGCTTTCGCCCTGCGGGCATCGGCCTATAGCGGCTTCCGCCTGCCGACGCTGAACGAATTATATCGCCCCTTCGTCGTCTTCCCCATCACGACGCAGGCCAATGCGGCGCTGACCCCCGAAAAGCTGAAGGGCGCCGAAGCCGGGGTCGATCTGACGCCGATCGAGGGGATCACCTTGTCGGCCACCGCTTTCTACAATCGGCTGGACGATGCCATCGCCAACGTCACCGTCGCCACCAACACGCGTCAGCGCCAGAATGTCGACCGGATCGTCGCCAAGGGCGTCGAACTGACGGCCGCCGCCAAGCTGGGCGATTTCAACCTGTCGGCCTCCTACGCCTATAGCCACAGCCGAGTCCGTGCGCCCGGCGCTGCGTTCGACGGGTTCACGCCTGCGCAAACGCCGCGCCATGCCGCCAGTGCCACGGTCGCCTACAGCCCGGCCCATGGTCCATCGCTGTCGACCACGCTGCGCTATGTCGCGAAACAATATGAGGACGATCTGCAAAGCGACGTGCTGCCCGATGCGCTGACGCTGGACGCTATCGCCCGCCTGCCTATCGGCCATGGCATCAGCCTGGTGGCGCGTGGCGAGAATCTGTTCGACGAAACGGTCGTGACCCGCAATGCCGGCGGATCGATGGATCTGGGCACGCCGCGCACCCTGTGGATCGGCGTCAGTTTCGGGCGCTGACGACTATTTGGACGATCTTGATTCTAGCGGCGTTGTTGCCGGTCAATCTGGTCGCCTTCACCCTGTTTGCTATGGACAAGCGGCGCGCCCGGATGGGTTTGCGCCGCTTGTCCGAACGCACGCTGCTGCTGTGGGCCTTGATCGGCGGAACGCCCGGCGCGTTCCTTGGCCGCCACGTCTTTCGCCACAGGACACGCAAACAGCCTTTTTCGACGCTGCTCTGGCTGATCGCCGCGGCACAATCGATGGCGATCGCCGCATGGGCGATGATCTGATTTCAGATTGTCGGGGGAGAAATGGTGCTGCCGGGGAGGATTGAACTCCCGACCTCAGCCTTACCAAGGATGCGCTCTACCACTGAGCTACGGCAGCACTCTATTTCTGTTCCGATGCGCTATGTGCGCTTCGGAGGCCGGGCCTATGGCCGCCCTCGCTGCGCATGTCAAGGCGGGTTGCGGTCGATCATGCATTTTGCTTATGCGCATGGCATGGCTGAAACGCAGGACGAGAAAAAGGCACGGTTGGCGCAGGCGCTGCGCGACAATCTGCGCAGGCGCAAAGCCCAAGCGCGGGAGAGCGCCGCGCCGCCCCCTCCCGCTGACAGGCCCGACGACTAGGCTTTAGAGCGGCGCACAGGCCGCCTTGAGCCAGGCCAAGGCATCACCCTCCAGTTGCGGGCCGACCAGGTCCAGCACGGCGGCATGATAGGCGTCTAGCCAGGCCTGTTCTTCGCGGTTGAGCAGATCGGTCGCGATCAGCGTGCGGTCGATCGGTGCGAAGGTCAGCGTCTGGAAGCCCAGCATCGGCTTTTCCGCGCCGGGAACGTCGCGTTCCTCCACCAGCACCAGATTTTCGATGCGGATGCCATATTCGCCGGTCTTGTAATAACCCGGCTCGTTGGACAGGATCATGCCCGCTGCCAGCGGCTCGTCGCCACCGCCAAAGGTCGCGATCCGCTGCGGCCCTTCATGCACCGACAGGAAGCTGCCGACGCCATGGCCGGTGCCATGGGCATAATCCAGCCCTTCGGCCCAGAGATATTGGCGTGCGAGCGCATCCAGCTGGCCGCCGCGTGTGCCCTTGGGGAAGACCGCGCGGGCAAGCGCGATATGGCCCTTGAGCACCAGGGTGAAGCGATGGCGCATTTCATCCGTCGGCGTCCCGATGGCCAGCGTGCGGGTCACGTCGGTGGTGCCGTCGCGATACTGGCCACCTGAATCGACAAGATAGAGGCTGTTCAGCTCGATCGGGCGATTCGTCTTCTCCTCGGCGCGATAGTGAACGACCGCGCCGTTCGGGCCGGCGCCGCTGATCGTATCGAAGGACAGGTCTTCAAGCAGGCCGGTGTCCTTGCGGAATGCCTCCAGCCGGTCGGAGGCGGAGAGTTCGGTGAGGCCGCCCTTGGGCGCTTCCACCGCCACCCAATGGAGGAAGCGGCTGAGCGCCGCGCCGTCGCGGGCCTGCGCGGCCTTATGCCCAGCGATTTCGGTGTCGTTCTTGATCGCCTTGGGCAGGACGGCAGGGTCGCGCAGCGACAGGATCGTCGCGCCGCCAGCGTCCAGGCTGTTGAAGATCGCCGCGACGGCCCGTTCGGGGTCTGCCACGACGGTCTTGCCCTGAAGGTCCGCCAGCGCATCGGCAAAGGCAGCGCGATCATGGATGCGCACCGCGTTGCCCAGATGCTGGGCGACGGCCTCGTCCATTTTCTCCGGCGCGACATAAAGGTCGGCGGTCGCATCGGCATGAACGATGGCATAAGCGAGTGCAACCGGGGTGCGTTCCACATCCTTGCCGCGTATGTTGAAAGTCCAGGCGATCGAATCCAGGGCCGAAAGAACGACCGCGTCCGCCTTCTTCTCCGTCAGCCAGTCGGCCATGGCGGCGCGTTTTTCGGCGGCGGACTGACCGGCGAAACGATCGCCATGCACCACCAGCTTTGCATCGCTGGGCGCCGGGCGATCGGGCCAGACGGCATCGACCGGGTTGGTATCGACGGCGACCAGTGCGGCGCCCTTCTGGCGCAGCGCTTCGGCCGCCTGAATCACCCAGGCACGGGTGTGAAGCCAGGGGTCATAGCCGATGCGCGCACCCTGCCCTGCATGATCCTTCAGCCAGGCGGCAATGGACGTCTGCGGCACGCTTTCATATTGCCAGTGCGCGCCGTCCACCTGCTCGCGGACCTGAAGCGTGTAGCGGCCATCGACGAAGATCGCGGCTTCCTGCGGAAGCACCACCGCGCTGCCAGCCGACCCCTGAAATCCCGTCAGCCAGGCAAGCCGCTGGGCATAGGCGCCGACATATTCGCTCATATGCTCGTCTGTCAGGGGGACCACGAAACCATCCAGCGTCTGGCGCACCAGTTGCGCGCGCAGGGCCTTCAGGCGATCTTCATAACTGGACATTGCACTTCCCTTGGATCATTCCGGCCTCTTGCGTTGGCCATAATGGCAACAACATAGAGGGACAGGCGCGCTTATTCCAGCGCAGCCCCCGTCTGAACCATGGATAGTTAATGACCGATCACATGCAGCCTCCCGTCGCCGACCGCCGCCAGCACAGCTTCTCGCATCACGGCATCACGGTGGACGACCCTTACGCATGGCTGCGCGATCCGGGCTATCCCGACGTGAAGGACAAGGATGTCCTGGCCTATCTGGAGGCCGAAAATGGCTGGTTCGAAGGGGCGATGGCGCCGCACAAGCCTTTGCTCGACACGCTGTTCCAGGAGATGAAGGGGCGCATCAAGGAAGATGATCAGTCGGTTCCGCAAAAGGATGGCGACTATATCTATTGGCGCGCATTCGAGACGGGGGCGCAATATCGCAAATGGTATCGCAAGCCGTCCGCCGGCGGTGACGACCAACTGATATTGGACGAACCCGCACTGGCGGCGGGGCATGAATATTTCCGGCTGGGCGCCATGTCGGTCAGCCCTGACGGCCGCTATCTGGCCTACGCGATCGATACCAATGGCTCGGAGCGGTTCGAGGCGCGGATCAAGGATCTGTTCTCTGGCGAGATACTGCCCGAAGTGATCCCGGATACGCTGTCGTCGCTGGTGTGGACGGCCGACAGCAAGGGGCTGCTCTACGGCCTGGCCAATGACAATTGGCGGACCGACAATGCGCGGCTGCACTGGCTGGGCCAGAGCATCGAGAGCGATGTCGACCTATTTCATGAGGATGATGAAGGGTTCCGCGTCTCGATCGGCCTGACCTCTTCGGAAAAGTGGATCGTCATCGCGACCGGCGATCATGTGACCAGCGAAGCCTGGCTGATCCCGTCCGACGACCCGACCGCGACGCCGCTGCTGGTGTCAGCGCGCAAGGCCGGCCGCGAATATGATGTCGATGAGCATGAGGGCACGCTCTACATCAAGACTAATGACAGCCATCCCAATTTCCGGCTGGTCAAGGCGACGCTGGACGCGCCCGACCAGTGGCAAGAGGTGATCGCAGCCGACGCGCATTTCTACCTGACCGATTTCACGCTGTTCAAGGGCTTCTATGTCACCGAAGGGCGGCAAGACGGCCTCGACCAGATCGAATTGCGCGATTATGCGACGCACACGCCCAAACGCATCCCTTTCCCGGAAGCCAGCTATTCGGCTTCGCTGGACGACAATCCAGAATATGACGTAACGAAACTGCGCATCGGCTATGAATCGATGGTCACGCCGGACACCATCTACGACTATCATCTGGCGACAGGTACGTTGGAGGTGCTGAAGGTCCAGGAAATCCCGTCGGGCTATGATGCCACCGGCTATGCGGCCGAGCGGCTGATGATCGTGGCGCGCGATGGCACGCAGATTCCCGTATCGATCGTCTATCCCAAGGATTTCCCACGCGACGGCAGCGCACCGCTGCATCTTTATGGCTATGGCGCTTATGGCATGGCGATGGAGCCGGGCTTTTCGACCAGTCGCCTGTCGCTGCTGGATCGCGGTTTCGCCTTTGCCATCGCCCATATTCGCGGTGGTGATGACCTGGGCCAGCAATGGTATCTGGACGGCAAGCTGGACAAGCGGGTCAATACCTTCACCGATTTCGTCGATGTGGCGAAGGGGCTGATCGATCTCGGCTATTCGTCGAAGGGCAAGATCAGCATTTCTGGCGGATCGGCCGGCGGCGAATTGATGGGTGCTGTGATCAATTCCGATCCCGACCTGTGGGGCGCCGTGGTGGCGCATGTGCCGTTTGTCGATGTGCTCAACACCATGCTGGACGAAACATTGCCACTGACGCCGGGCGAATGGCCCGAATGGGGCAATCCGATCGAGGATGAAGCGGCATTCCGCACCATCCAGAGCTATGATCCCTATACCCATGTCAGCGCGCAGGCCTATCCGCCGCTGATGGTCACGGCAGGCCTCAACGACCCGCGCGTTACCTATTGGGAACCGGCGAAGTGGGTCGCGAAGTTGCGCGCGACCAAGACGGACCAGAATATCCTGCTGCTCAAGACCAATATGGGCGCGGGCCATGGCGGCAAGTCGGGGCGGTTTGAAAGCCTGCATGAGACGGCGGAGGAATTCGCCTTCATCCTGTGGCAATTGGGTGTGGAGGGCTGATGGCGTCCAGTTTCACCAAGCAGATCACCGCCTGTCCCGAGCATATCGATGAACTGGGCCATGTGAACAATGCGGTCTGGGTCCAGTGGATGGAGCAGGTGTCGGTCGAGCATTGGCGGCAGGATGCCGATCCCGCCCATGTCGATGCCTATATCTGGGTCGTGACCCGGCATGAGGTCGATTATCGCGGCAATGTGACGCAGGGTGACGTGGTGACGGCGCGGACATGGATTCCCGAACCGCCACGGGGGGCGCGGTTCGATCGGCTGATCGAGTTCACCGGGCCGGACGGCAAGGTGAAGGTTTCGGCCAAATCCACCTGGGCGATCATCGACAAGGCGACCGGCCGAATCCTGCGGGTTCCGGCCGAGGTGGCGGCCAACTTCATCGACTGACCCCGTTCAGAGGATCGGTCAGGGTCGGACGACCTCGAACATATCCGCTATGCCCGGTTCGGCCGGCATCTCCTCCCGCTCGGCGGCCTGTCGTGCCCACATGAGGGCGTAGAGTCCGTCGGCGCGGACGAGGTCGGCATGGAGGCCGCGCTCCACGATCACGCCCTTGTCCAGCACGATGATTTCGTCCGCATCGACCACGGTCGATAGGCGGTGGGCCACCACCAGGGTCGTGCGCTTGCGGCTGATGTCGCGCAGGACGGTCTGGATTTCCGTTTCCGTGCGGCTGTCCAAGGCGCTGGTCGCTTCGTCCAACACCAGTACCGGGGGATCCTTGAGCAACGTGCGGGCGATCGCGACGCGCTGTTTTTCGCCGCCCGACAATTTGAGGCCGCGCTCGCCGACCCGCGTTGCATAGCCCTGCGGCATGTCCATGATGAAGTCGTGGATGGAGGCCGATTTCGCCGCCGCCTCTATCTGCGCCTGGCTCGCCCCTTCCCGGCCATAGCCGATATTATAGCCGACCGTGTCGTTGAACAGGACCATGTCCTGCGGCACGATGCCGATCGCGGCGCGCAGCGAGGCCTGGGTCACGCCGGCGATATCCTGCCCGTCGATCGACACCTGCCCCGACTGGATATCGTAGAAGCGGAACAGGATGCGGGCGATGGTGGATTTGCCCGCCCCCGAGGGGCCGACGATCGCCAAGGTCTTGCCCGCCGGCACGGTGAAGCTGACATCGTGCAGGATTTCGCGTTCGGGATCATAGCCGAAGCGCACATGATCGAAGCGAACGGCGCCACCATGCGGCTGCAACGCCGGGGCGTCGGGCCGGTCGGCGATTTCCTGCTGCGTGTCGATCAGCTTGTACATCGCCTCCATGTCGATCAACCCCTGGCGGATGGTGCGATAGACCATGCCGAGCAGGTCGAGCGGCCGGAACAGCTGGCTGAGCAGCGTATTGACCAGCACGACGTCGCCGGTGGTAAACTGCCCCCGGCTCCAGCCCCAGACGGTATAGGCCATGGCGCCCGCCATCATCAGGTTGGTGATGAGCGACTGGCCGATATTGAGCCAGGCGAGGCTGTTCTCGCTCTTGACCGCCGCCTTGGCATAGCGGCGCATCGCCGTGCCGTAGCGGGTCGCTTCCCGCTGTTCGGCGCCGAAATATTTGACCGTTTCGAAATTGAGCAGGCTGTCGACGGCATGGGCGACGGCATTGGTGTCCATGTCGACCATGTCGCGGCGCAGCTGGTTGCGCCATTCGGTGACGGTGCGGGTGAAACCGATATAGAGCGCCACCATGACGAGCGTGGCGACGACCAGTCCGGCACCGAATTTGACGAAGAAGATGATGCAGACCGCGACCAGCTCCAGCACGGTCGGCGCGATGTTGAACAGCAGGAAATAGAGCATCGTGTCGATGCTCTTGGTGCCGCGCTCCACGATCTTGGTCACGGCGCCGGTGCGGCGGTCGAGGTGGAAGCGCAGCGACAGGCGGTGCAGATGGACGAAGACATCGTCCGCCAAGCGCCGTCCAGCCTCCTGCCCGACCTTTTCGAACACGGCATTGCGCAGATTGTCGAACAGGACGCTGGCGAAACGGGCGCCGGCATAGGTGGCGACCAGCGCCATGGCGAGGCCAACCGCCGGCTCCATGCCCGGCGCCATCCGGTCGATCGCCGCCTTGTAGGCGAAGGGCATGGCCAGGCTGACGATCTTTGCCAGCAGCACCAGCCCCATGGCGATGGCGACGCGGCGGCGCAGCGCGGCAGAATCGGCCGGCCACAGATAGGGCAGGAAGCGGCGCAGCGTCGCCCAGACGGGCGGGATCGGCGTGGAGACGGGCGTGGAGGGTGGCATCGGCCCCTATGTAGGGGTTGCAGCGCGGCAATCCAGTGATTGTGCCACCGGGGATGCGGATCGGCCCAGCGATAGGAAAAGTCGCGCTTAACTTCGCACATTTCCCGCTGAACTCGACTGAATATTGCGCAATCATGTTCCTATCGGAAAGATGCCCTGCGTCGTGGCCGAATGGCTGCGCGATATGCGGCGGCAAGGCTCTGTCATCGACGGGACTGCCGACCAGGCGCGGTTCGGCCCGATGGCGGCGAAACCGGGTCCGTTGAGCAAGGATCATGGGGTCATTGTGATCGAACCGCCCCCGTAACGGAACAAAGCGACGCTTTAGACTCTTTTCCTTTGCGGCATAGCGCGGCATGATGGGGCCGTCGTGACGCATCGCAGGAGGCAAGACAGGCGCATGTTCGGGTCTTTGTGGAAGCGGATTTTCGGAAAACAGGCTGCCGGTAACGACCAGATATGCGAGGCGAAAGGCCCTGCCCCGACGTCTAATTCGACTGGCAACGCCGCGCCGAGCTATGATCCGGTCGCCGCTTTGCGCGATCTGGTGCGGCGGGATGTCGCTGGCGGCTTTTTCGACGATGACGCGATCCTGACCAACGCCAACGATGTGTTCGAGGAGGAATTGCCCCGGCCGCTGTTGCGGGTCGAGGCGTCGGCGGCGCTGCGCGCGGCGCTGGCCGATCATCGCGCGGCCGAGCGGGACTGGTCGGAAATGACCGATTGCGACCGGCTGGATGCCGCCTTCGAGGCACTGGAAGAGGAAGGCATCGTCGCGCGGCAGAATTTCACCTGCTGCGGCACATGCGGCGCGTCCGAAATCTGGGACGAGATCGAAGCGGCGCAGGATGAAGGCTTGGGCGTGGAGGGCTACGCCTTTTTCCACATGCAGGACACCGAATCCGCGGTCGAGGGCCATGGCCTTTATCTCAACTATGGCGCCTGCGACCAGGGCGAGGACAAGGCGGTCGCGATCGGCCATCGCATCGTCGAGCAGTTGGAGGCGCATGGGCTGACCACGCGCTGGGACGGGCGGCTGGAGCAGCGCATCGGCGTGTCGCTGGAATGGAAGAAGCGGCGTAGCGCGGTGCTGATCCAGGACTAGAATATCGGTTTTACGCGATGTCCCGGTTATCGGATGGGTGCATCCGATCGGCGATCGTGCCTGAGCGCCGAAGTTCACACCGTAGCACGGCTTTTGCGCCCGAAGCGCTCGCGAAGCTTTCGCGAGGCGCTTGGATGGCGCTCGCCAGGCTTCACACACGCTCTCGCGACGCCCCCCTTCCTATTATGGACGCAGCGCCACCACTGCCCATATATACGGCCAGCGGGTGATGCATCGTGCGCTCATGCAACATCAGCGCTTCCGCCCAGTTGCGATCGAACTCCGTGCCGGCAAGGCGGCGACGCAGGCGATGCGCACTGGACGGCGACATGCCCACCGCGCGCGCGGCGTAGCGAACGCTGCCGGTGTGGAGCAATGTGCCAAGGAAGCTGGCCTGCAACGCGGGCGTCCAGCGGGCGCGGCGTTTTTTGGCGGGGCAAGCGGGCGGATTGGGGGGAGAAGTCTGTTCCATCCATGAGGATAGATCAGAGGATTTCCTAATAGGAAAGGGGCGTGTCAGGCCGAGGCACGGTTGTGGCGGAACCAGTGGGCGAGCTGTTGTTCATCCACATCCCCGGCGGCAAAGCCCAGCATGGTCCGGGTCGCATCGGCCGTATCGAAAGACAGAGCAACCTGATTAAGCGCAAGGAAGAGGCGCGCCAGCACCCAACCAGTGCGCTTATTGCCGTCGACAAAGGGGTGGTTGCGCACGACGCCAAAGGCATAAGCCGCAGCGAGAGCGCAACGGTCATCCTGCCCATAGGTCCATTGGTTGACTGGACGGGCAAGCGCCGATTCCAGCATCCCTTCGTCACGGATACCGGTGCCACCGCCATGTTCGGCCAGTTGGCGATCATGGATGGCAAGCGCAACGGCTTTTTCGATCCAGACCGGCTCCGGGCGCGCCTCTTCCAGTGTCGACATGACCCCTATTTTGCCAGCACGCGCAGGATATCGCGATCCTCACGCATGATCTGCTCGGCCAGCGCCATCTTCGACGCAAAATCTGGATCGGCAGCGGTAAGGCGAGCGCCGTCAGGTGCTTCGGTTACGTACAGCGTATCACCCGGTCCGACCCGCAATTGCGCCAGCAGTTCCTTGGGCAGGATAACACCGGCGCTGTTGCCGATCTTCGTAATTTTGAGGGGTATGTTCATACAGGCGTTATAACATTTTTGCGATACATCGGCAAATCGCTTACTTAGGTAATGCTTTAAGCTGATTTATAGCCTCAAGGAGGCGGATTGTGGCATTTCCATCCATTGCATCACCTTCATACCGAACCTCGTAAAGACCCTGAAGATTTGAAGGCAATTTAACACCCTCTTTGACTAAAAGAATGAATTTTTTACCATACAAAGCCATTGCAGCACCGATCTCAATCAGTACATTTGGATTCAACACCACATGTTCTTTAGCATCTGAATCAATAAGTGTCATTTCCCCTTCAACATGAATGATTGCTGCGCCACAATCCCTCATATCATTCATAACCTTTTCGGGAACAGGTTGGGATACTGACTGACGCTCTACAGAGACAACAGCCTCTAATTCACCAAACGCCAAAAGCTTCTTTATAGGATCTACCAAGCCTTTATTTCGACCGTGCGTAATAAATACTTTCTTGTTTACGGCCGTCGATCTTAGGTGCCGCTCAAAATCCTCAGAGGGGGGTGGCTGGTGTTCCGCATTCTCTATTTTTGGCTCATTCCGTTCCACCAAATCTTCCAAACCCTTTTGGTCCGATGCACTTGGCACGAGCGTCTCGTTGCGCCGTGTTAAGTTTATATACCTTTTGCCCTTTATCTCTTGGACAAGGCCGAGAGATGAGGCTCCCTCCACGATAAGCTTCAGCGTAGCTTCGGTACGTTCTTTCGGTACTCCCATGCTGTTTAAGACATTGTATGCAATGCTATCGGGCGGGAGAGGGCTATTATTATATTTGTTCAAAAACTCCCCAACCACTCGCGGTTTCAGTAGTGCTTCACGTTTCCCATGGAGGTCTTCACCTTCTTCTAGAGGGTTTAGAATCCGCTGGACTAAAGGGGTAAGCGCAATTTCAGCAGCATTGTATCCGCCGCTCGTAAGTCCATAAGCAATGGATGATCCGGTTAGCATTTTAAAATGGCTCGAAGCAGGCGCGAGGTTCATTGCCGCCGCAACTTCGAGCGGCTTGGTTGGAGCAGATGCATAATTATCGGCTATAGCAACCGCTACCCGAAGAGCATCACCAAGCGCATAAGCCGGCACATCAATCTGACTCACTTGCACTCGTTTTGCTTTGAGATTCTCAGTCGCCTTTTCGGTTTGCTTCGCCACGAAATTCCCCAACTTTCTAGAACAGATAGGGAAGATGTCCGACTCCACAAACTGATTCAAGTTATGTAACCCATCCGTTATGACAACTTAAATTTCAGGGCTGAGCTAGGTTTCGTGGACAAAGGGTATCCACAGTTTGATTGAAGCGAGTGCGACGAAGCCAAGGTAGGACTCGCGGGTTTTATCGTAGCGCGTGGCGACCCTGCGCCAGTTCTTCAGCTTGTTGAAGAGCCGTTCGACGAGGTTGCGCCATTTGTATTTGACGCGGTCATGGGGGATCGGGTCGCGGCGGTTGCTTTTGGCGGGGATTACCGCCTCGACATGGGCTTTGGCGATCTCTTCGCGGATAGCGTCGGCATCGTAACCGCGATCCGCAAGGAACGCCTCGATCTTGTCGCTGATCATCCGGAACAGGGGCGCAAACCCGTGCACATCGTGGGTTTGCCCTGGCGTCAGGACGTATCCGAGTGGACGCCCTTGAGCATCACATCTGGCGTGGAGCTTGGTGGTGAACCCGCCGCGCGATCGGCCAAGCGCCTCGGTTTCCTGAGTCCCTTTTTTATGCCGACTGCACAATGATGTGCTCGAACCACGGTGCTATCGATCATGTCGGCGGTGCCATCGCGGCCTGCCATTTCTGCGAACGTTTCGAGCATCGCATCGAACACCCCGGTTTCAACCCACCGTCGGTAGCGCCGGAACACGCTGTTCCACTTGCCATATTCATCGGGGAGGTGGCGCCACTGGGCACCCGTCCGCGCCATCCACATCATACCTTCAAAATATAGCCGGTTGTCTTGCGACGGACGACACCCTCGGCCTCGCTCGGATGGCAACAGCGGGCCGATCAGTGACCATTCTTCATCCGACACTCCAATCCGCTCCCCCAACTCTGCCTCCCAAAAGACAGCCTTGAATCAGCGCGTGAGTCTCTCGTCAAGCTTTGTCCACGAAACCTAAAGCAATTCCCGTATTCATTCAATCATGCTCCCTACCGCCAGCGCCCATATAGAGTTCGCTGCCGGTTGCCTTGAAGAGCCTGCTCATCTCTTCCATGCCCTTGAGCGCGGCGGCCTTGCTGGCTTGCGCCACTTCCGCGCCGGTCAGGCCCGCTTCCAGGAAGCCGTCGGCGGCTTGGTTCTTTTTGGCCGCGAAATCCCGGACTTCCTGCGTGATCTTCATCGAGCAGAATTTGGGGCCGCACATGGAGCAGAAATGGGCGCTCTTGGCGCCTTCGGCCGGGAGCGTCTGGTCGTGATATTGTTCGGCGGTTTCGGGATCGAGCGACAGGTTGAACTGGTCGCGCCAGCGGAATTCGAAGCGGGCGCGGCTGAGCGCGTCATCGCGGACCTGCGCTGCGGGATGGCCCTTGGCCAGGTCGGCGGCGTGGGCGGCCAGCTTGTACGTCACCACGCCGACCTTCACGTCGTCGCGGTCGGGCAGGCCCAGATGCTCCTTGGGCGTGACATAGCAAAGCATTGCCGTGCCATACCAACCGATCTGCGCCGCGCCGATGCCGCTGGTGATATGGTCGTATCCCGGCGCGATGTCGGTGGTGAGCGGCCCAAGCGTATAGAAAGGCGCTTCGCCGCACACTTGCAGCTGCTTTTCCATATTCTCCTTGATCTTGTGCATGGGCACATGGCCCGGCCCCTCGATCATCACCTGCACATCCTGTTTCCACGCGCGGTGGGTCAGTTCGCCCAGCGTGTAGAGTTCGGAAAATTGCGCTTCGTCGTTGGCGTCGGCGATGGAGCCGGGGCGCAGGCCGTCGCCAAGGCTGTAGGCGATGTCATAGGCCTTCATGATCTCGGTAATCTCGTCGAAATGCTCGTAGAGGAAGCTTTCGCGATGATGGGCGAGGCACCATTTCGCCATGATGGAGCCGCCGCGCGAGACGATGCCGGTGACGCGCTTAGCCGCCATCGGGATATAGGCCAGGCGCACGCCGGCATGGATGGTGAAATAATCGACGCCCTGTTCCGCCTGCTCGATTAGCGTGTCGCGGAAAACGTCCCATGTCAGGTCTTCGGCGATGCCGCCGACCTTTTCGAGCGCCTGATAGATGGGGACGGTGCCGATCGGGACCGGCGAGTTGCGCAAGATCCATTCGCGCGTGTCGTGGATGTTGCGGCCGGTGGACAGGTCCATCACCGTGTCCGCGCCCCAGCGGATCGACCAGACCAGCTTGTCGACTTCGGCCGCGACGTCGGAGGCGACCGCGCTGTTGCCGATATTGGCGTTGATCTTCACCAGGAAATTGCGGCCGATCGCCATCGGTTCGGATTCCGGGTGGTTGATGTTCGACGGGATGATGGCGCGGCCGCGGGCGACTTCGTCCCGGACGAATTCGGGGGTGACATAGTCGGGGATGGACGCGCCCCAGCTCTGGCCGTCACGGACATATTCGGCGAGGCGCGCGCGGCCCAGATTCTCGCGCTCCGCAACATATTCCATTTCCGGCGTGATGATGCCGCGCCGGGCATAGTGCATCTGGGAGACATTGGCGCCGGGCTTGGCGCGCAGGGGTCGCTGCACGACGTTCGGGAAAGGTTGCACGCCGCCTGACCGGTCGGGGCCCTTGAGCCCATTATCCTCCGGCTTGATCGCGCGGGCGTCATAGTCTTCCACATCGCCGCGCTCGATTATCCAGTCGCGGCGCAATTGCTGCAGGCCCGCCATGATGTCGATCCGCGCATCGGGATCAGTGTAGGGACCGGACGTGTCATAGACGCGCACCGGCGGCTCGCCGCTGCCCGGCTCCAGATGAATCTCGCGCATTGCGACCTTGCGCGGGCCGACATGGATCTTCTTCGACCCGCGAATGGAACCAGTGGTGACGGTCATTGCGGCCTGCCGGCCGATGAAGCCTTCGGCTTCGGTCATCTCGGTGCGGGCGGGGACATCTGCCATGGATTAGCCTTTCAGACGGAAATGGTGGCGCGGCCGTTGAGGCCGGCGAGGAAGAGGAGGATGCCGAGGATGAGCGCGATGCCGGCCCAGACGCGGATGAAGCCGGTCGACCAGTGGCCGATGCGGATGAGCGGGCCGGGCACGGCAAGCAACATCGCGCCCTCGATCAGCGCGACATAGCCGATCAGGCTGACGATGACGGCGAGCGGGTCGGTCCATATGCTGTGGATCAGGACCAGCGTGCCGCCGACCGCGAAGACGGCGAACCCCAGCGCCACGACCAGGCCCGGCGATCGGTTGAGATCGTCCATCACCGCCCGCCAGCGCGGCGGGCTGGCCAGACCACCAATGCCGATGACGATCATGTAGAGGCCGAAAATTTCGGCCAGGCGCAGCGTCAGAACGGAAATCGTATCCATGGGCCGCCTCTCTTTCGTCTCTTCTCAAAGACGCAGGGCGGACGCGGTTTGCGGATTACACAAGCCGTTCCCTCCCTACGCCGGTGTCAGCCGGATCAGGTTCGACGGGTCGCAGCCACTTCAGCTGCCTCTCAACCGCTTGTGCGCGGTCCCCCGGGGATGCTGGACAGGATAGGGGCGAAACGGCACAAGGTCCAGCAGCTTATGTTCGATACCCCGCCCCCCGATCTGTCGACCAAGGCTGGCCGCAAGGCCTGGCGCCATGAAATGCGCATGGTGGCGGTGCGGCCGCGCCGATGGGGACTGTGGCTGCTGACGCTGGGCTTCCTGCTGGTCATGGCGCCCGCGGCCTTTGGCCTGCACAGCCTGTGGGGCTGGTCGCCCAGCCTGATCGGGAGCCTGCTGATGCTGGGCGCGTTACCCCTGCTGATAGCGAGCGCCGTGTTGCGCGCCCGCTATATGAAGGGGCGATTCACTTTGCCGGGGGATAAGCGCTGATGAACAAGAGGATGATGCTGTTGGTGACTGCCGCGATGCTGACCGGGGCCGGCGTGCCCCCTACCCCCTCCGCTGTGCCGGCGGATGACCCCTTCATCTGGCTGGAGGACTGGACCGGGCCGCGGGCGATGCAGTGGGTCGAGGCGGAAAACAAGGCGACAGAAGCCGCGCTACAGGGCGATCCGCGCTATGCCGGTTACTATCGGGACGCGCTCGCCATCGCATCGGCCAAGGACCGGATCGCCATGCCGATGCTGATCCATGGCCGCGTCTATAATTTCTGGCGCGACGCCGATCATCCGCAGGGTATCTGGCGGTACACTTCGGAAGCCGATTATGCGACCGATGCACCGCACTGGACGACGGTGCTGGACCTGGACGCCCTGTCGAAGGCGGACGGCAAGAAATGGGTGTGGAAGGGTGCGACCATCCTCGATCCCGAGGAGCGGCTGGCGCTGATCAACCTGTCGGACGGTGGCGAGGATGCGGTGACGCTGCGCGAGTTCGACCTGGTGTCGGGCGCGTTCGTGCAGGGCGGTTTCGATATTCCCACCTCCAAGCAGAATGAAGCGTGGCTGGACAAGGACTCCCTGCTGCTGGCCCGCGACTGGGGCGAAGGCAGCATGACCAAGTCGGGCTATCCCTTCGTGGTGAAGCTGGTGCAACGCGGGCAACCTTTGTCGGCGGCGCAGGAAATCTATCGCGGCGCGGCCAGCGATCAGGTCGGCACCTTCCCGATGCTGTTGTCGGACGGATCGGGCAATCGCGCGGCCTTTCTCTATCGCGGCGTGACCTTTTTCGGCAACGAAACCTACCTCGTCACGGGCGAAGGGGTGAAGAGGCTCCCCCTCCCCGCCAAGAGCCAGTTGCAGGGCATGGTGCAGGGACAGGTGCTGATCCAGACCAGCGAGCTTTGGGAAAGCGGCGGCGTGACCGTGCCGGCAGGATCGCTGGCGGCCGTGCCATTGCAGGCGCTGGAGGCGGGCGAGACGCTCAAGCCGCAGATATTGTTCGCGCCCAATGCCCGCCAGTCGATCGACGGCGTGGCGGCGACGAAGAACCGGGTGATCCTGGCCATCAACGATAATGTGCGTGGGCGGGTGCTCGTGCTAACGCCGGGAAGCGGCAAATGGACGAGCATGCCGGTGGCGCTGCCCGACAATGCGACCATCGCGATCGCCAGCGCGACCGACAAGAATGACAACGCCTATCTGTCGGTGGCCGGCTTCCTGTCGCCCACGACGCTCTGGGCGCTGGATGCCAACCACCCTGCTCCGACTCAGGTGAAGGCGATGCCGGCCCGTTTCGATGCGCAGGGCCTGGCCGTCGATCAATTTGAGGCGACGTCGAGCGATGGGACGAAAATTCCCTATTTCATCGTCCATCGCAAGGACATGAAGCCCGACGGGTCCACCCCGACGATCATGACCGCCTATGGCGGGTTCGAGATTGCTATGACGCCCAGCTATGCCGCGAGCACGGGCAAGCTGTGGCTGGAGCGAGGCAACAGCTTCGTGCTGGCGAATATTCGCGGCGGCGGTGAATTCGGCCCGGCCTGGCATGAGGCGGGGCTGAAGACGAAGCGGCAGATCATCTATGATGATTTCGCGGCGGTGGCGCAGGACATATTCGCGCGCAAATTATCCTCGCCCCGGCGGCTCGGTATCTATGGTGGATCGAACGGCGGGCTGTTGATGGGGGTGGAATTCACCCAGCATCCCGAACTGTGGAACGCCGTGACGATCCAGGTGCCGTTGCTGGACATGGTCCGGTACGAGCAGATCGCAGCCGGCGCGTCCTGGGTGGACGAATATGGCAGCGTGTCGGTGCCGACGGAGAAGGCATTTCTGGAGAAGATTTCGCCCTATGCGAACATCCGCAAGGGCGTGAAATATCCCACGCCCTATATCTGGACGACGACGAAGGACGACCGCGTGGGTCCGCAGCATGCGCGCAAATTCGCGGCGCGGCTGAAGGATTATGGGCTGCCCTATTATTTTTACGAGGATACCGCCGGCGGCCATTCTGGCGACGCCGACATTGCGCAGGGTGCGCGATTGCAGGCGATGCAGATGGTGTATTTCAGCCGGTTTCTGGAGGGGGAGTAGATAAGCAAAAAGCCCGCCGGATTGGCGGGCTTTTTCATTTGGTTGCGGGAGTAGGATTTGAACCTACGACCTTCAGGTTATGAGCCTGACGAGCTACCGGGCTGCTCCATCCCGCGTCACCAATGGGAAAAGGGCGGGTCTTTCGACGCCGCCCTTTTACAAGACTTATGAATGGGTTTTTTGTGTCCGATATATGCGCGAGCTTCAATGCCTGGCGACGCCCTACTCTTCCAGTGCTTGAGCAATAGTACCATCGGCGCAGACTGGTTTCACGGCCGAGTTCGGGATGGGATCGGGTGGGTCACAGACGCTATGGTCACCAAGCAATGAAGCTGGCGCATATATTGGGTTTTTGATCGATGCCGTGCACAATTTGGTATGTGTGTAATTTATATATCTGGGCTGGCTTAACGACCGTACGATCAAGCATCGTCACTGTTGCCAGTGCTGATGTTGATGGTGGGACTCTTAAGCGCGATAAGAGCAATTAGGACTGGTTAGCTCCATGCGTTACCGCACTTCCACATCCAGCCTATCAACGTCGTGGTCTACGACGGCTCGAAGAAATCTTATCTTGAGG
>NZ_VYQA01000039.1:0-15202 GCF_008710165.1 Sphingobium limneticum | reverse complement strand
GCCTGCGCCTCATAGCGCCCGAGGCCGGTCAAAAACGACCGGATTCTGGAAGGTTACCTCCCAGAATGACTGACGCCTTGGGCTAGAAAACGGCGAAAGCGAGGCCAATGGCCGGCTCTGCCAACCCTTTTTCCGCAGCCTGTTAAGGTCGCTTCCGAGGACGGCCTCATGTGCCGGATGCGCCTTGGCGAGCTCAAGGTCGATTTCATGCCTGACGATGCGGCACTGCTCGGTTTCACGAACCGATGGTATGCGCGCGGTATCGAGACCGCCGTGACCGCCACATTGACGCCGGATCTGCAGATCAAACATCTCACCGCTCCCTATTTCCTTGCAACGAAATTGGAGGCCTATCTCGGTCGCGGCGGCAATGATCCGCTGAGAAGTCACGATCTTGAAGATGTCCTGCTCGTGATAGATGGACGTGAAGAGCTCCTTGCCGAGGTTCTCGAGGCCGACGACGACGTTCGAACGTTTATCGCCAAACAACTTCGCGACCTTCAGGCACATGAATATTTCGACTCCTTTCTGGATGGAAATATTCGCGGCTCTTCCGGGCGGGAAGATGTTGTCCGGAGTCGGATCGAGGCGCTTGCCGGTTACCATGGCGAGGGCTGATCCATGGGGATCATCATCGCCTGGCACAGCACACAGGGGCCGCATACAGAAGATAACCGCGACTGCTGCGGTATAGGGATCCAGGACGAAGCGGCCTTGTGTGTCCTGTTCGATGGCTCCTCATCGGGACTGGATAGCGGTAGCTTTGCGCGCGCTGCGACACGTCGCCTGGTTGACTGGTTTGTCGGCGAGCAGGGGGTGACAGCTGACAAGATCATCGAGCGCCTTCGTGATATCCGTCGGGAACTGGCGGCGAGTTTCAGGAAAGACTCCGCGAGCGTCATGATCGCGCTATTCGATCGGCGGGGAGCCGCCCATCTCATACATGCCGGAGATTGTCTGGCTGGCCTGCGCTATGGTGCGACCGCGATCAGCTGGAGGGTAGCCCCGCATACGCTGGCCAACGCAGTGCGCGATATTGCTATCGAGGAAATAGCAGTCTCGCCGTTGAGAAACCGCATAACGCGAAGCTTTCGAACGAGTGGCTTCATGGCGCCTGATGTGACAGGCTTTGCATTCGAACCGGACAGCGATCTGATCCTTGCGACCGATGGTTTCTGGGCGCTGCTCAGTGCGGAACGACAGATCGAATTTCTTGGCCGTGGCGCTGCTCGCGATACTGAGCATCTCGATGATTGTAGCGCCCTTGTCCTTCGCATCGATGAAGAGATGCCGGACCAGGTGCAAGGGAACGATACCTGCAATCTCTATTTCGTGAATGCGTCTGGCTAAAAGCCTGCGGGTCGTTTTGACCCACCCAGCACCTGCTGAGCGGTAAGATCGAAAATGTGCCTTGAACGGGTTGGATGACGCGAAGCCGACCTAACGCATCACCGTGGCACTGATCCACCCTTGGTCCTCCTCGCGCCGCCATGCCGGCTCGCGAGTCGGAGCCAAGGCACATGACCCCTACCAAGTTGCTTGTCGGGCAGATTTTCGTCGTTTTCGCGATCGTCCTGTTGGGCGTATGGGCCGCGACCCAATGGGCGGCCGCCATGCTAGGATATCAGGCACAGCTCGGTGCGCCTTGGACGATCGCGTTCGGCATCCCGGTCTATCGCCCATGGCAGCTATTTGGCTGGTGGTATCATTATGAGGCTTATGCGCCGGAGGTCTTCGACAAGGCTGGCGCACTGGCCGGGGTCAGCGGCTTTCTTGGATGCGCCTCTGCCATTGCCGGATCGCTATGGCGCGCGCGTCAGAACCGCCAAGTCACCACTTATGGCTCCTCGCGCTGGGCATCGCGGCGCGAGATCGCCAGTGCGGGCCTGCTCCGAGATGCCGGTGTCTTTCTCGGTCGCCTCGGCCCCGATTATCTGCGCCATGACGGTCCCGAGCACATCATGGCCTTTGCGCCGACCCGCTCGGGCAAGGGCGTTGGCCTTGTCGTGCCGTCTCTCCTGTCTTGGACCGGCAGCGTCGTCGTCCATGACATCAAGGGCGAGAACTGGACCCTGACCGCCGGTTGGCGGTCGCGCTTTTCACACTGCCTGCTGTTCAACCCGACCGAGCCGCGCTCGGCACGGTACAATCCGCTGCTGGAGGTCCGCAAAGGCGCGGACGAAGTGCGCGACGTACAGAACATCGCCGATATTCTCGTCGACCCGGAAGGCGCGCTGGAGCGGCGTTCGCACTGGGAGAAAACCAGCCATTCACTGCTGGTAGGGGCCATCCTCCATATTCTCTATGCGGAGGAAGAAAAGACGCTGGCGCGCGTTGCCACCTTTCTCTCCGATCCCCAGCGCAGCTTTGCGAGCACTCTGCGCCGTATGATGGCGACCAACCATCTGGGCACGCGCGAGCATCCGCAGGTCCACCCCGTGGTCGCCAGCGCGGCGCGCGAAGTGCTGAACAAGAGCGAGAACGAGCGGTCCGGCGTGCTCTCCACGGCCATGTCGTTCCTCGGCCTCTACCGCGATCCGACCGTGGCGCAGACGACATCCGCCTGCGACTGGCGGATCGCCGACCTCGTCGATGCCAGGGCGCCGGTGTCGCTCTACCTCGTCATTCCGCCCTCGGATATTTCCCGCACCAAGCCGCTGGTCCGGCTGGTCCTGAACCAGATTGGTCGTCGCCTGACCGAGCGGCTGGAAGGCGATCCACGCAAGAGCCGCAAGCACCAGCTGCTGATGATGCTGGATGAGTTCCCGGCACTGGGCCGTCTCGACTTCTTCGAGACCGCACTTGCCTTCATGGCCGGCTACGGCATCCGCGCCTATCTCATCGCGCAGAGCCTCAATCAGATCAGCAAGGCCTATGGCGAGAACAACGCCATCCTCGACAACTGCCATGTCCGCATCGCCTTCAGCTCGAACGACGAACGCACGGCCAAGCGGATTAGCGATGCGCTCGGCACCGCGACCGAACTGCGCGCCCAGCGCAATTATGCCGGGCATCGTCTCGCGCCCTGGCTCAGCCATGTCATGGTGTCGCGGCAGGAAACGGCACGGCCGCTGTTGACGCCTGGCGAGGTCATGCAGTTGCCGCCTGCCGATGAACTGGTGATGGTTTCCGGACTGGCACCGATCCGGGCAAAGAAGCTGCGCTACTATGAGGATCGCAACTTCGCCGCGCGCGTGATGCCGCCGCCAGTACTTGGGAATGGCCCGTATCAGGACCGGCCGGAACCCCGCGCCGACGACTGGGGGAGTGAAACGCGCAGTCCCCATGATGGCCTCGCTGCTGCATCGACGGACGATATCGATGCTTTTGCGCAAGCCGAGGGCGGTCTTCAGCAGGAACGCCATCCCGGCCTGGCCGAAGAACATACCCCGGCTCCGGCTGAGACGGAGCGCGATGCCACCCCCGGCACCGACGACGAGAGCGACGAGGTCGCCGACCGACGCGCCATGGACCGTCTGCGCAATCTGAACCCGGTCCAGCGTGCCTATGGCATCAACGAGAGTGCGGATCGCGGCGACGATCTGCTGCCGAACTTCTGACGGGGAGAAACGGCAGTGAAGCCACGCCATCATCTCTATCTCGACGAGGAACTGACCGCCCGGCTCGACATGCTGGCATCG
Source organism: Sphingobium limneticum (assembly GCF_008710165.1). Taxonomy (NCBI): domain Bacteria; kingdom Pseudomonadati; phylum Pseudomonadota; class Alphaproteobacteria; order Sphingomonadales; family Sphingobiaceae; genus Sphingobium; species Sphingobium limneticum. The sequence goes on along the minus strand of NZ_VYQA01000039.1, from coordinate 11,561 downwards.
AAGCCTGGCACGTCGAAGTCCGCGATCATCTCCGACGCCCTACGCGAATATCTCAATCGCCGCGCCACCCGCGAAGTCGATGACCTGCTCAAGCACCGGCTCGACCGGATCAGCAATCAGCTGGGGCGAATCGAACGCGACGCGACCGTGCTGCTGGAAACCCTGTCGCTGTTCGTCCGCTATCAGCTGACCGTAACTGCGCCGCTGCCCGAAGCGGACAAGGCCGCACAGGCGGTCGGGCGCGAGCGCTTCCGCCGTTTCGTCGATCAGGTGGGCCGGCAGCTTGCGACTGGCCGGTCGATCGACACTCCGGCTGGCGATGGTGAGCCGTCATGAGCGGCGCGCTTGGGGCACAGTCACGCGACCGTCGCAGCGCCATGCTGCGAACCGCTATGGGGTCGGCTATTGCTGCCGCGCTCGCCGATCCGCTTGTCATCGAGATCATGGTCAACCCGGATGGCGTGCTGCGGCTCGACCGTCTTGGCGAAGGCCGGATCGAAACCAGCGCCCGGCTGGAAGCGGCCGAGGCAGAGCGGATCGTGCGTCTCGTCGCCAGCCATGTGCGCGCAGAAGTCCATGCCGATGCGCCGATCATCAGTGCGGAACTGCCAATCCATGAGGACGGCTCGGGCGGCGAGCGCTTCGAAGGTCTGCTCCCGCCGGTAGCGTCGGCGCCATGCTTCGCCATTCGCAAGCGGGCTGCCCGCATCCACCGCCTCGATGACTATCTGGCCGACGGCATCATGCGCGCCGAAGTCGCCGGGGTGCTCGCCAATGCCGTCGTCGCCCGGCGCAACATCCTTGTCGCGGGGGGCACATCGTCGGGCAAGACCACGCTGGCGAACGCGCTGCTGGCCGAGATGGCGAACCTCGACGAGCGGGTGATCCTGATCGAGGACACGCGCGAGCTGCAATGCGCGGCGCCCGATACAGTGGCACTGCGAACGAAGTCCGGCGCCGTGACGATGGCCGATCTCGTCCGCTCGACCCTGCGGTTGAGACCCGACCGCATCATCGTTGGCGAGGTCCGGGGCGGCGAAGCCCTCGACATGCTCAAAGCCTGGAACACCGGCCATCCCGGTGGCATCGCCACCGTCCATGCCAACAGTGCGCGATCCGCGCTCTACCGCATCGAACAGCTGGTTGCGGAAAGTGTCGTCACCGTACCGCGCCGCCTGATCGCAGAAGCGATCGACATGGTGGTGTTCATCTCCGGCCGGGGCACCGGCCGCAGGATCGAGACCGTTGCCGAGGTCGGCGGGCTCGATGCCGACGGCGATTACGCCGTCACCGACCTCGTCATCCCCCACAGCATTGGAGACTGATCCATGTCCGTATCACGTCCGTTCGTCCCCGCGCGCATGTCGCGCGCTACGCTCATCGCTACCGCCCTGCTGCTGCCCGTCACTGCCATGGCATCGGGTTCAGGTATGCCATGGGAGGAACCGCTCCAGCAGATTCTGGAGTCGGTTCAGGGGCCGGTTGCCAAGATCGTCGCGGTGATCGTCATCATCACCACCGGCCTGGCGCTGGCGTTCGGTGAGACCTCCGGCGGTTTCCGCAAGCTGATCCAGATCGTATTCGGTCTTTCGATTGCCTTTGCCGCCTCCAGCTTCTTCCTCTCCTTCTTCAGCTTCGGCGGCGGGGCGCTGGTCTGATGGCCGGGCCCGGTTCCATCGCCGGCGGCGGGCATATCGCCAATGGACACATCGACGGCTTCGAGGTGCCGCTGCATCGCTCGTTGACCGAGGCGATCCTACTTGGTGGCGCGCCGCGCGGTATCGCGATCCTCAACGGCACGCTCGCCGCTGCGATGGGGCTGGGCCTTCAGCAGTGGATTGCGGGCCTGCTGCTCTGGCTCGCCGGACACAGCCTCGCCGTCTTCGCGGCCAAGCGCGATCCCGATTTCGCGCCCGTGCTGGCCCGCCACCTCCGGCAGAAGGCCTATCTTTCATGCTGAACCTCAAGGAATATCGCGGCACGGCCGACCGGCTGGCCGACCATCTGCCATGGGCCGCACTGGTGGCGCCGGGCGTCGTGCTCAACAAGGACGGCAGCTTCCAGCGCACGCTGCGTTTTCGCGGTCCTGATCTTCAAAGCGCGACCGAAGCCGAACTTCTCTCGGTCTGCGCCCGTGCCAACAATGCGCTCCGGCGCCTCGGATCGGGCTGGGCCTTCTTCTTCGATGCCGAACGGATCGAGGCTATGGACTATCCCGATAGCCCATTCCCCGATGCGGCCTCCTGGCTGGTCGATGAGGAGCGGCGCAGCCATTTCGACGGCCGCAAGGGGCAGCATTTTGAGAGCCGCACCCATCTTACGCTCTGCTATCTGCCGCCCGCCGATCAAGTCAGCCGTGCCGAGCGCGCGTTGCTGGAACGCGATGCGCCCCAGCAGGATCGTGACTGGCGCACGGAACTGCGGGCCTTCATCGCTGAAACCAACCGGGTGCAAGACTTGCTTTCCGGCTTCATGGCAGAGGTTCGAGCGCTCGACGATAGCGAGACGCTGACCTTCCTGCACGGCTGCATCTCGCCCCGGCGCCACGTTGTCGGACTGCCGGAGACGCCGATGTATCTCGACGGCCTGCTGGTCGATACGTCGTTGTCGGGCGGGATCGAACCGATGTTGGGCGACCGGCATCTGCGCACCCTCACCGTGCTGGGATTTCCCAACGCCACCCGGCCCGGCATTCTTGACGCCCTCAACCATCAGGACTTCGCCTATCGCTGGGCGACCCGGTTCATTGCGCTCGACAAGACGGCAGCGAGCAAGGCGCTGACAAAGATCCGCCGCCAGTGGTTCAACAAGCGCAAGTCCATCGCCCAGCTGATGCGCGAGGTGATGATGAACGAGCCGGTCCCGCTGACCGACAGCGATGCGGACAACAAGGTGGTCGATGCCGATCTCGCGCTTCAGGCGCTTGGCGGCGACCATGTCGCTTTCGGCTATTACACGGCGACCATCACCGTCAGCGATGCCGATCGAGGACGCACCGAGGAAAAGGTCCGCATAGTCGAGCGGATCGTCAACGGTCTGGGCTTCACCTGCATCCGCGAGAGCGTAAACGCGGTCGAAGCCTGGCTCGGATCGCTGCCCGGTCATGTCTATGCCAATGTCCGGCAGCCGCTGATCCATACGCTGAACCTGGCGCACCTGATGCCGTTGTCGTCGGTCTGGGCTGGCCCTGCATGCAACCGGCACCTCGGCGGACCGCCACTCCTCTATGCCGAAACCAGCGGTTCGACGCCGTTCCGCCTGTCCACTCATGTCGGCGATGTCGGTCATATGCTGATCGTTGGGCCGACCGGCGCAGGCAAGTCGGTGCTGCTGGCGCTGCTCGCGCTCCAGTTCCGCCGTTATCCCGGTGCCCAAGTCTATGTCTTCGACAAGGGCCTGTCCGCCCGTGCCGCCGTGCTGGCGATGGGCGGCGAGCATCATGCCTTGGGAAGCGGCGGCGAAACGGGGGATGCGCTGGCATTCCAGCCCCTGCGCAATATCGACGATGATGCAGAACGCACATGGGCGGCGGAATGGATCGCGGCGCTGCTTACCGCCGAGCGCATGGAAGTGACGCCAGAGATCAAGGAAGCGCTATGGTCGGCGCTGACAAATCTTGCCGGCGCCCCGCCCGAACAGCGCACGCTGACCGGCCTGTGCCTCCTGCTCCAGTCCAATGCGCTGAAGGCGGCGCTCATGCCCTATATCCTGGAAGGTCCGTTCGGTCGCCTTCTCGATGCTGCCGAGAATGCGTTGGCTTTGAGTGATGTTCAGTGCTTCGAGACCGAGGCGCTGATGCACAGCGCGAGCGCGGTCGCTCCGGTGCTGACCTATCTTTTCCATCGGCTGGAAGAGCGGTTCGACGGGCGACCGACCCTGCTGATGCTCGACGAGGCCTGGGTCTTCCTCGACAATCCGCTCTTCGCTGCGCGCATCCGCGAATGGCTGAAGGTTCTGCGCAAGCGCAATGTCAGCGTGATCTTCGCGACCCAGAGCCTTGCCGACATCGCCGACAGCAGCATCGCGCCTTCCATCATCGAAAGCTGCCCGCAGCGCATCTTCCTCGCCAACGATCGGGCCGTCGAACCGCAGGGCCGTGCTGCCTATGAGCGCTTCGGTCTCAACGAGCGGCAGATCGAGCTGATCGCCCGCGCGACCCCAAAGCGGCATTATTACCTGCAATCGCGCGCCGGTAACCGCCTGTTCGAACTCGCGCTGGGGCCGATCGCTCTAGCGCTGTGCAGTGCCTCCGATCCCGACAGGCAGAAGCTGATCGACCGGCTGCTCGATGAGCATGGGCGCGATGGCTTCACCGCAGCCTTCCTGCGGGCCCGTGGGCTCGACTGGGCAGCGGCTTTGCTCGCCGGGTTCGAAGCCGTGCCCGCTGCCGATGTCGGGGCCGATCCCGTCGCGACCGCTTCTCACCCCAAGCAAACGGAGCCTGATCTATGAAATCGCGTCTTCTCGCCACCCTGATGGCCGCCACCGCCACAGTGACTGCTGCCGTCATGCCCGTCACACCGGCCCATGCGCTGCTGGTGTTCGATTCCTCCAACTATGCGCAGAACGTCCTGACCGCCGCGCGTGCGCTTCAGCAGATCAACAATCAGATCCAGGCGCTTCAGAATCAGGCGACGATACTGACCAATATGGGCAAGCATCTCCAGCGGCTCGACTTCTCGTCCCTCAGCGAGATCAGCCGCTCCATGCAGCGGATCGGCACGCTGATGAATCAGGCCGAGGGCATCGCCTTCGATCTTGCCTCCACCGACGAAGCCCTGCGCAAGCAATTCCCCGCGGCATTCGATACGGCACTCTCGACCAACGAGATCATCGCGCAGGCGCGTGCCCGCTATCAGGCATCGATGCAGGGCTACCGCCAGACCATGCGGGTGCAGTCGCAGGTGGTGGAGAATATCCAATCCGACGCCACGCTGCTGACCGAACTGGTCAGTCAGAGCCAGTCGGCCACTGGCAGCCTTCAGGTCGGGCAGGCGACCAACCAGCTGATCGCGCTCTCCACCCGCCAGCAGCTTCAGATCCAGCAGATGATGGCGGCGCAATACCGCGCCGATGCACTGGAGCGTGCCCGCGAACAGCAGGCGATGGAGGCTGCGCGCGAGCAGAGCCGCCGCTTCATCGGCACCTCCAGCCTTTACACCCGCCGCTAGGAGCACAGGCGATGGACCCCGACATCGGCGGGCTCGACCTCAATATTGTCGACGCCTTTCTCGACACCTTCCTCACCTATATCGACAGCGGCTTTGGCTTGCTGTCCGGTGACGTCGCCTTCCTGACCACGGTGCTGATCGGCATCGATGTTACGCTCGCCGCGCTGTGGTGGGTGCTGGATAACGATCAGGACGTGCTCGGGCGACTGGTCAAGAAAGTCCTCTATGTCGGGGCCTTCGCTTACATCCTCGGCAATTTCTCGCGGCTTGCCGACATCGTTTATCGCAGTTTTTCGGGGCTGGGCATCACGGCGGGCGGCGGTGGCCTCTCCGCTGATGATCTCCTTCATCCCGGCAGGATCGCTGGCACCGGGTTTACGGCTGCCTATCCACTGATTGCCAAGGTCAACGATCTGATGGGCTTTCCCGAATTCTTCGGCAATTTTCTCGCCATTGCGGTACTGCTGATCTGCTGGCTGCTGGTGGTGCTGGCCTTCTTCATCCTCGCCATCCAGCTCTTCGTCACGATCGTCGAGTTCAAGCTGACGGCCCTTGCAGGCTTCGTGCTCGTGCCGTTCGCACTCTGGAACAAGACCAGCTTCCTCGCCGAGCGGGTGCTGGGCAATGTCGTCTCGTCAGGCATCAAGGTGATGGTGCTCGCCGTCATCATCGGCATTGGCACCAACTATTTCGACCAGATGACGAACCTTGTCGGGGATGATCCCGGCATCGCCGAAGCGCTCACCCTGCTGATGGGCGCGCTGACGCTATTCGGGCTTGGCATCTTCGGTCCTGGCATTGCCTCCGGTCTCGTATCCGGCGCGCCGCAACTTGGTGCGGGTGCCGCGATCGGCACGGCGGCAGGCGCTGCGATCATGACCGGCGGTGCCGCCTTGCTCGGCGCACGCGGCGCGATGATGGCCGGGCGCGGCGGCATGGGCGCGATCCGCGCGGGTACGGCCATGGGTTCGGCGGCCTCGACCGCCTACAAGCTGGGGCAGGAGACCTCGGGCAGCACAAGCATCGGCGCAGGCCTCGGCGGTATCGCGACCGCAGCGGACGGTGCGGCATCGCAGACGGTGAAAGCGGGTGCGGCGCGTATTGCCGCCCCCGTGCAGGCCAGCGCCGCCGCAGGGCAGCAGGCCGCGTGGAATGCTGGACGGACATCGCCGGTTCCTGCCGCGCCCTCCGCTAACACCGCACCATCCGATCCGGCACCGGCCTGGGCGCAGAGCCTCCGGTCCCAGCAGACCGCCCGGCACCACCGGCACATGGCGATGCAAGCCGTGAAGGACGGCGATCGTCCCGGCGGCTCCGCCAATCCCGACCTCAGCGAAAAGGAGTGAAATGCCATGATCTTCAAGCGATCCATCCAGCGCTACGGGCAGATGCCCGCGCCGGAAACCCCGTGGCAGCGCGCCGGGCAGCTATGGGATGAACGCTTAGGTTCGGCCCGTGTGCAGGCGCGAAACTGGCGATTGGTGGCCTTTTCCAGTCTGGGCTTCACCGGCATCCTGATCGCCTCCAATGTCTGGCAGTCGATGCAAAGCCGGGTTGCGCCCTATGTCGTGGAGGTAGATCGGCTCGGCGAAGCCCGCAGCGTTGCTCCGGCGATTCAGAACTACCGGCCGACCGATGGCCAGATCGCCTGGCATCTGGGCCGATTCATTTCCAACGTCCGCTCGGTCTCGACCGATCCAGTGCTGGTGAAGCGCAATTGGCTCGATGCCTATGATTTCGCCACCGACCGGGCGGCGATCTTCCTCAATGACTATGCGCGATCCAATGACCCGTTCGCCGGAATCGGCCAGCGCAGCGTATCGGTGCAGGTGACGAGCGTGGTCCGGGCATCGGACAACAGCTTCCAGGTCAAATGGACCGAGAGCATTTTCGAGCGCGGCAGCCTTTCCAAGACCGAGCGCTGGACGGCAATGCTGACCGTCATCATGCAGCCGCCCAAGACCGCCGACGCATTGCGCAAGAACCCGCTCGGCCTGTTCGTCAACGCCATCGACTGGGCGCGCGAACTGGACGCCCAGCCATCCAATCAAGCGCGGCAGGCTGGTCGTGCTCAGGTGCCGACGGACAATCTGCCGACCGCCGACGATGCAACACTTCCAACCGAGCCGACGGCTATTCCCATGCCGACAGTCGCCCCGGCACCAGTCCCCACCACCGATGAGAAGGGAGATCGCCCATGATCCGTTTGTCCCTGCCGCCGCTTCCTCTCCTGGCCCTTGGCGCCTGCGCCGGTGCGACGCCGCCTCCGGCAATCGCGCTGGATGCTACACGGTTCCAGCCTGCTACCCGTGAAGCGGAACCGCCCAAGCCGGTGGAGATCGTCACCGTTCCGCAGCCGCTGCCCTTGCCGGGACAGATGCTGCCATCGCCGTCCGCGACGAAGGAGACCGGCGCGCCAACCGCGCGGGTGGATGCTGCGAACCGAGCGGCAACCCGCGAGCCATCGAGCGCGGGCTATATCAACGCGATGCAGGTCTATCCCTGGACCGATGGGGCGCTCTATCGTCTTTATGCCGCGCCGGAGCGGGTCAGCGATGTCGCACTCCAGCGCGGCGAAAAGCTGCTGGCCGTCTCGGCGGGCGATACAGTGCGCTGGGTCATCGGTGACACCACCAGCGGCTCAGGCGAAGATGCCCGTGTGCATGTCTTGGTGAAGCCCTTTGCCTCTGGGCTTGTCACCAACATGGTCATCGCGACCGACCGGCGCGCCTATCATCTGGCGCTGGAAAGTACCGACCGCACCGCGATGGCAGCGATCAGCTGGACCTATCCGCAGGATCGGCTCCTGGCCTTGCAACGCCAGAACCAGCTTGCCGAGCAGGCGACGCCGATCGCATCCGACATTGAGCTGGCGGACCTGCGTTTTGCCTATGCCATCTCCGGCGACAATCCACCGTGGCGCCCGATCCGGGCGTGGGACGACGGCCGCAAGGTCTATATCGAGTTTCCGGCCCGGCTCGACCAGGGTGAGGCCCCGCCGCTCTTCGTCGTCGGCCCGCGTGGCGGTAGGCAGCTCGTCAATTATCGCGTCAGCGGCAATCACTACATCGTCGATCGGCTCTTTGGTGCCGCCGAACTGCGTCTTGGTGAAAAGCCGCAGCAGGTCGTCCGCATCAGTCGGACCGATGCTGGGGTCGAGGGGAAGCGAAAGTGAGCGCGGGCGAAAACTCTCCCGCCAACGGCGCACAGGCGGACGATGTCGTTGCCGTAGGACCGGAGACGGCGGCGCCGCCGCAGAAGGTCGCACCAGAGGGGCTGGTGCTGCGTGCCAGTCCCCGCCGCGTCGTCCGTTTCCGGCGCGGCGTCATCATAGGTGGGGCGGCGCTCGGCTCGCTGGCTATTGCTGGCATGACGTGGATGGCGCTCGGGTCGAAGGCGCTGCACATCGTTGAGGCGGGTAGCGAGAAGGCAATCAGTGACCGCCGCACGCCGGCCGACGCCGTTGCCGATCTGCCCGGCGATTATAGCAAGGTCAAAGCCGGGACGCCGGTGCTGGGTCCACCGCTGCCGGGCGACCTCGGCCGTCCGATCCTTGAGCATCAGCGTGGGCTCGCCAATCAGCGCGATGGTTCCGTTGCCGGGCATCTGGCGCCGACTGCCGCCGACCAGGCCGCCGAAGCCGAACGCCAGCGGATCGCATCGCAGGCGCATCAGGCCCGTGAGGCCAGCGTGATGGTGCAATCATCGGCGCGTGGCGTAACCAGTTCCAGCGCGGATGCTGCCGGGACCGCCGTTGCAGGACAACCAGCGACTACCGGCGAGGCCGGGCGTCTGGCTCTCGATCCCGATAAGGACCAGAACAACCAGCAGCGCAAGATCGACTTCATGGCGCAGCAGGCAACAGGGGGAACGGCCAGCGCGCACCGGCTCGAAACCCCGGCATCACCCTATCAGCTAATGGCGGGCAGCATCATTGCCGCCAGTCTCGTCACCGGAATTAACTCGGACCTGCCCGGCATGGTGGTCGCGCAGGTGACGGAGCCTGTGTTTGATACGGTAACGGGCCGAACTTTGCTGATCCCGCAAGGCTCCCGGCTGATCGGCAGCTATGACAGTGTCGTTGCGTTCGGTCAGAAAAGAGCGCTGCTCGCATGGCAGCGCATCATCCTGCCCGATGGCAGCTCGATCCAGATCGACAATCTGCCAGCGACCGATACGGCCGGCTATGCGGGCCTTGCCGACAAGGTCGATTTGCACAGCTGGCAACTTCTGAAAGGAGTGGCGCTATCGACCCTATTGGGCGTCGGCACGCAGCTCTCGCTCGGCAGTGACGAAAGCGATCTCGTCCGCGCACTCCGCCAGTCCACACAGCAATCGGCCAATCAGGCTGGTCAGCAGATCGTCTCAAAGAACCTCAACATCCAGCCCACGATCACGGTCCGCCCCGGCTGGCCGCTGCGCATCGTCGTCCACAAGGACATCACCCTACGGCCGTGGAGCGGCACCCGCTGAAAGGAGGAAACCATGCTCAAACTGGCAAAACTGCCCGATCGCACGCCGATCAAGATCACGCTGACTGTCACCCCCGACCTGGCGCGGGCGCTCGGCGATTACACCATCATCTATAATCGCAGCTATGGCGACAAGGCCGAGATGGCGGACCTCCTACCAGCTATGCTGGACGCATTTCTTGCCAGCGACCGGGCGTTCGCCAAGGCGCGCAAGGACGGGGAGGGAGGGCCATGAGGCGATACATCGTGATCGGCCGGCTAAAGCATAGCCGCCAAGGTGGTTGGGAAGGCGAAATCAACACCCTTACCATTCGGCGACAGATCCGTTTGGTGCCGAACGATGATCGTGGAAGCTGTAATGCGCCGGTTTTCCGCATCATGCTGGGATGGCAGCACATCGGGGAAGCATGGGAAAACGAGACCCGCAAGCAGCCCTTGCGAACCTATCTGCGCCTTCGAATCGAGGATCCGCTTTGTCCGCTTGATGCCTTCCTCTTTCCAGATGCGGAAGCCGACTGCGCAAGCCTGATCATGGATTGTAGCAGGAACGCGCCATCCAGCCAACCGACCTGGGAGGATCTGGATGGCTGAAGCTGAGCAAGTTCCGGAGCGATTGCTGAGATTGGATGAGGTAATGCGGCGCGTCGGCCTAGGAAAGTCGATGATTTATCGCCTGATCTCGGAACGACGCTTCCCTCCGCCCTACAAAATCTCACCCTTTGCCTCTCGCTGGAGCGAACGTGAGATAGTCAGCTGGATCGCGGATGTAAAAGACGGGTTTGAAGGCAAAAAGCGATCGATCTGAGATTTTTAGCTCGGAGCCTTGCCTCGCTCCAGGCCGAAAAGCGCCCATCTCGGTCATAAGATTAATCCTGCCAATATCCTGAAAGCGGACATCGTAGCTGACGGGATTGGAACGGCGGTGATGCTGCACGGTGGAATAGTTGGCCGGATCCGAGTATACCTTAGTCATGGCCTTTTCGAATCCTCAAGTGTACATGACCGAACTGGCAGAGCCTCTCTGCCGTCGCCTTGAGGCGGAGCCAACCGCCTACGACCTCGCAATTGCGACCTGCATCATTTTGTACCATTTTGCTGATGTGGTGGCCCACGTGCGGGGCGGAAAGCCACATGAGATCGCGGACGAGATCGCGGCGAAGTTCCCGGACTTCCACACGATCCGGGCGATTGCCAACGCAGGCAAGCACGTAGAGTTGACCCGCCATCCGAAGTCTGAGTTGGTAGGGCTGCGTGCTGAGCATTTGGTCAGAGGCAAAGGCTCGGCGTTTAACGACGGGTCTTATTTCGAGGGCAATGTAACTTGGTCTGACATGCCGGAGGCCGTGGTTGTGGAAACGCCGGACGGACGGCTGCACGATGTGCCGCACCTGTGCGCACGTGTGTTCAAAGCCCTCTGCTCTGACACCGAACTTTCCCAAGTTTGACCTGCGACCACGGTATTCCAGCAGATACTCTAACCGGCGGTCTAGCGCCAGTATCGGTCGTTCAAGTGTTGTTTGCGAAGTGCTGAAAGCAGCTATTATCAGCCTAGTCTGAACCAATAGGTGTCGTTGGGGGACGGTTTGTTCCGTTGTGGACAGGAAAGCCCATGTCCATCCTCACGCAAATGTGGCCTGAGGCCGGAAGCAACAAATCATCCTTTGACACTCCAGCGTCATCCGCAACCTTTTGAACACCAGAATGAATTTGCTCTTTGATGTGGTCTGATATTCGCCTGAGGAGCGGCCTTAACTGAAACACCGCACGTTCTGATCTGCCCCCCGCTGAGTGGCCCAGAGACTATGATAGTCTGGACCATGAAAGGGACATTGAATGCCGAGCAAGAAGCACAAGCCGGAAGAGATCATCGGCAAGCTGCGTGAAGTTGAGATTGTGCTGGCGCAGGGAGCGAGCACGG
>NZ_VYQA01000038.1:0-17442 GCF_008710165.1 Sphingobium limneticum | reverse complement strand
CTGTCTCCAAAGGGTTGAGTCGACAACTTCACTTTAGAGACCTGCGGGCCGATCATGACCGCCTTGATGAAGCCTGCGGGCGCTACGCGCCCTTGCCTTCATCAAGGCAGTGCGCCCCTTCGAGGGGCCGCTTCCCAATGTGCTATGGTAGCGAGTTTATCGCGACCGCCGTCCAGAAATGGTTGGGGCAGATCGGCGTGAAGACGCTCTATATCACCCCGGGATCACCATGGGAGAATGGCTATAACGAAAGCTTCAATGGGTCGCTTCGCGACGAACTGCTCAACGGCGAGATCTTCTACAGCCTCGCTGAGGCCAAGGTGCTGATCGAGGCATGGCGGCGGCATTACAACACCGTTCGCCCTCACAGCAGCCTGGGCTACCGACCGCCGGCACCGGAAACGGCGACACCGCCATATCCGGCCTCCGGTTCCGCTTCGCTCCACCTCCGTCCGGATATGGCGGCGATGGGCTTAATCCACTAACAAACCAATCGGGCCACTCGGTGGGGGCAGATCAGCCGCACGTTCGAGAAACTCCTTCATGGCTCACCTATTCTGTTCGGCGCATGCGCGCTCTCATAGCTCTAAAGCAGGAATAGCACAGTTGACCTTTAGATTTTATTCCACTGTGCCTGGCACCTAATTGATGACTGGAAAATTGATACGAGGCCGCATTTTTCCCAGTCACATCATGAGGTTGATCCTGCAGCGTCACTCAGCGACCTGCATTTTGTCGTGATCGGTCAGCTGAGTTCGTCGATCTGCGTGGCCCTCAAAAGGCGGAAAAGCAGACCTCGACGCTGGCCGAGCGGCCCGGCGCAACCTTACCAGCCGCCCCCCAGCGCACGATAGAGCTGAACGGTTGCCGTTCCTTGTGCGATGCGGGTCTGTTCCATCTTGTCCTCGTCCGAGAGCGCATCCAATCGGGCCTGCAACACATCGCCCAACTGCGTGCGTCCGGCATCGTACAATATCGCCAGCTGGTCGGCGCGTCGGCGGGCCATGTCGGATGTACGGATAAGCCCGGCCAGGCGTTCGTCCAGCCCCGCCCGAAAACCATAAGCGGATTCAACTTCCTCGAGCGCCGACAGCATGGCCTGGTCATAATTGGCGAGAGCAGCCTCAAGTTCGGCATCGCCCGCCTTGACACTGGCCTGCAACCTTCCGGCATTGAAAAGCGGCATCGATGCGGAAAGGCCGACCAGACCTCCGGTTCCGCCATAGCCCGGCAGGCCGCCCAGTTCGATATGCCCGTTCTGCCCCAGAAAATGGATGGCGAAGCGCGGAAGCAGATCGGCCTTCAGGCTCTTGAGGCGCGCCGCACGCGCGTTCACCAGCCATGATCGCGCCGCGACATCAGGCCGGCGATCAAGAATGTCGGAAGGAAGTTGCCCGGTGGGCGCATCTGGCGTCTCAAAAGTGGCGGAGGCGACCATATCCGGCGCCTGTTCGGGGACGTCGCCCGCCAGCACGGCCAGTCGCCGCTTGCGCGCATCGACGAGGGATGTGAGGGCCGGGCGGGAGGCGCGCAGCGCCTCCAGTCCATTGCGGGCGCGGGTGACATCGGCCGCTGTCGCGGCGCCCGTCCGCTGCCGGGCGGCCGCATAATCGACAAGGCGATTGGCCGTAGCCTCGCTGCGATCGAGGACATCGAGGCGCCGCCTCAGCCCCTGCAGCTGCTGATAATTTTCGACGACATCGGCGGCGACCATGAGCCTGACGCCATCGGCCGTTCGTGCGGTGCTTTCGGAAAGCGCGCGCGCCATTTCGGCGTCGGCATGGCGTCCACCGAACAGGTCAGCCTCCCAGGTGGCTCCAAGACCCACCAGATATCCACTGCCGCTGTTTCCGGACAGCGACGGCAGCATGGCCTGCCACTTGTCATCGATCCCGGCATCGCTCTGACTGGCCCACGCTGTGCCATTTGCGGCAACGGTAGGATAAAGCGCCGATTCCGCGACAGTGACTAGCGCACGCGCGGCGGCGACATGGGCTTTTGCAGCGCGGATATCGGCGTTTGCTTCGAGCGATTTCTCGACCAGCGCATCAAGAGCGGGATCGCCCCACGCCGTCCACCAGCGGTCTGTCCCGGTTATTGCCGCGTCGTTCGCCGCCGCCGCATCCAGGCGATTGGGCGGAGTGATGCGTGGCGCGTGCGCGGGCGTGTTCGGGACGCTGGCGCAAGCGGTGAGCAGCAGCGCGAGCGATGGAGGAAGCAATTGGCTATGCATTCTGATTTTCCTGGGTGATGTCATCCATGACCTTTAGCCCTGCCTTGAGAGCATCGAACGGAAGCGGCTGACGGCCATCGCCACGAAGAACACGCCCGAGCCGCAGATGATCGCGAGTTCCGGCAGGATCGTTCGCACGCCCGCGCCGCGATAGAGGATCGCCTGGGAGAGGCTGACGAACTGGGTGGTCGGCAGACATAGCGCAATCGTCCGGATCGCCGAGGGCATGCTCTCGAGCGGCGTTGCCGCTCCCGAGAGCAGATAAGCGATGGCGTAGACGGGCACTGCGAAGAGCCCGAACTGCGGCATGGATGGCGCGAGCGTTGCCATCCACATGCCGAGCGAGGTGACCGAGAAGAGGTAGAGAAACATCGCGGCAGTGAAGAGCAGGAGAGATCCGGTCAGCGGCACGCCCAGAACGCCATGAACGACGAACCAGAGGGACGCGATCGAGGCCAGCAGGATGACGAGGCCGTTGGCAAGGATCTTGGCGAAGGCGATCTCGCTGGCGCGCACGGGCATCACCAGCAGATGCTCGATCGTGCCATGCTCACGCTCACGGATCACCGCCGCGCCGACGAGGATGATCGAGAGCACCGTCACGTTGGTGACGATCTGCATGACCGAGGTATACCAGGCCGACTGGGCGTTGGGATTGAAATGCATCCGGCTTTCGACCTGGACCGGCAGCGCCTCCAGGAGGCCCCGGGCATGGAGGAAGTCGAGCGTTTCCTGCGCGAATATCTGCTGGAAATAGGCAGCGCCCAGACCTGCCTGCGTCATGGCGGTCGCGTCGACGAGAATCTGGACGGAAGGCGACCGGCCCGCGAGCGTATCGGCTTCGAAGCGGGGCGGGATTTCGATGACGAAGATATATTTTCCGCTGTTCATCGCAGGGCCGATCGCGGATCGCTCGATGTCCTCGGGTGGTTTGAAATAGGGCTGCTGGATGGCATCGCGCAGCCGGCGCGACAGTTCGGAATGATCCTCGTCCATGATCGCGACCGAAGCGTTCATGACCTCTGCGCGTACCCCGTTCGCAACAAGCTGGATCGCCACGGTGAAAGCGAAGAGGATAAGCGCCATCAGCGTCACATCCTTCATGACACTGCGCAGTTCCTTGCCGCTCAGAAGCGCAACGTTGAGAATCCAGCGCGTCATTTCTCCTGCTTTCCCAGCATCAGGCGTGCGCCGCCCACGAAGAGGAATGCGAGCGCCATCAGGGCCAGATAGGCCTGGCCGAAACTGGCCATGCCCAGACCCTTGGTGAATGTGCCGAGACTGACGATCTGGAACCAGGAGGAGGGGAAGGTCAGCCCGATGATATGGCTCGGGCCTGTCAGGGTGGAAACGGGGTAAAGGAGCCCGGAGAAGTTCACCGACGGAATAAGACAGATGAGGGATGTCGCGAAGATGGCGGCGACCTGCGAGCGCACAAAGGCCGAGATCATCAGCCCCAGCCCGGTGACAGACAGAATGAAGAGGAACCCGCCGATCAGAAGGGCCGGCAAGGACCCCTTGAGCGGTACTCCCAAAATGAAGACAGTCACCAGGATCAGCGTCACGAAACTGATCATTGCAAGAAGGGCATAGGGCATCTGCTTGCCGACCAGGAATGCGCCCAGGCTCGCCGGCGAAGCGTAGAGATTGGTGATCGAGCCGATTTCCTTTTCGCGCACGACCCCAAGGGCCGTCAGCATCGCGGGAATGAGGATCATGCAGAGCATCAGGACGCCCGGCGCCATGGCGTAGATGCTGCGAAACTCCTGATTGTAGATGAAGCGCGGTTCGATTGTGGACGAGAGATCAGGCACAGCGAAGGGCTGCGCGGACCGCAACTGGTCCATTGCGTAGCGAAGGAGAACAGCCTCGGCATAAGCGCGGGCGTTCGACGCGGGGAAAGGACTCGCGCCGTCGATCCGCACGTCGACCGCGGGCCGCCGCCCTGCGGTCAGATCGCGTCCGAAGCCGGGGGGTATGTCCAGCACCATCTTGGTCGATGCCTCGCGCAGCGCCTGATCGGCGGCCGCGTCGCTCGCAAGTTCGGGCTCAACCCGGAAATAGCGTGACCCTTCAAAATAAAGTTGCAGGTCACGGCTGGCGGCACTGCGGTCATGATCGAGAACGGCAAGGCGGATATTCTGGACGTCGAAGGAAATGCTGTAGGCTGCAATGCACAGCAGGATGATCGGGCCGATCAGCGCGAAGGCGAGCCGGATGCGATCGCGCATGAGTTCGGTCGCTTCGCGCCGGGCAAAGGCCCAGGCGAAGCCCGGCCAGCTGCCGGCAGCGGTTGGTAATCGCGGCCGGCCGGGAGCCGTCGATCGCGCACCGGCGGCAGGAGTGGACGAAGCGACCGAAGCATCGACCGGCAGGTGGGCGGAAGCAGTCGGCGCTTCGTCATTATCCTTCTCGAGGACAGCGATAAAAGCATCCTCGAGCCGCTGCGCATCATATCGCTGTGTGAGTTCCGTCGGCGCGCCGACCGTCAGAACCCGCCCGCGATGCATCAGCGATATGCGGTCGCACCGTTCCGCCTCGTTCATGAAGTGGGTGGAGACGAAGATCGTTACCCCTTCATCGCGCGAG
Source organism: Sphingobium limneticum (assembly GCF_008710165.1). NCBI lineage: Bacteria > Pseudomonadati > Pseudomonadota > Alphaproteobacteria > Sphingomonadales > Sphingobiaceae > Sphingobium > Sphingobium limneticum. The sequence goes on along the minus strand of NZ_VYQA01000038.1, from coordinate 12,620 downwards.
AGGCGGATCAGATGGCGCCAGAACATGTCGCGCGCCGCCGGATCGACGCCGGACGTGGGCTCGTCCAGGATCAGGATCTCGGGTCGATGGAGGCAGGCGGCGGCGAGTTGCAGGCGTTGCCGTATGCCGAGCGGCAGAGCGGCGGGAACGGCATCGGCATGGGCTTCGAGCTCGAACTGGGCAAGCGCGGCCGAAACCAGTTCGCCTGCCTGCTGGCGTGGCACGCGATAGAGCCGCGCATGAAGGACCAGGTTCTGGCGAACCGAAAGCTCTTCATAGAGCGAGAAGGCCTGCGACATATAGCCCACGCGCATGCGCGTCTCCATGTCTCCGGGGGCGATCGGCCGCCCGAAAAGGCTGGCCGTTCCGTCCGTCGCATCGAGCAGGCCGGTCAGCATCTTCATGGTCGTGGTCTTGCCGCAGCCGTTCGAGCCCAGAAAACCGAATATCTCGCCGCGTCCGATGCGAAAGCTCACATGATCGACCGCTACGAAATCACCAAAGCGCCGCGTCAGATCATGCGCCTCGATTGCCGGCGCTTCGCCCTTGTCCTGCCAGGCCGGCACGAACAGCGCGTCGCCCGATGGCCGCTTGTCTTGCGGAAGCAGGCGAACATAGGCGGCTTCGAGCGTATCCGCGCCCGCGTCACGCATGATCTCGCGCGTATCCCCTTGCGCGATCACCTTGCCATCGTCCATCGCCACGAGGTGGCCAAAGCGCTCTGCCTCTTCCATGTAAGCCGTGGAGACCAGCACGGTCATGTCCGGCCGCTCCGCGCACATCGCATCCACCAGTTCCCAGAACTGCCGTCGTGAAAGAGGGTCTACCCCCGTGGTGGGTTCGTCGAGGATGAGCAGATCCGGATCGTGCACCAGCGAGCAACACAGGCCCAGCTTCTGCTTCATGCCGCCCGAAAGTTTGCCGGCGGGCCGGTCCGGAAAGGGTGCAAGCCCCGTCGCGTCCAGCAAGCGCCGCATATGCGCTTCCCGCTCGACTGCAGACAGTCCGAAGAGGCGACCAAAGAAGTCGATATTCTCGCGGACGGAAAGCGTCGGGTAGAGATTGCGACCAAGCCCCTGGGGCATATAGGCGACGCGGGAAAGGAACTCCTCCCGCTTGCGACGCTCGGTGAGATCGAAGCCGAGAACCGAAAGACGTCCCGTTTGCAGCTTTTTCACGCCGGATATGAGGCCGAGCAGCGTCGACTTGCCTACGCCATCGGGCCCGACCAGCGCGGTGGTCTTCCCCTTGGGCAGGGAGAGCGAAACCTCGTTCAGGGCGATGATACCGCCATATCGATGCGAAAGGCTTTCGATCCGTATCGCCTCTTCGGGGAGGATCTGAGCGGGCGGGATCATTTGTCGATCTTGGTGAGGTCGGGCCAGGGCTGGCGCGTATCGGTGCGCACGAACCCGTCCGCCGTCATGCCGGCTTTCAGCCTTCCGTCCAGGCCACGGGCGAGATCAGGCGCGATCTGCAGCTTCACCCGGTAGGACAGGTTCTCGCGTTCGCTGGCCGTCTCGACGAATTTTGGCGTGAACTGCGCATCGGGCGCCACGAAGCTGACGCGCGCGGGAATGGCGTCGCCAAAACCCTGCGGAAGAATGCGTGCCTCGTCGCCGATCCTGATCTTGCCGGCGACCGAAGCGGGCAGGAAGATGGTGAGCCAGGCATCCTCGGCATTGACCAGCGACACGATCTTGCCGCCCGGTGGCAACATGGTTCCAGGCTCGACGATCCGATATTCGACGCGCCCGGGCGTCGGTGCGATGATCCGCAGGTCGGCAAGGCCGGCTCTGGTTTGCGCGATCAGGGCGTCGGCCTGGGCAATGGCCGAGCGTGCCTCGCCGACACCGCCGCCCGCCGCCTGGGCGCCACCTTGCGCAGCACCCAAGGCCAGGCGACGCTGCTCCAGCTCGACGTTCGAGACCATGTCACGCTCCCGCAGCTTGCCGGTCTCGACCCAGTCGATGCGGGCGAGCTGAGCCTGACTGTCCCGCGCGGCGAGCTCCCCTTGCGCGCGCATGAGGGCGGATACTGCCTGTTCGCGCTTGGCAAGCGCTCCGGCGAGTTGGGTTTTGAGGTCTACATCATCCTGCCGGGCGATGACCTGCCCCGCCCCGACGAGATCACCTTCATGGACGTCAAGCGACATCAGGCGGCCAGGATATTTGGCGGCAATATCGGTGCGCGTCATCTCGAGACGGCCGTTGCCGCGCACGATGGTATCGGGGAGCTTGTCGGTGCGTCCAAACATCCACCACAGCCCGAAAGCCAGGGCGATGAGGACGACGGCCAGAATGGGAATGACGATAGGGCCCCGCAGCTTCACGCTATACCTCCTTGAGCGTTCATCGCACGAGCGCCACGCCGATCCGCAGGCGCGTCACGTGCTTGTTATAGTCGAGCAGATTTTCGCCATAGCCGGTGAAGCCCTGGCCGAAGAGATAGAAGTCCGGGCCTCCGCCCAGGATACGCCGGAACGGGTAGGAGAGCTCGGCGGTCAGAGCTCCCTTGCCGCTACCCAGGTTGAGACGGGTAGAAGCCGAGACGCGCAGCCCATCATCCTCGCTGGCCTCAATGAAAAGCCCGCTATTGCCGCGATATCGGCGAATGTCAGGATTGTCCGAAAGGTTTCCGAGATAGAGCCACAGCCGCGGCGCGATCGTCAGCCTTCGGTCCTCGCCGAGCGAGAAGCCGGCCATCGGGGCCAGATAGAGCATGTTGAGGCTGCGCGAGGCTGCGCCATCGCGTCCATTGGACTCATGGCGAAGGCCGATCTGGCCGCTGATCGTGGCCTTATCTGACACGGGCAGGGCAGGCGAGAGATAGAAGAGCTCGGGTTGATAATCGATATTGCGGAAGGGCGAGGATTTCGCCGCCACGTCCCAGAACATGCGCTGGGTATAGGCGAAATAGAGGCCGTCGATCAGCGAGGGAGAGCGGTCCATCCGCGCTCGATTTCCGAACAGCTGATATTTGAAACTGATCTGGATGCGTGCGTCGGTGTTGGTGCCGGGGCCATAGACCGCATAGATCGGTTCGTAGACCGAGAGATTGGGGATGAAAGCATTGCCCCGGGTTCGGTCTGTCGGCGATGGTGTGACGGAGTCTGGCGATATCTGCGGAGAGGTCGGAGGCGTGAGCGAGGGCGCGGCAGTCAGGGCGACCGGGGCAGAGCGGTCGGCCTCAGGATCGACGCCGATCGTCAGGAGGATTTGCTGCGTTGACCAGGAGGGAATGGACAAGGCCGCGCCGTCCATGACGTCCTGAAAGTCGATCCGGTAGCGCGCCGCCGCAAAGCCATTGGCCCGGATCGTCAGAACCGCAGCCTGTTTTTCGCCTCGTTGCAGCCAGACCTTTCGATACGTGCCGTTGCTGACCAGATCGGCCGCAACCTCGTCGGGAAGGCGAACCTCCTGCGCGGCCGCCCCGGCATTGAGAACGCGCACATCGACAAGGATATGTCCGCTCTGATCGCGGTTGCCTGCGCGCTGGACGACATACTCCAGAGCAGCTTGCGCGTGCGCCTGCGACGCCAGTACGGCGCTGGCTGCGAGGGCAAGAGGGGCAGCCCGAACGATCACGCGAAAAGATGCTGCCCGTTATCGACCGGAATGATCGTGCCGGTGATCCGCTTCGCGGCATCGCTGACGAGGAAGGCGGCCAGCGCGCCGACGTCGCTTACGTCAACCAATTTTCCTGCGGGAACCTGCGCGGCAGCCCGATCGAGCAACTCGTCGAACCGGTCGATTCCGCTTGCGGCGCGGGTGGCAATCGGCCCTGGTGAAATAGCGTGTGCCCGAATGGCTTTGGCGCCCAGTTCCGCGGCGACATAGCGCGTTGCGCTTTCCAGGGCCGCCTTGACGGGACCCATCAGGTTATAGTGTTCGACCACCCGCTCCGAACCATAGAAGGTCACGCAAAGCAGGCATCCGCCCGTTGCCATCAGCGGTTCGGCGAGCTTCGCCATGCGAAGGAAACTGTGGCAGGACACGTCCATCGCCGTCGAGAAGCCTTGCGCACTGCTGTCGACCACCCGACCGTGGAGATCCTCCTTCGGCGCGAAGGCGATCGAGTGCAGCAGGAAATCGAGGCCACCCCAGCGTTCTTGCACCTGGCCGAAAAGCGCCTCGAGTTCGCCGGGGATGCGTACATCGCACGGCGCAGTCCATTCGACGCCGAGCTGGTCGACGACAGGCTGGACCCAGTCCTTTGCCTTTTCGTTGAGATAGGTGGCGGCAAGCCGGGCGCCGCACCGGGCAAATGCCTCCGCGCATCCTGCCGCGATGCTATGTTCGTTTGCGATCCCGATGACGAGGCCGCGCTTGCCGGTCAGATCTACAAGCGGTGTCATTGGGCGGTCTCCTGCAGCAGGCTGAGCGTGTGAATTGCGATCATGCGTTCCTCGTCGGTGGGGATGACGAGGGCCTTGATCCGGCTCTCGGGGGCGCTGATCAGCGTCTCACCTGCAGCATTGGCGCGATCATCGATCTCAAGGCCCAGCCATTGGAGCCGGCGACCAATAAGACTGCGCATGCCCGCGTCATTTTCGCCGATGCCAGCAGTAAAGATGATCCCGTCCACACCCTCCAGCGAAGCGGCAAGGGCGCCGGTGTCACGGGCTACCCGCCAGGCGAAGAGATCAATCGCTTCTTTCGCTTCGGGTGCGTCGCTCGCGGCAAGCGTGCGCATGTCGCTGGAAATGCCCGACACGCCCAGAAGGCCCGATTGCCTGTAAAGCATATCCTCTATCGTCTTGGCGCCCATGCCCATCTGCGTCATGAGATGCAGCACGACACCGGGGTCGAGACTGCCCGAGCGGGAGCCCATCATCAAACCGTCGAGCGCGGTGAACCCCATGGTCGTGTCGACGCTTTGCCCCGCCGCCATGGCGCAAAGGCTCGCGCCATTGCCCAGATGTGCGGCGATGACCTTGCCCGAGGCCAGCGCCGGGTCGATCGCGGCGAGGCGCCGGGCGATATATTCATAGGAAAGGCCGTGAAAACCGTAGCGACGGATGCCCTGGTCGTGAAGCGCACGGGGGATTGCGAAACGAGAGGCGAGGGCTGGCTTGTCATGATGGAAAGCGGTGTCGAAGCAGGCGACCTGAGGCAGGTCGGGATCAAGCTTGGTGATCGCCCGGACGGCAGCCAGGTTATGGGGCTGATGCAGGGGCGCCAGCGGACAAAGTGCTTCCAGCTTGTCGATCAATTCAGAATCGATGCGCCGCGGGACGGAAAATTCTGTGCCGCCATGGACGATGCGGTGTCCGATGGCGGCGATCTCATAGCCTTCAAGTGGATGCTGCATCGCCCAGGAAAAAAGATCGGCCAGCAAGTCGGCGTGGGTAAGGCCTGCGCCATCCGGCCAGGTGCGATCGAGCAGGATCGTACCGTCCGTCCTTCGGGCCTTCAGCGCTGGCACTATCCCGATTTTCTCGATCTTTCCGCCGGCCGCGAGTTGGAGGCTGCCTCCCGGCTCCATGGCGAAGAGAGAGAATTTGATGCTCGACGAGCCGGAATTGAGGCTGACGACCGCCTTCATGCACTCTTGCCCCCGGGCAATCCAGGGGCTGCCGGCGTCACGGCGCGCGCCATCAGCACCGCCACTGCGCAGGACGCGAGACGCGTGCGCAGGCTGTCGGCACGGCTCGTCAGGATGATCGGCACGCGCGCGCCAAGCACGATACCGGCCGCGTCGGCGCCGCCCAGGAATGTGAGCTGCTTGGCCAGCATGTTCCCGGCTTCGAGGTTGGGCACGACCAGAATTTCCGCATGGCCCGCAACTTCGGAAACGATACCCTTTTCCCTGGCCGCGGCCTCGCTGACCGCATTGTCGAAGGCGAGGGGTCCATCGAGAATGCCGCCGCTGATCTGCCCGCGATCCGCCATCTTGCAGAGCGCCGCCGCATCCAGCGTCGAAGGCATTGCCGGGTTGACGGTTTCGACCGCAGCGAGGATCGCGACTTTGGGCGCCTCCATGCCGATCACATGCGCGAGATCGATGGCGTTGCGGATGATGTCGGCCTTTTCCTCGAGGGAGGGGGCGATGTTGATAGCGGCATCGGTAATGATGAGCGGTGTCGGCCGGCCAGGCACGTCCATGACATAGGCATGGCTGATCCGTCGTTCGGTGCGAAGGCCTGTAGCGGAAGAGACTACCGCGCCCATCAGTTCATCCGTGTGCAGTGATCCCTTCATGACGAGCTGCGCTTCGCCCGTGCGCACCAGTTCCACCGCCTTGGCCGCTGCGGCATGACTGTGCGCCACCGGCACGATCCGGAAACCGTCGATCGCGCGCGAGGCCGCAGTGGCTGCGGCCTTGATCTTCGCATCGGGCCCGATGAGGATCGGGGCGATCAATCCGGCTTGCGCCGCATCGAGCGCCGCAGTGATGGCGGCTTCGCTGCAAGGATGCACGATCGCCGTCGGGACCGGATCGCTACCACCGGCAAGCTCCATCAGCCGGCGATATTTGTCATGATCGTTGAGGCGAACGTCCGGCAGCTCCGCGCGCGGGCGCAGCACCTTTTCGCCGGGCGCGATCACCTGGGCCTGGCCAGTGATGACATCCTCGCCATGCTGGTTGGCGCAGCGGCAGTCGAGGATCAGGATTTTCTTCTCCGCACGCTTCTCGACGACGGTGACCGAGGCGGTGATCGTGTCGCCCGGTGCGACGGGGCGGCGGAAGCGCAACGACTGGTCCAGATAGATGGTGCCAGGACCGGGTAGTTGCGTTCCGAGGACGGCGGAGATGAGGCCGCCGCCCCACATGCCGTGGGCAATGACGTGGCGGAACATGTCGGTCGCGGCATATTGCGCGTCGAGGTGAGCCGGATTGACGTCGCCAGACACCAGGGCGAAAAGCTGAATGTCTTCCGGCTCGAGCGTTCGTGTGACCGATGCGGTGTCGCCAACTTCGATTTCATCGAAGGTGCGGTTTTCGATCATCGCTGGACCGGCCATCGCTCAACGCTCCTTCACATAGTGGCCAGGTGCCGGATAGAGCGCGGGATATCCCTTGTCGGGCGATCCCATCGGGGGAGGCGGGACGGGCTCGCTCGAATGGTCGACCAGCCATTCGCCCCAGGCGGTCCACCAGCTTCCCTCATGCGGCTCGGCGCGCGAAAGCCATTCCTCCGCGTCGAGCACGGGGCCGTCTTCCACACGATCGAGCACGCTGTAGCGACGCCCCCTGTGGCCCGGCTCCGATACAATGCCGGCATTGTGACCGCCGCTTGTCAGCACGAAGCGGATGGAGGCCGGGGAGAGCATGTGGATCTTGTGGACCGACTTCCACGGCGCGACATGGTCGCGTTCGGTTCCTACGATGAACATCGGTTTGCGCAGCGCCGACAGGGAAATAGCCCGGCCGTCGACCTTGTATTTGCCTTCGGCCAGATCATCATCGAGAAACAGACGGCGCAGATACTGGCTGTGCATGGCATAAGGCATGCGCGTGCCGTCGGCGTTCCACGCCATGAGATCGTTCATGGGCGCACGCTCGCCCATCAGATATTCGGTGAGGATCCGCGACCAGACGAGATCGTTCGAACGCAGAATCTCGAACGCACCGCCCATCTGGCTGCTGTCGAGATAGCCCCGGCTCCACATCATGTTCTCGAGCAGATTGAGCTGGGACTCATCGATGAAAAGGCCAAGTTCTCCGGGTTCGCTGAACTCGGTCTGGGCCGCGAGCAGGGTGACGCTCGCCAGCCTGTCGTCGCCATCGCGCGCCATTGCGGCTGCGGCGATGGACAGCAATGTGCCCCCGAGACAATAACCCAGCGCGTGGATATGCGCGTCGCCGCAGATCGCGTGGATGGCATCGATCGCTGCCATCGCGCCCAGCCGTCGATAGGCGTCCATGTCGAGGTTGCGGTCGGCGCTGCCCGGATTGTGCCAGGAGATGGCGAAGACCGTGTAACCCTGGCCCACCAGCCAGCGGACCAGCGAATTGTCCGGCGAAAGATCGAGAATATAATATTTCATGATCCAGGCGGGCACGATCAGCACCGGCTCCGGATGGACCATCCCGCTCGTCGGTTCATACTGGATCAGTTCGATCAGTTCGTTGCGATAGACGACCTTTCCTGGCGTCGCGGCAACAGTCTCGCCAACCGGGAACGCCTCAACTCCCGCCGGTGATTCCCCTCGTGCAAGGCGGCTCATGTCCTCGAAAAGATGCTCGATGCCGTCGATGAGGCAGCGCCCGCCTGTTTCGACGATCCGCTTCTGGAGCACGGGATTCGCCGCGATAATGTTCGTCGGCGCGACGATGTCGAGGATTTGGCGGGCCGCGAACGCAACCATGTCTTCATGATGACGGTCCACGCCCTTTATGCCCGTCGTGGCGGCGTGCCACCATTGCTGGGTCAGCAGAAATGCCTGCACGAGAAGATCATAGGGCTGTTCCCGCCAGGCAGGGTCGTCGAAGCGGCGGTCCTGGGGCAGCGGCTCGATTGCGGGAAGGGTGTCGGGATCGCCGGCGCGCCGGGCTGCATAATCAGCCAGTCGCATATATTTGCGACCCAGCTTGGTAGCCAGTTGCAACTGCCTGCCCGGAGAGATGGCGAGATGGAGCGCCCAGTCCGACCATGCCTGAACAAGCGTTGCGGGAGACAGGCCATGCGTTGCCTGAGCCACCATCGCAGCCGCTGCGTGATCGAGCGTCTCGGCGAGGCCGTCGAGGGGGTCGGTTTGGTGTTCATCGATCGACATGCTCAATCTCCTGCGGCGGCAGAGCGGCAACGCCTGCGAGCAGGCGAGTCCCTCTGCTGTGTTTCTTTGCGCAGGCGCTCGGCAGCCTGCAGAAAGGTTAAGTACCTCCCCTTTGAGGTTCACCGCGGCGGAGCGCATGGCTCGCCGTGGAGCAAAGTCTCGACGATGGTCTCTGCGATGAGAATTCGGGCGGCGTCCTCAGGGATCTCGGGAGCAAGCGATCGCAGGACAGTAGGAAAGCTGGCGGGTTGATTGGCAGCGGCGCTCAGCAACGCGAAAAAGAGCGCAGGGTGACTGGCCCTGATTATGCCCTGAGCGATTCCGGCCTCGTAAAGCGTCCGACAACTTTCATAGGCAGGATGGATCAGTTGTTCCGTAACCAATGTCGACCGCTCAGACCTATCCGCTGCGTGCCGAACGACAAAATCCCTCACATAGGGATGGTCCGAATAAAAATAGATTATGCGCGTAATCGCGTCGCAAAGTCGGTCATGAACCGAACGGCTATCGTCTGAGGCAATCTTGGAAATTTCCGCGATTATTCCGGTCGTGCTCTGTGTTATCGCTTCCAGGCAGGCTTTCCAGAGTTGAGCTTTGCTTCCGAAATGCACGCGGATGAGGTTTTGACTGACGCCAGCGGCCGATGCGATTCCTCTCAGATCTGCGCGCTCGAACCCGTCATGCGAAAATGCGCAGATGGCAGCCGCCAGCAATTCCTGTCTGCCACCAACCATATCCTTCTGCCTGCGGCCTCGGGGCGACGGGAGAGGATGAATGGCGACCTCTGTCGGCATGTAGACTCCATGATATGTTTAATTGAACATATATTATGGGTTGCACTTGCACAATGCCTGTTCGGCCGAAAAATCGAACGATCAGCAGAGGATGGGCGAAGCGCCTCTGAAAATACGGCAGTCCCGCTGGTGAGTGATCGCGACGCCTGGCGTCGATCAGACACCTTTACCACGCAGTGCTCGCTCCCATCACAACCGGGCCGCCGGGGCGACGAGTTCATAACCGAACTGCAGCGCCTCGCGGCTCCGCATTGAGCGCGATCTCAAGAATATGGAACAGAGTGGAGAGGCTGCGGAAGCTGAAGCCCGCACGCCCCGAGCTTCGCCTCGCTCGAAGAGGTAACGCAGCGGCCGAGGTCATCGGGCTATCCGTTCATCCTCGCGGCGACCGGGCGAACCCAAGCCCAGCGAAACTAGCCGACTCTCGTCCGTCTCGGGAGGCGCCACGGTCGCTGCTTCCCGCTGAGGGTGTCGCACGGAAACCGAGTATCCATACTTGAACGATCGTTCCCGAATCGCTATACATGACCTATGGCAAGACCTCGGGAATTCGACACGGATGCTGCCCTGGACGGTGCGATCACCGTGTTCAGCGAGCATGGATATGAGGGCAGTTCGGCGCAGATGCTCGTGGACGCCATGGGCATTGGGCGGCAGAGCCTCTACGCGGCCTTCGGCGACAAGTGGCAGCTCTATTGCGCGGCGGTGCGGCGCTACGGCATGGGCGAATGCGCGGCGCATTTCGAGGCGCTTCGCAGCGGCGCGCGCGCCATTGACGGGATCGGGGCCATGCTGCGGCGCGTCGTGGAGACAGCAGCCACGCCCTGTCTCGGCGTCGGCTCGACCTGCGAGTTCGGCGCATCGCGGCCGGACCTTGTCGATATCCATGCAGCACTGGGCAGGACATTGCACATGGCCATCGCCTCGCGCATGCGCGACGCGCAGCGTGAGGGCGATGTTGCAGCCAGCCTCGATCCCGAGGCTCTCGCGCAATTCCTGATCGCCAATATCGCCGGGATCCGCGTCGCCGGGCGTGGCGGCGCCGACCGATCAACCCTGGCTGCCCTGCAGGAGATGGTCATGCGCGCGCTGCGCTGACCCCTTTTTTGACCAATTACTGAACGATCATTCAAGATAGGAGAAAGACATGCGAGCAGTGGTGATGACCGCGACCGGTGGCCGCGAGGTGCTGGAGCAGATCGAGCGACCGGAGCCTGTCGCCGGGCCGGGCGAGGCGCTGGTCGAGATCGCGGTTGCCGGGGTCAACTTCATGGATATCGGCGTGCGTCAGGGGATTGCCTGGACTGACATGCCCAATCCCAAGATCCTGGGCGTCGAAGGCGTCGGTCGAGTTCTGGCAGTCGGCGAAGGCGTCGAGGCTGTTCAGCCCGGCCAGCGTGTCGCCTGGGTCTATGCGCCCGGCAGTTATGCTGAGCGGGTCGCGATCCCGGCAACGTCGCTGGTGCCGGTTCCCGATGCGGTCGACGATCGAACGGCGGCCTCGATCATGATGCAGGGGCTGACCGCCAGCCATTTCGCGACCGACTTCTATCCGGTCCTGCCCGGTGATATCGCCTTCGTTCACGCTGCGGCAGGAGGTCTTGGCCTGCTCCTGACCCAGATCATCAAGTTGCGCGGCGGCCAGGTGATCGGTCGGGTCTCATCTGAAGAAAAGGTCGCCACCGCCCGGGAGGCGGGCGCCGACCACGTCATTGTCGATACGGAAGGGCGATTTGCCGAAGAGGCCCTGCGCCTGACCGATGGAGAGGGCGTCCATGTCGTCTATGATGGATCGGGACCGACAACGTTTCAGGGTTCACTCGACGTCCTGCGCCGGTCGGGCACCTTCTGCTGGTATGGCCCGGTGCTGGGTGGGCCAGGGCCACTCGATATCATGAGCCTGCCCAGGAGCATCAAGATCGGCTACGCCGTCTTCTTCGACCATATCCATACCCCGGAACTGCTTCGCAAGCATGCCGCGCAGCTCTTCCAGTGGGTCGCGGACGGCAGGCTCAAGGTCCGGATCGGCGGCGAATATGCCCTTGCGGATGCGGCGAAGGCCCACGCGGATATGGAGAGCCGCAGGACCACCGGAAAGTTGGTGCTGATCCCGTGAGCGCTCGGGTCGCCATGGTGTTCGGGGGATCGCGTGGCATTGGCGTCGCCATCGCAAACCGGCTCGCCGGAGATGGTTTCGATCTGGCGCTGACCTATGTCTCGCAACCTGATCGCGCCGCTGAGGTTGTCCAAGCGATCAACGGCCTGGGACGCAGCGCCATCGCGATTCAGGCTGATAGCGCCGATGCCGATGCTATCACCGCATCAGTGGCGCATGCGGTCGATCGGTTGGGCATGCTCGACGTCGTGGTTGTCAATGCCGGCGTCCTTCGCCGCGCGACAATCGAGGCGTTCACGCTCGAGGATCTCGACCTGATGCTCGACGTCAACGTGCGCGGCGTCTTCCTCGCCATCCAGGCTTCGACCGCGCGGATGCGCGATGGCGGGCGCGTGATCACGATCGGCAGCAACACCGCTATTCGAACTGGCTCGCAGGGCAGCAGCGTCTACGCCATGACCAAGGCCGCCGTCGCGACCATGGTCAAGGGCGTCGCTCTCGACCTCGCGCCCCGGCGTATCACGGTCAACAACATCCAGCCGGGACCGATCGAAACCGATCTGACGGCTGCGATGGTTCCGCGCCTGCGCGACCTCATTCCACTTGGGCGGGTCGGCAAAGCGGAGGAGGTCGCGTCGCTCGTTTCCTATCTGATTAGCCCGGCGGCTGGTTACATGACGGGTGCCAGTCTGACGATCGATGGCGGGTATGTGCTCTAGCGATCGCCACGAAATACTGCAGTTCGGTCGATGACGACGAGAATTGCCGGGCGCCCTTCTCATGATTGACGTTCTGCGCATTCTCTCAATTCTATTGGACGTCGACTGGGTAAGGCATCGCCCTTAACAGGCTGCGGAAAAAGGGTTGGCAGAGCCGGCCATTGGCCTCGCTTTCGCCGTTTTCTAGCCCAAGGCGTCAGTCATTCTGGGAGGTAACCTTCCAGAATCCGGTCGTTTTTGACCGGCCTCGGGCGCTATGAGGCGCAGG
>NZ_VYQA01000037.1:0-17773 GCF_008710165.1 Sphingobium limneticum | reverse complement strand
GTGCTCGCTCCCTGCGCCAGCACAATCTCAACTTCACGCAGCTTGCCGATGATCTCTTCCGGCTTGTGCTTCTTGCTCGGCATTCAATGTCCCTTTCATGGTCCAGACTATCATAGTCTCTGGGCCACTCAGCGGGGGGCAGATCAACCCTGCCAGTAGGATGCGCGCTATATCAAGCCACCAGGGAATGTTTTCCGTAAGATACGTCAATGACTACAACCCTTGCTTCATTTTTTTTCGCGAAATTTATCATGAAATCGATCGTCGTAAGAGTAGCTGATTATAATAATTCAGTAGATCAATTAGGTGATCGAGATCCGTACGAACTCTTCCTGCTGCATCCAGGGTTGCCGAACGTAACTGTACGGAATCCCGCGCCAACAGGCGCAGGATCGCCGCTGCGCAGGATTTCGCGTCACGCGCATTATAGGATTCGGAATGGCTTGGTGCTGCAAATTCCGCTGACCCTCCCTCGTTAGGAACAATCAACGGCAGCCCTGACGCGATGGCTTCTAAGGCAACGAGACCAAAAGGTTCGGTATCCGATCCGTGCACGAGCGCATCTGCGCTGGCCAACACGGATGCAAATCGCTCACGCTCGAAGATCGGCTTAAACAGCCGGATGTGGGGATTGCCAGCGACGCGGCTGAAGATTTTGGGTCGATCGACGCCGTCGCCAAGGAGGATGAGCCCAATAGGTGCCGATTGGCCGGCTTGTTCAACCGCATCAATAACCATCGGCCAGCGCTTCTCCGGGTGATGCCTCCCGACCCCGATAAGTAAATGCGCACAAGGCGGAAGGTGGCACTCGCCCAGTAGCGCTGCCCGTAGTTGTTCATCTCGAAGATGCGGGGCGAAAACGCCGCCTTCCACGCCGAGCGGAAGCGGTGCATCGACCTGAAGTCCGCGGCCGGAATACCAACGGTCGAGCGTCCTGCCATTCGTGACAAAGGCATCGAACCTGTCGAGGAAGTGAGCAAGGTAGCGGGTGTACCACCCAAACCAACTCTCAACTTTTTGCCGCGAGGCCAGTCGTCCCACCCAACGCTGCGCGTAGGCAGTCATATGGTCATTGTGTGCGAAGAAGACTTTAGCCGCGGGCGCTCTCCAGTTGGCGACGATCCATGCGGGGCGAAACGGCGAGCTTGTCTCGACGACGTCGGGATTTAGTTCATCGAGCAGTGCCGTTACCGGAGCCCCATCCCAGAACATCCCGTAGCTTCGGTCGAACGGAAGGCGGGGTGCGGCTACCCAGAAAACGCGCCCCCCGCCGGGGCGGTGTTCGAGACGATTCTCATGGCCGGGTGCGATGACAATAAGTTCGTGACCAAGATCAGCCAGGATTCGCATTTTCCGGTCGATGTACGTTCGAACCCCACCTCCTGTCGGGCAGTAGTACTCATTGACATCAACGATCCGCATTTGAATCGACACGAGCAAGTGTTCTAGCCACTAGCAAGGTTTGCACTATAAATAGGCAAATCAGCGCGGCGCCGATTAATCCTACCAGAGCGTCTAGTGCCGGTATCGTCCAGATACGGTCTCCGCCGGGCTCGATTGCCATCATCGCAATCGTCAACAGGATCAGGAAAAGGCGAAGCTCGGTAGGACCCATTGCGAGATAGGACAGTCGCAATTCGCCCATCACTCGCGCCGCGAGGAATGTGTGAACCGACATCAAGAGGTAACCGGCCAGCGCGACCATGGCGATGTTCATGGTCACGTACGGGGAAAGGCCGATCCCGGCCACGATCAGCAGATTTGCCATCCCGTCACAACTGTGATCGATGAAGTATCCGTAGGAGGGGCGCTCGATCTTACGATACCGCGCGAGGCTTCCGTCCATTGAGTCCCCAAACCATTGAACGACATAGCCGGCGAGGGACAAAAGTAACCAAAGGTGGCCAAGATTGCTCGCGATGTAGCCGCCAAAAACCATCGCGGCTCCAATCATGCCGATTGCGGTTAGCCGATCCGGCGTGATGGAAGCGGGCATTCGGGCGCAAAGCCATTGGAGAACCCGTCGTTCGCTCTTGGCAAGCCAATTCTCTTGTATGCGGCGTAGTTCGGAACGAGCAGGAGAGCCATGCATCATGGGAAAACCGGGAGCGTACGGCGCGTGATCGGTTGCGGTGACGTTCGCCCATGCAGAGCGTCAATCTCCGCCTGGCGGCCTTCCAGATAGTTCCTGCGCGAAGCAGCATACGGGTCCGGCGTGTCTTTCAACTCGCGAAGTTGTGAGTCGAACTGGACCCGGTAATCAAGCGACCCAACGATGCTTGCTGGAACCGTGTAGGTGGGCTGGTTGAACGGCTGGCCGAACGCCGACGGAAGAACCATTCGGTCGATACCAAGGCCGATGAGGTCTCTGACGGTCGTAGGGCCGATCAGCGGAAGGAACAGAAAGGGGCCGGGCTTTACGCCGTAATAGCCCAGTGTGTTGGCAAAGCCGTTCGATCTACGAGGTAGTTTGAACGGTTTTTTCCGGGCGACATCGATCATCCCGGCGACGCCGACCGTTGTGTTGATCGCAAACCGTCCGGCCGTCTCGGCCGCCTTGCCGGGTTTGAGCTGAACGAGGAAATTGAGGAATGCAACCGGTTCAGCCAGATTATTGAAGAAATTGCGGATTGCCCCACGAACCGAACCAGGCAAGGCGCGTTGATAGGTCATCGCCACCGGCGCGACGACCGCCTTGTCAACGGTCTGGGTGATGGCAAATGCCTGTGCGTTGACAGCTTGCAACGGATCTCCCGGCGCATGACCCGGTCGAGCAGTGACCACAATGTCATTGTGTTCGACCGTCTGCTGCTCGGCGCCAATATCTATCGGCAAACCTTCCTCCGGTGACGACGGTGGCGTTGGAGCCTCAACGGGGTTTGCCGACGTTGCTTCGCCTTCGGAGCCTATAGCCGGTACCTCTTGCGGCACATGGCCGACAGGTGCCGTTTCTTGAAAAAGCACCGGCACGATCGCCATCTGATCCAGCATTACTGGAGGAGGCAGAAACAGTGCCGCAGCCACGATAGCAGTGCCCAACTCATAACCTTTCGACAGGAAGAGCTCACCTGGGCGTTGCAAGTCCACCGCCTTTGGGCCATCCTCTGCGAATGAGACGCCGCCGCAGGACGCAACCGCACCTGCCGAAAAGCCGAGACGGATTTTTTGCCTCCGAACGCCCCTGGAGAAAAAGGTAAACGGGAGAAGCTCGTCCACGCCCCGCAATCCGGTCTTGCCGCCTTGTACGCAGCGTACCGTCCGGAGCTTCTCCGCTTTCTGATCACGCGCACAGGCGATCCGGCCGAAGCGGAAGACGTGCTTCAGGAACTCTGGCTGCGAGTTCATGCGGCCGGCGGCAGCCCCGTGGCAAATGGCCGCGCGTATCTCTACCGCGCAGCACAGAATCTTGTGCTAGACCGGATGCGGGAGAGGCGCCGACGCGCGACGCGCGACCGTGACTGGTCAGACGCGGAGTATGGGGCTGCCGGCCTAAGCGAGGCAGCCGATCCGCGCCTGAGCGCCGACCAGGCAATGGAGGAGCGGGAGCGCTCGGCAAGGCTGGAGATCGCTATCGCGGCGATTCCGCCCGCAGCCGGCCGAGTGTTCCGGCTTCACAAGCTCGATGGGCTACCGCACGCGGACGTTGCCCGAGAGCTCGGTATAACGCGCAGCGGCGTGGAGAAGCACATGGCAACCGCGATGGCTTTTCTTCGCCGGACGCTGAAGGACTGAGGCGGGATGGCTTGCTCGGCGTCTTACGTTCGAACCAGGAGGCTGTCGGTGTGCTCCGTCGGCGGCGATGCGCAATGACCACGACAGAGGACATCTACGAGCAGGCCGCGCTGTGGCACCAGGGACAGTATCGCGACGACTTTGACTGGGATGGCTTCACTCGCTGGCTAGCAGCGGATTCTGAGCATCGTACGTGCTATAACGAGATCGCGCTGCTTGATGACGAGATCGGTCGCCGACGGCCTGCGCTCAGGTTGCGAGAGGGCGGAAACAAGGGCGCGCACAAATGGCTGCGCTGGCGTGTCGCCGCGGGCGCCGTGGCAGCCTCGGCCGTGGCCATCGTATCACTACCGCTTCTGCGCCTTGACGCGCCGACCCCCTCGCCGACCTATCGCACTGCCGCCGGCGAGATGAGGTCTGTGACGCTACCAAGCGGTGCGAAAGCGACACTGGCACCGGGATCGACATTGGTTGCCAATGCCGACAATGCCCGCCACGTGCGGTTGACCGGGACCGCGTTCTTCGAAGTGCGCCACGATTCTGCTTCGCCCTTCACTGTCGAGGCAGCCGACTTCCTCGTCAAAGATGTCGGCACCCGGTTCGATGTCTCTTTGGAGAACGGTGTACTCAGGGTCGCGGTTCAGGCCGGGACCGTGTCGGTGAGCTCGGTTCGGTTCGCTCAACCCGTAGTGCTAGACGCGGGCAAGGCGCTTTTCGCAGACCCGGGACGCGGTGTGGTGGAGATCACTGCCCAGGCGACCGAGGCCGTCGGGAGCTGGCGGCAGGGTCGGCTCGTGTATAATCGCGCGCCGCTCGGGCTGGTCGTCGCCGATGTGTCGCGCTACGCAGGACGGCGGGTGGAGATCGGCCGCGACATGGCCCGCAGACGCTTCTCTGGCGTCATCACGATCGAACCGGGCGCGTCAGCCATCGACACGCTCAAGCAGCTGACGGGGTTGGATGCGAAAGTGGAAGGAAGCACTGTGCGTCTCGTCCGTGGCGCTAGCGACTAGCGTTGCCGGACCGGCAGCGGCTCAGGAGCGTGTCCTTCTGATCGACGTCCCCGCTGGTACGCTTGAAGCGATGCTCGCCGCGCTCGCCACTCAGACGAAGACATCGTTCGCGCTCGATGCTCCGCTTCCGCGGCACCGGGTGATCGCGTTGCGAGGCCGGATGACGATCGATGCCGCATACGCGCGGCTATTGGCAGGCACTGGCCTGTCCGCCCGCCGCGTGGGACCCGCGACCTTTCGGATATTGGCTGCCCCCGCCTCCCCGAACGCTGGCCCGACAGCCGCCAGCGCAAATCCAACCATTCCAGCGGACATCGTCGTCACCGCCAGGAAGATGCGCGAGTTGCTTTCGCAGGTGCCGGGACCGGTCACCGTCCATGTGCTGGACGGAAGCGCCGCCGCGGGCTCAGACGCCGGCACATCGGCGGTGGCGACCCAGGTCCAAGGATTGATTGCGACGAATGGCGGGCCAGGTGCGAGCCGATTGTTCTTGCGGGGCATAGCCGACAGTCCCTTTATCGGCTTCGGACAATCCCCGGTGAGCGTGTACCTGAACGAGGCCCGGATCACCTACGATGCGCCTGACCCCGACTTCCGAATGGTTGATGTGGATCGGGTCGAGGTACTGAAGGGACCGCAGGGGCCGCTTTACGGCACAGGAGCACTGGGCGGCGTCTATCGCGTGATAACAATGGCGCCCGACTTGGTCCGATTTGCCGGCCGCTCTCGCCAGCGTCTCGCCGCCCTACTTGGTCACGGCGTCGGCGGGTCTGTCGAGGCAGTCGTCAACTTGCCCGTGCGTCAGAATCAGACCGCCTTGCGGTTGGTCGGCTACGCCGACGTCGCTCCAGGCTGGATCGACAACGCTGGAGGTCGCTCGGACGTCAACCAAACGGTCGTGCGCGGCGCTAGAGCGTCGCTTCGCGTTCTCCCGCGTGAGGGTTGGACCTTTGATTTCGTCGGTGCCGGTCAGAGCATCCGCGCGCGCGACAGCCAATATGTGGATCGCGACAGGGAGGAATTGACACGGGGGGACCGGCTGCGGGAGCCGCGGTCGAATGACGTCGTGCTCACCTCGGGGGTCTTGCAAGGCGAGCTCGGGTCACGTGTCCTAACCGTTTCTACAAGCCTCGCTACGCAGTGGACGCTTAAGGTTGACGACGCGAGCAGCGCGGCCGCGGTCCTCGGTCTGGTCGCGCCGCTGCGCTATGCCGAAACCCGCACATATCAGGTATTTGACCAAGAAATCCGCCTTGCGAACAAAAGCGGCCGAACGCCCTGGGCATTGGGCGTTTCGTACCTCTCATCCCGAAGCAGCGCTCGCGGCCGTGCATCGGAGGCCGGCCCGGTGGTCGCAGAATTGTTGGATGCTTCAAGAAGCGTCACCGAAACGGCCATGTTTGCCGAGGGTAGCCGGCCGCTTATCGACGGTCTTCGCCTCGGCCTCGGCCTCCGCGTTTTCCGCTCAACCGTCAAGGAGGACCGCGACGATGACGGCGGAACCGAAGTTCGGGCCAAGACTTCGTGGGGCGTCTCGCCCAGTGCGACGCTGTCGTGGTCGCCCTCATCAGTCTCGCTAGCCTATCTTCGCGTGGCGTCTGCGTTCCGGCCGGGAGGTCTTGATCCGTCGAACATGGAAACCCGCCGGTATGACGCCGACCAGTTGGTAGCTTTTGAAGCTGGCTTTCGACAAAATTCAATTAACGGCCGACTTCAGTTTGAGCTTGGCGCGTTCAGCTCCTTATGGTCGGACGTTCAATCGGACTATCTCCTCGATACCGGCCTTGTAGCCACGCGCAACGCTGGCGACGCAAGGATTCTCGGCGGCGAACTGACCGTCCGGTGGCGGCCGACGGCGGCTTGGTCCTTCGTCGCGGGCGCGTCCGGCCAGCGGGCTCGCCTTATTCGCGGTATCGACGGTGCCGATCTGGAGCGTGACCCGCGCCTTCCTGTTGTGCCTGGCGTGTCCGGCCACTTCGAGGTGCGGCATTCGATTAATGCTAGTTCCTGGCAGGTGTCGCCTACAGTAACCGGCCGCTACGTGGGGCGGTCTAGGCTGAGCCTGGACCCGGGACTCGATCGGCGGATGGGCGGGTTCGCCGAGTTCGCGGCGGGGCTCGAGGTCCGCAGGGGACCGTTCGCGGTGGAACTGTCCGCGACAAACATCTTCAATGCGCGGGGCGACACACTTGCCTTTGGCAATCCCTTTTCGGTACGCACAGAACGCCAGTACACACCCGCCCGCCCACGCGCCTTCGCGATCTCACTATCTCGCGACTTTTGAAGGCCGTGCAGGTCCGCTCGTTTCTAGCAAGCGGACTGCGGATTTGTTCGGCCGCGGCGTCTTCAGACAATAGACATTATTCCAGAGCGGTCGGGAAAATTGATGACGCGAGCAAGGACGCTTCCCAGCGCACCAAGTCATGCGCTGGTGATGTATCAGTCTGAGCTGGGGGCTTGCCGCTCGCATCGGAGCGGTGGCGGCGATGATGGTCGTGGCTCTATCGCACGAGCCATGCGACCTATAGCGGAACGCTATCTGCGCGCGATGCCACCTTTGTGTCGGCGTTCGAGCCACGCGAATTGTCCGGGGCCTGTGGCAATGGACTTCGATTTTCGGGACCTAACTAACATGAACATCGGGCCTTTGGGCTTGCCCATCAAACCGAGTACGCTGCCAGCCACGCTCAGGACGCTTCAGGGCGTTGTCCGGCCCCGCTTCACCCGTTGGGGTAGCCTTGCGTTCTCGCTAGCGATTCTTGCCGCCGTTGCATTTCAGCTGCGCTCCATCGATTTCATAACTCTCACCACCTTAGTACCGACGAGCGCTCTGTTCTGGTTGGCGTTTGCGGCTTCCTACCTAGCTACACCGGTGTCCGAGTGGGCGATCTTCCGGGGGCTATGGCGCTTGCCCGTCGTTGAGGGCATAGCGTGGAAGGTACGCTAAACAACGCTAAGGGAGAACAACCGAGGAACGCTTAGGCGGCGCGGCTGTCCGGCGGAAGATTGAGGGCCTTGCGGCCAGCGGAAGCGGCGGCTCGATCCCAGAGGAAATCGCCGGAAAAGGCAATATGCTCCCAGCCAACCGGCGACGTATGGACAAGCAGATCATCGGGGACCGGGGCCGCTGCCGATCGCAGATGCTGGGCGGCGTCGGCCATGTAGATCGTGTTCCAATAGACGATCGCCGCGATGACTAGGTTGAGGCCTGATGCCCGATATTGTTGAGCTTCATGGCTGCGGTCGATGATGCGGCCCTGGCGGAAGGTGTAGATCGCTTGCGTCAGGGCATGGCGCTGCTCGCTGTTGTTAAGGCCGGCATGGCATCGCCGGCGCAGATCGGGATTTTCAAGCCAGTCCAGCATGAACAGGGTCCGTTCGATCTTGCCGATCTCCTGTAGTGCGACGTCGAGCTGGTTCTGCCGTTCGTAGGCGGCGAGCTTTCGCAGCATGACCGACGGCGCGACGTGGCCAGCCTTGATCGACCCCACGAGGCGCAGCACGTCGTCCCATTGTTCATTGATGATGTCGGTGCGGATACGCTTGCCCAACAACGGGGCGATGGACGGATAGGCCGAAACCGGCGCGATCGGCGCAAGCCGCCTGTCCGGAAAGTCGCGCAGGCGCGGGCAGAAGCGAAATCCCAGCATCGCGCACAGGGCGAAGACATGATCGGTCGCTCCGCCGGTGTCGGTGTAATGCTCGACGATCCTGAGATCGGTGCCATGGCTGATGAGGCCGTCGAGGACATAGGGCGCTTCATGCGTGGCGGCCGAGATCACATTGACGTGGTAGGGCCCGCGCTGATCGGAAACATGGGTGTAGAAGCTGAAGCCATGATCGACGCCATAGCGCGCGTTGATGTCGCCGCCCGATGCGCCGCGCTTCGCGCCCCTGAAGAACTGACCATCGGAACTGGACGTTGTGCCGTCGCCCCATACCCGCGAGAATGGCAGGCGGTGGTGCGCGTTGATGAGGACGGCGAGCGCCGCGCGGTAGCTCTCGTCGCGGATATAGGCGTCATGGGTCCATAGGAGTTGATCGCGCGTGACGCCCTGGCTCGCGGCGGCCATGCGCGACAGGCCGAGATTGGTGGCGTCGGCGAGGATCGTGGCGAGCAGCGCATTTTCATTGGGACATAGCTCGCCGGTGCGCAGGTTGGTGAACGCCGAAAGAAAGCCAGTTTCCTGCGCCACCTCATGTAGCAGTTCGGTGATACGGATGCGTGGCATCATCGCATCGAGCCGGTCGGCCAGGGCTTCGGCGTCGGGCGTTGCGATCGTGCGAACGGGGGATATCTGGAGGCGGCCGTCGCGGTATCGCACACCCTCCAGAGCGTCGCGCTTCAGGCTCCGGGCGAATTTCTTCAGCCGCCAGTCCAGTTCGCGGCCCCGCTGTTCGAGCCATTCGCCGGCTGTGGGTGGCAGACCAAGAGCCGACACGATCGGCTTGGCCTTCGGTTCGCTTAGCACGTAGCTGTCGAACTGGCGGTATCCCGTCGATCGTTCCACCCAGACATCACCGGAGCGCAGCTTGTTGCGCAGATGCGCGATAGTCGCGATTTCCCAGAGCCGCCGATTGATCTTGCCGTCATCGCCCATGACGATTTTCTGCCATTCCTTGCGGAAGGGCATCGGAGCGTCGGCAGGCAGATCGCGCTTGCCCGACCTATTGAGGTCGCGCAGCATCTCGATAGCGGCAATCGTTTTCGCGCTGCCCTTTCCGGCCCTGAACTGTAGCGCTTCAAGCAGATCAGGGGCGAACTTGCGCAACGTCGCATAGCGGTCGGCCGCGACCCTCAGCGGATCAAGATTGGCGGTTTCCGCGATCGTCGCCACTTCCGGCCTCGCCTTCAGGAGGGTGTGCCATCCTACTGAGGCATCCAGGACCTCCATAGGATCTTCGCCAGTATCGACTGCATCGGTGAGCGCGTCGATCGTCCTGCGGAAGATCAGCATCAGCCGGGCCACGTTCTTCGACGTGGCGGCATAGCTGCGCGCCTGGGCGTTCTTCGCGCGGGTGAAGATGCCGCCGATCAGCTTGTCCGCCATCTCCAGGGCGCTGTCCGTCAGCCGTTCTTCAAGATCGAGCAGGAAGGCAACGAGCGTGGCGCGTCGCCGGGAGGGAATATAGCGCTCGATCATATAGGCAGGCGACGCACGGCCTTCCCTGACATATTGCCGAAATCGGTCCGCGTGGATGCGGCCCGCGACGTCGGGGGAAATGCCGATCTTCCGCACCTGCCTCAGACGGTCGAGGATCTGGCGGACGTGATCGGGCTTGGCCGCGACGGGGATGGTCTTAAGCAAGGCGAGATGGCTCATGCCGCCGGCGGCGTCGAAGAGCTGATCGAGGGCCTGGACCTGTTCGGCGCTGAGATCGGCGATCAGGGCGTGGGCGGCCTGCTTGCGCGCGCGGGCACGTCCCGCGCTGCTGGCGCGTTCGATGGTGGAGATGGACGGCAGCAAAATCCGGGCCTCGCGCAGGGCGGTGACCACGCCCATCGCAATCGTCATCCCCTTGTCGGTCGCCCATGCCGTTCTCGCGGCCGCCTCGACCATGAAGGGAATATCGGCGCGGGTTGGCCCCCGAAGCCCCAAACGCGCCGCCAGCTCACGGGCATGATCCGTCATTGTCTGATCCCGCGCCGCATAGTTGGCCAGCTCGGTTACGTGCAGACCAAGTTGCTCCGCGACGAAAGCGGCGAGATCATGGGGTATTGCTCCCCTGTCCTGTATCAACTGCGCAAGCGTGATGCCCGGGTGCCGCAGGAGCGCGAGTTGCAGCGCCACGCCCAACTGGTTCCGTCGCTCCCGTCGCGCGCCGATGATCTCGATATCGGAAGGCTCGAAGGTATAGAGCCGGGCCAAATGGTCGCGATCGGTCGGGATGGCGAGTATCTGATCGCGTTCGCTCTCGGTCAGGAGTTGATGCTTGCGCTTCGTCATGCCGTTTCCTGTCCACAAAAGGTCATCTGGGCCTATGGACAGCGAGGAGTAAAGAGACATAGTATGTGGACGGATATGGGTGGGGCGCAGCGGCTGCCCTCCATAGCGTCCACAGAACGACCGTTTGGGAGACACGATAGATGGGCGGCATTCTGGGCTACGCCCGCGTCAGCACCGGCGATCAGGATGTGGCGGGCCAGACCATGCGACTGGAGAATGCCGGCGCCATCAAGGTGTTCACCGATGTAATATCGGGAAAAAGCATGGAGCGGCCTGGACTGGCCGAACTGATCGCCTATGCCCGCAAGGGTGACACGCTCGCCGTGGTCCGCCTCGATCGGCTTGGGCGTTCGCTGACTGAACTGCTCGCCACAGTCGAAACTTTGCGCAGCCAAGGCATCGCCCTCCTGAGTCTTGAGGAAAAAATCGACACCTCGTCGGCCGCCGGCGAACTCATCTTCCATGTGTTCGGAGCTATCGCCCATTTCGAGCGGCGGCTAATCTCTGAGCGGACCCGCGATGGGATCGCCGCTGCACGCGCCAAGGGCAAGCAGCCTGGCCGTCAGCCGCTCGACATGTCCAAGGTGGATGCGGCCATCAAACTGGTCGAAGCCCGTATCTCGCCGACAGAGGCAGCACGGCAACTCGGCATCGGCAGATCCACCATCTATCGCGAAATGCGCCGCCTTGGCGTGGAAAGGCCTGCCTGAATGTCCAGATTGAAATCTGCTCACGATCTGTCCGGGCTGATGAAATATGCGGATCGTGCTCCGTGGGACGAGGCGATGGATGAAATGCTGTCCGCGCATCTCGGTCCGGCATGTGAAGCGACCGGCCTCGAACCCGACGCCATATTCGAGATCATCGGTGATCATTGGCAAGGGCCGCTATGGGGCTGCGCCTTTGAAGATCTGCTGACACAGGAACTGGAACCTGACGGTCGCAATCTGGTCGATGACTATCTCAAGCGCCGAGGCTGGAACGAGAAGGCGCCGAACAAGGCCTATATGGGGTCAGGACATAGAACGGGCACAGATATACGCTAAGCGTCTCTGCGCGCACTTATGGGTCGACTCTATGCGTCGACGACTCCAGCATTCCAAAGGCATCCATCGGACAGTTGTAGCATCGCCTCTCGTCGCAGAGCCGGCATATCGTCAGCGCCGAGACAGCGTCGTCAGACATCTGCGCAAGTATTGTCTCGGCAATACGTTCCAGCACGAGGCGGTCAGCATTCGAGACATGGCTAAGGATTTCGGATAAAGTCTCGTTTCTTCGTTGCAGGATCGCAGATAGGCGAGTCTCGCCTGCCTCAGTGAGCATCAGCGCTACTGCACGACGGTCCCGTAGCGCTTTGGATCGAACGGCGAACCCGGCTGCAACCAATCGATCGACAAGCCGCACCGTCCCCGCGTGGGACAAGCCTAGCACCCGTCCTAATTCGTCGATCGAAAGACCGGTCGCGTGACCGATGACGACGATCGCCGCGGTGGTTTCGCCACCGCCGGGTATCGTCGGGTCGAATGCCGCCTTCTTAATTCGATCGGTGATGCCCACTGCGAGGGCGCCGAACAGATTGACGAGCCGGTCCGAGAGTACGTTCAAAGGGTTGCCTCATTCATTGACGGCGTATAGTGTATGCGCAGCGCATATATCACGCCTGTCTAAGCATGAAGGCAGGTCATGCGCCATGATGAAAGCGAGGCACCATGTTTTCGACATTACACATAGCTGAAAAGACGACCGGCTCTCGCGGGTCTCTCGCGTTGCTGCGCTGGGCGCTGGTGGTCATCTTTCTCTGGTTCGGTTGCATGAAATTCACGAGCTATGAAGCGATGGGCATCGCGCCATTGATGAAGAACAGTCCGATCATGAGCTGGATTCCGGCCGTTTTTGGGGTGCAGGGTGGAAGCTATTTTATAGGCACCGTCGAGCTCGCGACGGCCGCTGCGCTGATTATCGGTGCTTTCAACAAGACGGCCTCCGCTCTCGGCGCGGCGATGTCATGCCTGACTTATGCCGTGACACTGACGTTTTTCCTGAGCACGCCTGGCGTCGCCGAGCCGACCGCTGGCGGGTTCCCGGCGATTTCGGCCGGAACCGGACAGTTCCTGTTGAAGGACCTGGTGCTTCTTGCGGCATCAGCGTGCCTTCTACTTGCGTCCATACGGACAGCAGACGCGTGACGGCAAACAGGTGATAGGCGACGCTCCGGACCTGCGCTTTTGCCGAACCATACCCGCCTCAGCCCATAACGATCGACAAACCCTGTCGCTTTGATAGGGTGTTCGAAAACATGCTTTCGAGGGTTTGTCGTACATGCTGGTCGGATATATGCGGGTGTCAACGACCGATGACCGCCAAACGGTCGATCTCCAGCGGGACGCGCTCGTCGCAACCGGGGTCGATCATCGGCATCTCCATACCGACAAGGCATCCGGCGCGCGCGACGACCGACCAGGCCTGAAAGCCTGCCTCGACTATCTGAACGCGGGCGACACACTGATCGTGTGGAAGCTCGACCGGCTCGGACGCTCGCTGCCGCACCTGCTGACGATCGTCACCGATCTGAAGGCGCGCGGCATCGCGTTCCGGTCGCTGACCGAGCAGATGGATACGACCACGCCGCACGGCGAATTGCTGTTCTCGCTGTTCGGTGCATTGGCACAATATGAGCGTGCGCTCACGCGCGAACGGGTGATGGCGGGACTGGCTGCTGCCAAACGCCGGGGACGCCAAGGTGGCCGCCCGCCGATGATCGACGCCGAAACGCTCGAGCGGATCACCGCCGCGCTGGATGGCGGGGCCAGCAAGGCGTCCGTCTGCCGGACCTTCAAGGTGCCGCGTTCGACCCTTCTCGGCACGCTTGCCCGGATCGGCTGGACCGCACCGGCCAAGGTCTAAGCCGATGCCGCGTCGCGCCGTCCTGTCGGACGAGCAACGCGCGGCGTTGCTCGCGCTTCCCGACGACGAAACCCTGCTCGTCCAGCACTGGACATTGAGCCGGGACGACTTGGCCATCATCGTCCGCCGGAGGCGACCGCATAACCGGCTGGGTTTCGCGATCCAGCTTTGCGCGCTGCGCTATCCTGGCCGTTTCCTGCGACCCGGTGAACTGATCCCTGATACGCCGCTCGCGTTCGTCGCAGAGCAATTGCAGGTCGGACCCGAGGTGCTGGCCGACTACGCGACGCGCGGCCCGACCCGGTACGAACAGCTCGATGCACTGCGCGATGCATTCGGCTTCATGCCGCTCAGTCGGCCGCTGCGAACGACGTTGCAGGAATGGCTCCTGCCGATCGCGCTGACGACGACCAGCGGGGCTAGGCTGGCGCGCGTGATGCTGGATGAGTGCCGGCGACGGCGCATCATTGTGCCGGGCATCAGTTCGGTCGAGCGGATGGTCGCACAGGCGTTGCTCGATGCCGAACGCCATGTCGCCGAGCATCTGACCCGAGGACTCGATGCTCGACAGCGCCGGCTGCTCGATGCGCTTCTCCTGCCCCACACAGGCACGAACTTGAGCGATCTGGCCTGGGTGCGGCAGTCACCCGGCAAGCCCGGCCGAAAGACATTCGCCGCCATCATCGAGCGACTGACACTGCTTCGGGCCATCGGGATCGATCCGGATATCGCCGTAGGCGTCCATCCCGAGCGCCTCCGACGCCTGTGCCAGGAAGGCGTGCGGCTGACCGCGCAACATGTTCGGACGCTGCAAGCGACGCGGCGTCGCGCCACATTGGTGGCGACCATCCTCGAAACCATCGTTACCCTCACCGACGATGCGGTGCTGATGTTCGATCGCCTGCTTGGGCAGATGTTCCGGCGCGAACAGAACAGCGCGGACACGACACTCAAGCGCAACCGGCGCACCATCAACGGCAAAATCCGGCTGCTTGCCCAACTCGGCGCTGCCTTGCTCGCCGCCAAGATATCAGGTGGCGATATCGGCGCTGCGGTCGAGGCAGCGATCGGATGGAATGATCTCGGCCGCGAGGTCGATGAAGCCCGCAAGCTGATCCGCCCCGATTCGGTCGATCCCGTCGCGGTCGCCGCGACCAATTACCCCGTCCTCCGACAGGTCGGTCCCTCGTTCATCGCCTCGTTCACATTCGGGGCGGTGCCAGCCTGCCATGCGCTCGCGCGAGCGGTCGCGATCATGCGCGACCTTCATTTTGGTCATCTGCGCAAATTGCCTGCAGGCACGCCAGTCGGCTTCATCCGGCAAGCTTGGCGTCGGGCGATCGGCACCGGCATTCCCGATCGCAGGATCTATGAATTGTGCGTGCTGGTCGAGCTTCGCGACCGGCTTCGCGCCGGCGACATGTGGGTCGAGGGAAGCCGACGCTATCGTGCTGTCGAGCAGCAACTCATTCCTGCCCCCGTATTCGCCAACATGCGCGCGGCCGGCCCCTTGCCGATACCGGCACCGGATACGGCCGATATCTGGCTGGCCGAACGACGCGCCCGCCTCGCCCGTCGATTGGCCGAGGTCGAGCGAAAGGCGGAGACGGACGCGCTGGAAGACGTGCAGCTCAGCTTGGGCAGGCTGCGGATTTCGCCCTTGAAGGCGATTACTCCCGAGGAATCCGATACCGCCCTTGCGCCGCTCTATGCGCATCTGCCCGCGATCCGCATCACCGACCTTCTTGCCGAAGTCGATCGATGGACCGGGTTCAGCCAGTGCTTCACGCATCTGCAAAGTGGCCGTGCCGCGGATGAACCACGTGCGATCCTCACGGCGGTGCTCGCCGATGCCACCAATCTGGGCCATACGCGCATGGCGGAAGCCTGCAATCTCGTGACCCAGCGCCAACTCGGTTGGCTCGCCTCGTGGCATCTGCGCGAGGAAACCTACGGTCGCGCGCTCGCCCGGCTTGTCGACGCCCAACACACCGCGCCGCTGGCCGCGCTGTTCGGGTCCGGCACCTCGTCCAGCTCAGACGGTCAGAACTTTCCGCTCGACCGCCGCGCCCAGGCAACCGGCGCAGTCAATCCGCACAAGGGGACAGAGCCGGCTGTCTCCTTTTACAGCCACGTCTCGGATCGCTACGCGCCGTTCCATTCCACAGTTATCTCCGCTTCGGCGAGCGAGGCGGCACAGGTGCTCGACGGGCTGCTCCACCACGGCGCCGATCTGCACATCGAAGAGCATCACGTCGATGGCGGGGGCGTCTCCGACCATGTGTTCGCGCTATGTCATCTGCTTGGGTTCCGGTTCGCGCCGCGTATCCCGAATATCGCCGCACGCCGTTTGCACCTGTTTAACGGCATCGAACCCGGCCCCGATATTGCGCCGCTGGTCGCGGGCCGCATCGACGAAGGTCTGATCGAGGCACACTGGGACGACGTGCTGCGACTGGGAACCTCGATCCGCACAGGCGTCGTCAGCGCCTCGATCATGCTGGAACGGCTCGGCTCCTATCCACGCGCCAACGGCCTGGCACTGGCGTTGCGCGAGATCGGTCGCGTCGAGCGTACCCTGTTCACGCTCGACTGGATCGAGCAGCCCGAACAGCGTCGCCGCGCCACCCGCGAACTCAACAAGGGAGAAGCGGAAAATGCCCTGAAACGCGCCATCTTCTTCCATCGCATCGGCCGTATCCGCGATCATGCGCTGCAAGCCCAAAGCCATCGGGCGAGCGCGCTGAACCTCGTCGCCGGTGCCATCGTCCTGTGGAACACGACCTACCTGCAAGCCGCCCGGATGCATCTCGCCAACCTCGGCCGGCCGGTCCCGCCGGACCTGCTGCAACACCTATCACCGCTCGGTTGGCAGCATATCAATCTCACCGGCGATTACCTCTGGACCGATCCCGATGCGCCATCCACCGCGCTCAGACCGCTTCGCCAGATGCGCGCCGTCGAAGGCACGGCAAAACCTTAGCGTATATCTGGGTCCGTTCTGTGTACCGACCCCTATATGCGCGCGCTGCGGGATACGATGATGTCGCTCTATGAGGTTAGCGAGGTCGTCCCCGGTCAGTCGATGACCTTGCGTGATCTGTTGCGGGATGTTGCGCCAGTCACGGTCCGCGAACACGGCGCGACACAGACCCTCGTCAACTGGGACAAGATCGCTGCACGGGTTGTCGATGTGAACGGTCGCCATGGCATCTCGGGCGCGCTGTTGCCGTTCAGCGCTGATGGCGCCCTACAACTGATCGACGCGTTTGGCCGGCTTGCGGACGATGCAAAGGACACCTCCGAACTAAACCAGACCGACCGGGATGCTATTTTACGGGCATCAGGCCCGATGTTCACGAACATGTGGCTGCTCGATTGTCTGGGCAAAGCCATGCCTGGCACCATGCCGGATATGGTCAACGCCGATGGCGATGATCTTGTGTTCCACCGCATCGTCTTCCCCCTGGCCAAGGGCGTGATCGGCAAGAGCGTGGTTCGCAGGCTGAACGCGGCACAATGGCTGGAGCCTGCCAGCGACACATTCTGGAACTGGCTGGTGCCGGTGACGAAGGAGAGAAAACCACGAACGGCCAAAGGCGGGCAGGCTTTTGTGACGACCATGGAGGACGGCACACCCGTCTTCGCCAATGTCGAGTTGGCGGGACGCAAACTGATCGTTGAGGTCAATAGTGCCGCCCGTGCGGAGAAAGCGATTGCGCAAATGGGCGAATGGCTTGGTGATTGCGTGAGCACACCTATGACCGAAATCCGGACTCTGGCCCAGTTGTCAACGGCGGAGCAAAAGTCGGCCATGCGGCGGCGTAAAACCAGGCCACGGTGTTACATGCCGGGGGGAGTGGCGTGAGGGCGTAGCCCGAAGGCCACTCCCCCCGGCATTGGCTTGATTTTCAGGGTCTGGTTTTGGCCTTTCGGGCCCGGCTGTGAGCGAGGCGATAGCTTTCGCCGTTCATCTCGAGGATGCTGACGTGATGGGTCAGACGATCGAGGAGCGCGCCTGTGAGGCGCTCGGATCCGAAGGTTTCGGTCCATTCGTCGAAGGGCAGGTTGCTGGTGATCAAGGTGGAGCCGCGCTCATAGCGCTGGGAGATCAGCTCGAACAACAGTTCGGCACCGGTCTTGGAGAGCGGTACGAAGCCCAGTTCGTCAATGATG
>NZ_VYQA01000036.1:0-21550 GCF_008710165.1 Sphingobium limneticum | reverse complement strand
ACCCGGGGGCGGCCATGGCTCTTGGGGAAAAATGGCTCAAGCCGTGCCATCTGCTCATCCGTCAGCCAGTACAGGTCGCTCATACTCAGTCTCCTTGCGGAGCCTGAATCATATCGAGCCTCCCATTTCAATGGGTCCTGACCCTAGCGAGCTGCGAGCGATTGGACGCAATGGAAGAGTGCGCAGCCGCGTCCGGGGGGTGTGTGACATTCGCTCGCTTCGGACTCGAGGGGTGTTCACCGGCCGTGCGTAATGGATGTGAGGACGGCGGAGGAATGAACATGGACATGAATTTAGACAGCGCGTTGCGCCGACTTGCCGAGCAACCGCTTCATCCACGGCTTGCTGAACTGGAAGGCGATGTCATGCGGTTGATCGCGGCGGAGCGGCGCGCGGGCGGCGGAGTTACGCTGCGATCCGGCATGCTGGCAGCGCTAGGCGCAGTCGCCTTGGGAGTGGTGGGCGGCGGATTGTCGTCCGCAGCGACGACTGCGCAGGTGCCGACGCTAACACCCTTCGGGCCTGCCATGCCGCTAGCGCCTTCGACCTTACTCGCGTTCCAGTGACGAGCGGCGCCCGGAGGACGATGCTGATCGCCATCGTCGCGTTCGTGGCGGCGGTCGCAGGCGTGTGGGCTGGACGTGAGTTATTCCCCTCCCCGCCAAGCCCGGGCGTTGAGCTTTACAGCTTGCTCCACGACGGGCTCGAGCTGGACGAAGCTCAACAGACCAAGCTCCAGATGCTGGAGTCTCACTTCACCGTTCGAAGGCGTGCCTTGGAGCTGGAACTCAGAGCCGACAACGCCCGGCTCGCCGCCGCCATCGAGGCCGAACATGGTAACGGGCCGCAGGTCGCGGCCGCCGTCGATCGTTCGCACGGCGCGATGGGTGAGCTCCAGAAGGAGACGTTGAACCATATGTTCGCGATGCGGCAGATCCTGCGGCCCGACCAGGCGAGGACGTTTGACCGCGCGGTGGTGAAGGCGCTGACCGCAGACGCGCGGTGAGCCTTGATCTCGCGGCCTGCACGGACGGCGAACTCGCCGCCTTGACGCTCGCCGGACGTCAGGCTGCGTTCGCTGAGATCATGCGGCGGCACCAAAGACCGGTCTACCGCCTGATCCGCTCGCATATCGGCGACGCCGAAGAGGCGCTTGACCTCACTCAGGAATGCTTCGTGGCCGCCTTTCAGAACTTGCGAA
Organism: Sphingobium limneticum; assembly: GCF_008710165.1. NCBI lineage: Bacteria > Pseudomonadati > Pseudomonadota > Alphaproteobacteria > Sphingomonadales > Sphingobiaceae > Sphingobium > Sphingobium limneticum. Next base: position 20,349 of record NZ_VYQA01000036.1, on the reverse strand, counting down.
AGTATGACGGAGATCGGCCGCTCGCTGCGTGGCTGACCCGCGTGGCGATCAACAAGAGCCGCGACTGGCACAGGCGGCGGCGCATACGCCAGATACTATCGTTCGCCTCTTCGCTGCCGCCCGACACCATGGAGAGTGAGCGGGACGAGGCGCCGGGTGCCGACGCCATCACCTTCGATCGCGCAGAGCTTGCGCGGCTTTCGCGCGCGGTGTCCGAGCTGCCGGCCACGCTCAAGGAGACGCTTTTGCTGCGGACCGTGGAGGGCTTGTCCCAGGCGGAAACCGCCGCCGCGCTGGGGATCAGCGGAAAGGCCGTGGAGACGCGGCTCCGGCGTGCGCGTGAAAGATTATCGAAAATTCTCGACTTCGCGTGAGGGGATGAGCCTATTTGCGCGTAATGAAAGATAAGGTCGGCGGCCCCCCCCCCCCCCCCGCCGCCGGCCGCAAGCATTGAACTGGAGCGAAGGAAAGGCATGAGCCGCAATCTAAACCGGCGCGACGTAATGCGCGGAACCGCCATGCTTGGCGGCACGCTGGCCATGTCGGCCTACCTGCCGGCTTGGGCGCAACCTGTGTCGCGCGGCATCGCCAGGCCCCTGCCGACCGTGTCGGGCACAAACATCGCGCTGACGATCGACAGGATGAAGCTCGTCATGGACGGGATCACGACGCCGGCAATCGGCGTCAACGGCACCGTGCCCGCACCGCTCGTCCGCCTCCAGGAGGGCCAGAACGTCCGTCTCGCAGTGACCAACAATCTCGACGAGGATAGCTCGATTCACTGGCACGGGCTCATTCTGCCGTTCCAAATGGACGGCGTGCCCGGCATCAGCTTCCCTGGCATCAAGGCGCGTTCGACCTTCGTATACGAATTCCCGATCTTGCAGTCGGGCACCTACTGGTATCACAGCCATTCGGGCGAACAGGAGCAGGCAGGGCTCTACGGACCCATCGTGATTGATCCGGCCGGTGCCGACCCGATCGCGTTCGACCGCGAGCATGTGATCGTCCTCTCCGACCATAGCGAAATGACGGGCGAGGAAATTTTCCGCAAGCTCAAGCAGATGGGCGGCGCCTATTTCAACTATCAGCGCCCGACGCTGAGCGGGCTGCTCGCCGGCCGCGAGATGCGCCTCAAGGATCGGATGGAATGGGGCAAGATGCGCATGGACCCGGCCGATATTGCGGATGTTACGGGGTCGACCTACACCTTCCTCGTCAATGGCTTTGGCCCTTACGACAACTGGACGGGCCTCTTCCGACCGGGCGAGCGGGTTCGGCTGCGCATCGTCAATGCTGCGGCGCAAACCAACTTCAACGTGCGCATCCCTGACTTGCCGATGACGGTGGTGCAGGCCGACGGCCAGAACGTCCGGCCGGTAACCGTGGACGAATTCCAGATCGGCGTCGCGGAAACCTTCGACGTGATCGTGACGCCCGAGGACCGCGCCTACAGCTTCGTTTCCGAGGCGATCGACCGATCCGGCATGGGGCGCGCGACACTGGCCCCGCGCGAGGGCATGATCGCCCCGGTCCCGCCGCTCCGCCCGCGCACGTTGCTGACCATGACCGACATGGGCATGGACATGAGCGGGATGGAGGGGATGTCCGGTATGGCGGACGAGAACCCGGTCGCAAAGCGCGGGCCGGATCCCACGTTGATGCAGAATGCCTCGCGCAACCTGTGGAAGCTCACCGGGTGGAAAGAGCCCACCGATCACGGAACGAAGGCGGTAGGCGCTGCGATGGCCGGCATGGCTGGGATGGGGGGCGACCAGATGAGCGGCGCTATGCCAGGGATGGACCATAGCCAAATGGCGGCGGGCGCTGCCGGGATGGCGGGCATGGACCATGGTCAGATGAGCAGCGGCGGCATGGCCGGGATGGATCATGGGTCAGGCGGCAGCATGGACATGAACATGCGCAACCCCAAGAACGCGCCCGGCGTCAAGATGGGGCCGGGAGTGCAGACCATCTCGCCGATGCCGAAGGACCGCACGGGCGAGCCGCCGCAGGGGCTGGAGGACGCGGATCATCGCGTGCTCACTTATCGCGATCTTGTCGCGCTCGACCGCAACCCGGACGTTCGCGCCCCGTCGCGTCAGTTGGAGATCCACCTGACGGGCAATATGGAGCGCTACATGTGGGGCTTTGACGGCCAGAAGATGAGCGACCCTGCCGACCCCATCCCGTTCCGCAAGGACGAGCGCGCGCGCGTCACCCTGGTCAATGACACGATGATGCCGCACCCAATTCATTTGCACGGCCACTTCTTCGAGCTGGTGACCGGACATGGCGACTTCGCGCCTCGCAAGCACACGGTGAATGTGGCGCCCGGCGGTAAGATGACATTCGACGTAACGGCCGATGCGCCCGGCGACTGGGCGTTCCACTGCCACAATCTTTATCACATGACCGCGGGGATGATGCGTGTCGTGACGGTTCGCCCGATGGGCGAGGAGAACCGCGATGCAGCCTAAGTTCCTCTTGATCGCTGGCGGCGCGGCACTTGGCCTCGCAAGTCCGGTGGCCGCGCAGATGGACCATTCCAATATGCCGGGCATGAAGATGCCGCCGTCAAATACGCCAGCGGTGAAAAAGCCGGCCGCTAAAAAGCCGGCCGCCAAGAAGCCCGCAGCGACCAAGCCCGTCGCGCGCAAAGCGTCCCCAAAGCCCGCCGCTAGATCGACACCGCCCGCGAAAACGGGATCGGGGGCCAAGCCCGCTGCGAATCAGCCCGCCAAGCCTCCGGCCCCTGCAACGATCGTTGCCGATCCTCACGCCGGTCATGACATGACGACCATGCCGGGCATGAATACGCCTGGAGCCAACCCCAACCCCAATACCGCGCACGACATGTCGGCCATGCCAAGTGCCTCCGGCGGTGCCGCCTCCGGCCAGCCAAGCACCAGGCAAGGCATGGACCATGGATCGATGCCGGGAATGGGCCAGAGTTCGGGCGCGATGCAAGGCATGCCGGGACACGACATGGGAAGCATGCCCTCAGGCACGGGCGCGGCGATGATCGGCACCAACCTGCAGGCCGGCACCGCTCCGCCGCCCCCCATTCCGACGGATCGTGCCGCGGACCAGGTCTACTCTGCCGCTGCCATGGCGCATTCGCAGCAGCATCTGCGGTCGATGCACGGCGGGCAGAATTTCTCGCAGGTCATATTCAACCTGGCTGAAGTCCAGATCCGGGATGGTCGCGATGCTTATCGTTGGGATGGCAGCGCCTGGTACGGTGGCGACGTTAATCGTCTGGTTCTTAAAACCGAGGGCGAAGGGAACTTTGGGAGAAGCTTGGAAAGGGCGGAGCTGCAGGCGCTCTACGCACGGGCAATCGGACCCTATACCGATTTTCAGGCAGGGATCCGGTACGACTTCAAGCCTAATCCCTCGCGTGTTTACGCGACAGTCGGTTTTGAGAGCCTGGCTCCGGGTTTCTTCGATGTCGAGGGCGCACTGTTCTTGTCTAGCAAGGGAGACGTGCTGGGCCGCGTTGAAGGCTATTACGATCAGCGCATCACCCAGCGGCTGATTCTCCAGCCTCGTGTCGAAGCTGAGTTTGCGGCGCAGGACGTTCCGGCAGACCGGATCGGTTCGGGCTTGTCGGATATCGAGCTTGGCTTGCGGCTGCGCTACGAGGTGAAGCGAGAGTTCGCCCCCTATATAGGTGTTTCGTACGAGCGCAGAGTGGGCCGTTCTGCTCGTTTTGCACGCGAGGATGGCGAGGATGCGATATCCACCAGCCTCGTTCTGGGCATTCGCACATGGTTTTGAGGCCGACTAGTCTTGTCGGGTTGGCTGAGGTCAAGAAGGAGAAGTCGATGTTCAAGACAGTAACACTTCTGGCTCTGGCCGCGACGTCGGCGAGCCCCGCTTTGGCTCAGCAGCAGATGCAGGGCATGGACCATTCGAAAATGCAAGGCATGAACCACGACAACATGCCTGGCATGAACACGCCTTTCATGCCCGCCGAAATGGCGATGCACGAAAAGATGATGAAGGCCAAGGGCGCTAATGCGAGCGAGACGTGGGTCCGCAAGATGATCGAGCATCACCGCGGTGCGATCGCCATGTCGCAGATCGTTCTCCGGGAGTCGCCCGATGCGAAGACCCGGCAAATGGCCCAGAAATCGATTGCCGAGCAGAACAAGAGCATCGGTGAACTCCAGGCGATGCTCCGGTCGATGGGCAAGCGTCCTCAGTAATAAGCCTCGTTCCTCCCGCCCCCAGCGAGGAGACGGGAGGAACGACCAAGGAGATTTTTCCATGAAGTCAGCGTTGCGATTTGCGCTTACTGCCGCAGCCTTGTTGGTTCCGGTTGCCGCCAGCGCGGCTACCCCGATCGTTATGCACCGCGACCCCGGCTGCGGCTGTTGCGCCAAGTGGGCGGCGCAGGTGCAGCAGCAGCTCGGCCGTCAGGTGCGCGTCGTCGATGATCCCAACCGCCCGGCGCTGCAGAAGCGCGCGGGCGTTCCCGCGGACGTCTCGTCCTGCCACACCGCAATCGCCGATGGCATCGCTTTCGAGGGCCACGTGCCGATCGCCGACATGAAGCGGGCTCTTTCGACCCGGCCCAAGGGCGTGCGGGGCCTCGCGGTCGGCGGTATGCCGCTCGGCTCGCCGGGAATGGAAGTGCCGGGCGTCAAGGCGCAGGCCTATGACGTGGTCGCCTTCGGCACCGGCGGACGCCGCTTGTTCGCCCGCCACGGCAGCTGATCGGCCGATGTTTTTTGGCGGAGTGGCATGACGCGGTCGCCGCAGCCAGCGTAGCTGTGGCGTCCAGTCCGTCTTGAAGAGCAGACGGAAAGTTTCACAAAGGAAGCTGGGCAGGTGAGGGAAGAAGGCGCGGCGTGCGTAAACTGGATTGAAACAACACGGTTCAAGGGGTTGGGTGATGGGCGGTAAACGAGGCGGGGCTTTCGCTCTACTCCTTGCGGTTGCAATCTCAGTAAGCACGTCGGCATCGGCGCACGAAGATCACGATGCGCTCGGGGCCGATCCCGGGCCGGCCGCTAGCAGCGCAGCCGAGACGCAGAAAGCAGATGGGGCGGACGCTGGCGACGGCCACATGGGCATGGGCTCTATGTCGACCGTGGACATGAACATGGGCGGCCGCGACATCGCCGGCGACGACATGGACATGGGCGGCATGCACGAGGAGACCGCCAACAAGAACAAGACTTTCGGCGAACGGCTTGTGAGCTGGCTGGGGCGGGTGCATACCATGGTCATTCATTTTCCCATCGCCCTGTTCATCGGTGCGTTCGGGGTGGAGCTGTTCGGGTTATGGCGCCGCAACCGGGATTATCAGCATGTCGCACACATAATGCTGGTCGTCGGCGCGCTGGGAGCGATCGTGGCGGCGTTCCTGGGCTGGTTCGCAGGCGGGTTCTACCTGACCGACCGCAACCCTATCCTGATGACGCATCGCTGGCTCGGGACATCGATCGCGGTCTTCGGCGTCGCGCTGGCTTGGATGGCAGCGCGCCACCGCAAGGGTCCCGAGCGGTCGCGGTCGTTGTACTGGGCGGTGCTTGGCCTGATGACACTCGCGATCTCAATCCAGGGGTTCCTCGGCGGAACCTTCATGCACGGCGGAATAAACCACTTGGCGTTCTGAGGGGCCCCGACGCTTAGTAGCCGGTCGCGTGTTGGCGCGCTGCGAAGGAGAATGCGACGAAATGCGGCAGCGCCGACCTTCGTGCCGTAGGCCTTTTCAAGCATAGCGTCGGATGCCGCCGGCGAGCCCGGCCCCGCTAGGGCGTGTCGAGCAACCCCCGACGCTGGTAATAGCACACTGTCTCGATGCACTCCCGCGCAAGCCTCGGGATCGTGGTGCGGGATCATCGAACGGAGGAAGGCCGTGTCGCCGATCGTCGTGTGGATACGAATAAGCGCGAAGCAGCCGAAGAAGATGACAAGCGAGCCGGCGATCAGCGCTTTGTTGGCGGCTTTCGCTCGGTGCACCGCCAGTGGCTCCCACTACGTCGGCGGTACGCTCCGAGCGGGATACAGCCCGGCGATGGCGGACCACAATCCGCTGTCGCGGTCGCGCAACAGATTATGGATTGCAGTCGCAGCGATTGCCGCTTGCCCGGCTGCGACGCTGATCTGATCGAGCCCTTCTACTACGTCGCCGACTGCGTACACGCCATCAACCGAGGTTTGTTGGTGGGCATCGGTCAGCACGCACCCTAATTTGCTGAGCTTCGCGCCCAGCAAAGTGGCAAGCCGCGTCCGAGGCGACGAGCCGAGCGCAGGGTAAAGCGTGTCGAATTGCAGCTCCAGGCCATTGGCCAACCGCACCTCGACACAGTCGCCAAGACGCAGCTGCTCGACAGGCGAGGGGGCGACATCGATGCCCTGCTGGTTCAGCTTGGCAAGTTCGGTCGGCCCGAGATCGAGCGAGCGCTCAGCCAGAAGCGTGACCTTGGCCCCATAAGCCCTCAGGAATTCAGCTTCTTCAGCGCCATGACCACTGCCGCCGAGCACCGCCACGTTCATCCGCCGGGCCTCATAACCATCGCAGATCGGACAATAGCGGAGAAGCCCACGCGCCACGCCGATGTCATGCATCGCATCGGGCATCTCGGGACGCCGGTTGAGGACACCGGTCGCGAGGACAACGGTCCGCGCGCGCAAGATGTTCAGTTCGCAGGTTGCCGAGAAGTGGTCGCCTAAGGCGACAATTGCGTCGATCTCACCGCTCTGGACCGTACCGCCATATTCGCGCAGCTGAGCCTGCAATCGCGCAAGAAACGCGACGCCGGAAATGCCTCCGGGAAATCCTGGCAGGTTGCGCGAGTGCGGGATGGAGGCGACGCGCCCTGCCGCCGCGTCATAGACGACGCAGCTCCTGAGAAACCGCGACAGATAGATCGCGGTCATGAGGCCCGCTGGACCGCCGCCCACAATCAGACAGTCGATGACCTCCTCGGGGTCGCCCGTCCAGCCTTGATCGGTCAATCGCAACCTCATCATTACCCCGCGCATGCGCCCGTCCAGGCCCGCGGCCACAGTTCGTCTCGAGAGGAGACGCGGTGAAAAGCGCCCCATGCTCCCTTCTGAATACGCGCCGCCACCGCCGGCCCCTCATCGAGAGCGGTGCGTCGGCACGAAAAAGATCGTGAGGGGTGACCCGCCCGGCTGCGTAATACAGGTGAACCCAATCGAAATGGAGATTACCCTGATGCGTCGCTTGTTCATCACGACTGCCGCCGCGGCCTTATTCTTCGCAGGCGGCGTGGCGAACGCGCACCCGAAGCTGGTGTCCTCCAGCCCCGCCGCCAACGCGGCCGTCGCGACCCCCGAGAAGATCAGCCTTCAGTTCAGCGAGAAACTCGTGCCGGCTTTCTCCAAGGCCGACCTTACCATGGCAGCGATGCCGGGCATGGCGGCCATGAAAATGCCCAGCAGCGCCGCAGTCGGCGCCGATGGCCGGACGCTCACCATCACCCCGAAGCAGCGCCTCCCGCGTGGGCGCTACAGCGTCGGCTGGCAGGTCGTCTCTAGCGATACACACAAAATCACCGGCAGCTACAACTTCACGGTGAAGTGAGCGAATGCTCGACTGGCCGACCGTCGCCATCCGCTTGGCGTTATACCTGGTCCTGGCGGCGCTGTTCGGCCTGTCGGCCTTCAGCCTCTATGGTCTTCGTCTTGGCGAGCGCGATGATGCCATCGCGCTGCGGCCTTGGCTCACGGCAAGCGCAGCGCTCGGGTTGCTGCTCTCAGCCGTTGGCCTGATCCTTATGGCCTCGGCGATGGCCGGTTCTGCATTCTGGCCGATCGACCAGGCAGCGGTGGCCGCGCTGCTCGGGGGGCCACCGGTTGGCACCGCCTGGAAGGTGCGTATGGTGGCGCTGGTCATCGCCGTCGGTGCAGCCCTGCTGGCGCGAGGCAGAGCATCGTGGCTGGCTATCGCCATGATTGCCGCCGCCGCGGCATTGGCGACACTCGCGTGGAACGGGCACGGCGCCATGGACGAGGGAAGCACCGGATGGCTTCACCTCGGTGCGGACATCCTCCACCTCTTGGGAGGCGGTATATGGGTCGGCGCGCTGTTCGGATTGCTTCTCCTGTTGACGCGTCGCACCGAGGAGATCGATGCCGCGCACCTTCGGCTGACCCATCGCGCCCTGCATGGGTTCGGCGCCGTCGGCACGCTCGTGGTTGTTACCCTGGTGGTCACCGGCTTGATCAACAGCTGGCTGCTCGTCGGCCCAGCCAATTTCGCGGCCTTGGGGACGACGCTCTACGGCCTGCTGCTGCTCGCCAAGCTGGTTTTGTTCGCAGCGATGCTGGGGCTCGCTTCGCTCAATCGGTTCCGCCTCACGCCGGCCTTCGAGCGCTCGATTGCCATGAACGACCATGGCGGGGCGCTTACGGCGCTGCGGGTCAGCCTTGCGGTCGAGACAGCCTGCGTGATCGGCATCCTGGCGCTCGTGGCATGGCTAGGCACCCTCGCGCCACCCGCGTCGGGCATGTAAGCGCTATGGACCAACCGTCCACGCAAGCGCCGCTCAGGCCTTCCACCTTCTTTTACCCACTTACGCGGCTTAACCCTCGCCTCCCAAGACACCCCCCGCTTGGACTGAGCTTACGTGTCCGACGCCCTAAGTCGCCCACAGGCGCTTGCGGGAAGGCCGCGTCGCGCTGCAAAGCTGGGCGTGCGAGAGGGTTGGTCCGGGTGGGCCTGTCAGTGTTTTCAGAGATGAATGAACAAGGGTGGCAAAGTCATGACCGATGGCAAACGCAGTGAAGCCGGCAGCGGCCAGGGTGGCGAAGTCGTCCTCATCACGGGTGCGAGCGGTTTTATCGCCGCAGCGCTGATTGCCCAGCTCGGCGAGCGCTACACGGTCGTCGGCCTTGATCGCGCCGGCCCTCCCGACCCACCGCCGCCCGCGGCGGCGATCGACATAGACCTCGGGTCAGACGAAGCGGTCCGAGTTGCGCTTGACGAGGTGCGCGCACGGTACGGCAACCGCATCGCCTCGGTGATCCACCTCGCCGCCTATTATGATATCACGGGTGACCCCAATCCGCTCTACGACAAGGTCACCGTGCAGGGCACCCGCCGGCTGATTGACGGGCTGCAATCGTTCGAAGTCGGACAATTCGTCTTCGCCAGCACGATGCTCGTTCATAAGCCGACCCCCACACCCGACGAGCGCATCAACGAGGACTCGCCGATCGGCGCGTCCTGGGCCTATCCGCAGTCCAAGGTCGACGCCGAGACATTGCTGCATGAGCGCCACGGAAACATCCCCGTCGTTTATATGCGCGCCGCCGGAGTTTACGACGACTACGGACGCTCGGCTTTTCTCGCGCAGCAGATATCGCAGATTTACGAGCACCGCCTGATTTCGCATTTTTATCCCGGCATGCTGTGTGCGGCGCAGTCATCGGTGCACCGCGACGACTTGGCTGACGCCGTGCTGCGTCTGGTCGATCGGCGGCACGAACTGCCGTCAGAACTGCCGCTGCTCATCGGCGAGCCCGACGCACCCGGCTATGCCGAGATCCAGGACATCGTCGGCGAGGCGCTCCACGGCGAGGGCTGGAAGACGATCCGGATTCCGCAGCCGCTCGCGAAAGCCGGGATCATCCTGCAGAACGAAGCGCTCGGCAGCGACGACTTCATCCAGCCCTGGATGATCGACAGCAGCAACGACCACTATATCCTCGATATTTCACGCGCCCGCTTGCTGCTCGGTTGGGAACCGAAGCATCGCCTCCGGGACACGCTGCCGACGATCGTCGCCGCGCTGAAGCGCCACCCGCGGGCCTGGTATCGGAACAACAAGCTTAACGAGAATCTGGTTGCCTGGCACGATAAGCTAAAGGCCGAACCTGTAGCGCCGGGCCAACAACCCGCAGCGGCAGGCGGTGGAATGGCCGACATGGATCACGGGGCTGCGGACCATAGCAGCATGGACCATGCTGCCATGGGGCACCGACCTGGCGCGGCGGACATGGCGATGACCGGTCACGGTGCACACGGCGATCACATGGCCATAATGGACCGCGACGAGCGCCGTGCGCGCTGGGCTCTTTACGCAAACATCGGTCTTGGGCTGTGGCTCGCCTCCAGCCCGCTTATCTACGACTCCGTGACCACTCACAGTGTCGGCGAGGCGGCGCGCTTCGTAACTATTGATCGCGGGCTGCCGTCGATCGAGTGGCGGGCGAACGCGCTGGCCATCAGCGATGTCGTCAGCGGCCTCGCCATCGTGCTGTTCGGCGCGCTGTCGCTCGTTCCGCGCACCAAGACATGGGCGCAGTGGGCGGTCGCGTTCGTCGGCATCTGGCTGTTCTTCGCCCCGCTGATCTTCTGGAGCCCGAGCGCCGCTCAGTACAACAACAACCTGCTCATCGGCTCGGCCGTGATCGCCCTGTCGGTGCTCGTGCCGATGATGCCGGGCATGAGCATGGCGGGCATGATGGACCCCAAGAACATCCCGCCCGGCTGGACCTATTCGCCATCCACCGACGCACAGCGGCTGCCGATCGTCGCCATGGGTCTGATCGGCCTTCTCACCTCGCGCATCCTCACCGCCTACCAACTGGGGCATATTGACGGCGTTTGGGAGCCGTTTTTCGCCGGCTCCCTGAGCGATCCACGCAACGGCACCGAGGAGATCATCACCTCGGACATGTCCAAGGCCTGGCCGATTCCCGATGGTGGGCTCGGCACGGTCAGCTATGTCCTCGAGATCCTGATGGCGGTAATGGGCACCCGCGACCGCTGGCGGACCATGCCGTGGATGGTGACCTTCTTCGGCATCCTTGTCATCCCGCTCGGCGTCATCAGCATCTATTTCATCATCAGTCAGCCCATCGTCATCGGCACATGGAGCACGCTGGCGCTGATCGCCGCGCTCGCCATGCTGATCATGATCCCCTTCGCGCTCGACGAGGTGATTGCGATGGGTCAGTTCCTTCTCTGGGCGCGCCGGCAAGGCAAACCGCTGATCCGCACCTTCTTCCAGGGTGACGCGATAGAGGCGGGAGCGGTGGACGCGTCGGACGCGATGGCCTCGCCAAGCACCTTCTGGGCGGGCGCAAAGAAGGGACTGACCCTGCCATGGACGCTGACTGCGAGCATCGTCATCGGCGTCCTGCTGATGCTGACCCGAATACTGTTCGGCACGGAAGGCGGTATGGCGAACAGCGATCACGTTGTGGGTGCGCTGGTCATCACGGTCGCGATCATCGCCACCGCAGAAGTTGCCCGCGCGCTGCGGCTGATCAACGTCGCGTTCGGAGCCTGGCTTGTGGCCGCGCCTTTCCTCCTCGACGGCGTTGGTCACCTTGGGGCCGTGGCCTCGGTCGTAGCCGGCATTGCGCTCGTCGGCCTCAGCTTTCCAAGGGGAAAGCGCAGCGCCGAGCATTATGCAAGCTGGGACAAGTACGTGATCTGAAAGTATCTTCAATCACTGCTTAGCCTCATCGAAAACCTTGATCGTGCATCGCACACCGTCACGCGCCTTCGCTGCCGCTTTTCTACCCCCCCGATCGTCTCCGGGTTCGCGGTCACGATCTTGTCGCCGGAGACGATCGCCCGCCAGCTCTCCGGCGGCGATGTTCATCATCCTGCCATTGGTGGTCGCGCACGCTGCCCAATACTGCTAATGAGAGTTGTTCGCATAGTCCGCGACGAGTGAAGCTTGGAATCGATCACCCATATGCCGTCACCTCTGGTCGCGCTGGTCGCGTCGCTTATGCTGCTGTTGATCCCCGCTGCGGCGATGGCCGATACCCGCGATGTTCAAACTGCTTGGCGTCTGCTCGACTATATGGCGGTCGATTATGGCGGTGCGGTCGCCAACGGCGCGGTCATAAGCGCGTCCGAATACGCGGAGATGACGGAGTTCGCCGCTGGGGTGTCGACGCGCCTCCGCGCACTTCCCGCGACGCCTGAGCGGCAATCTCTAATCCAAAGCGCTTCGCAGCTCGAAGCCGTGATCGGCCGCAAGGGATCGTCCCGAGAGGTCGCGACACTCGCGCATGGCCTCGCCGCCGATCTGCTCAAGGCCTATCCGGTGCCGCTCGCTCCCGCCAAGGCACCCGACCCCGCCATGGGAACAAGGCTATACGTCCAAAGCTGCTCGTCCTGCCACGGCCTCACCGGCGACGGACATGGGCCTGACGCTGCCAGACTCGACCCGCCGCCGATCGCGTTCACCGACGCCGAACGGGCGCGCCAGCGCAGCGTGTTCGCGCTCTATCAGGTGATAAGCCAAGGCATCGACGGGACCGCGATGCAGAGCTTCGCCGATCTGCCGAACGATCAACGCTGGGCGCTGGCGTTCCGCGCTGGCAGCTTCGCCCTGACCGACGCGCAAGCGGTCGAAGGCGAACGGCTGTGGAAGTCCCAGCCGAGCTTGCGGGCGCGGATCCCCGATTTGAAAACCCTGGTCGCGCTCACCCCCGCCGCGCTTGCGGGCAGCATCGGGCAGGCGAAAGCCGACGCGGTGCTCGCCTATCTGCGGCGCCACCCCGATCAGGTGATGCAACAAGCCCCGGGCTCGCTCGCGGTCGCTCGCTCCAAGCTTGCGCAAAGCCTCGCCGCGTTCCGGCGCGGCGACCGGCGCGGCGCAAAGGAACTGGCGCTGTCCGCCTATCTCGACGGGTTCGAGCCGATCGAACCGACGCTCTCGGCGCGCGACCCGACGCTCATCTCCAGGATCGAAGGCGCGATGGGAGAATATCGCGCCGCTGTGGAGAGCAGCACGTCGGCCGATGATGTGGCCGAACGAGTGGCAGTGCTGGGCGGCCTGTTCGATGATGCCGAGGCGGCGCTCGCGCCCGACGCCGCGACGCAGGCGTCCACCTTCTTGGGGGCCTTTACGATCCTGCTGCGTGAGGGGCTGGAAGCTCTTTTGATCGTGGTCGCCATGATCGCGTTCCTCCGCAAAGCGGAACGGCCAGAAGCCTTGCGCTATGTGCATGGCGGGTGGATCGGGGCGCTCATCGCGGGCGGGCTTACCTGGGCCGTCGCCACCTATGCGATCGGGATCAGCGGCGCGAGCCGGGAGCTGACCGAAGGGTTCGGCTCGCTGTTCGCCGCGATCGTGCTGCTCTCGGTCGGAATCTGGATGCACGGCAAGGCCCAAGCCGATCAGTGGCAACGCTATATCCGGGAGAAAATGTCACGGGCGCTATCGAGCGGGTCGGGATGGTTCCTGTTCGGGCTCGCATTCCTGGTGGTCTATCGGGAGGTCTTTGAAACGATCCTTTTCTACGCCGCGCTCTCGACACAGGGTAACACCGCGATGCTGCTGGCCGGCGCCGGCGCAGCGATCAGCCTTCTCGCCGTCATCGCCTGGGCCATGCTCCGCTACAGCCGGACGCTGCCGATTACGCAGTTCTTCCGCTACAGCTCGTGGCTGATGGCCGCTCTGACGGTCGTGCTGGCCGGTAAGGGAGTCGCTGCCCTCCAAGAGGCGGGGATCATCGACATAGCGCCGCTCGCCAGCGTGCCACGTATCTCGATGTTGGGCCTGTTCCCGACATTTCAGTCGGTGCTGGCACAACTCCTGATGCTTGCCGTGATCGTGATCGGGTTTGCCTGGAACCGCCGCGCCAAGCCGCGGGCGGGCGGGCCGCTAGCCTACTAGCGGCAGGGCAGACAACGCCCCTCTCTAAAGCGTTGCCGCAACCCTGACCGTGCATCGCACCGTCTCACGCGCCTTGGCTCGCAATGTAACGGGAGGGCGGCGGGGAAAGCGCCGCCCTCGGGCCATTTACGCGGCCATCTTGTCGCAAGCCTCGGCGCACTTGCGACACGCGGCGACGCAATCCTCCATGCCGTCCAGCCCTTCGCAGCTCGACGCGCACGCCCGGCAAATCTCGGCGCACTCGCGGCAGATATGCCGGTGATGCTCAGATTTCCGCGCCATGAAGTCGATCGCGACCGCGCAAATCTGCGCACAATCGGCCATGATCTTCATGTGCTGCGGCTCGGCATGTCGGCCTCCCGCCTCAAGGCAATGGTTCATCGCCATGTGGAGGCAGGTGACATGGCATTCGTGGCAGGCGTCCATGCACGCCTTCATCTCGGGATCGATCTGATGCATCATTCATCTCCAGCTGAGCCCCCGCCCATTTGAAAATACGCGGCGCGCGCGCGTACCCCTTACCTCTCTCGATCAAGCCAGCTTGCTGGAGATGGCTTTGATCGCTTTAAGCCCCGATCCGAACCTGGCGATTGCCTCGCGGTTTCTCTCCAGCTCGCCGTAGGGAAGATACGATATGTCGAGATCGGCGACGCGGCTGAACGCGGGACGCTGTAACTGCGCGCGGACATCCGCCTCGCGGGCGTCGGGTGCGACCAGAAACAGCCCTGCGGTCGCGTGGAGGGCGCTGCCGCTCAGCGCCAAGTCGAGCATGCGCACAATGCCCGAGTAGATCGACGTCGAATGCTCGACCTCGAACGCTGCCGCGACGTGATCGCCGCCGCGCTCAAGCCACAGCACGTCGATTAGACGGATGGAATCCGCCCCCTTCGAGGTTGCGATGGAGGCGGGCAGGTGCTCAAGGCACCCATGTCCCAACGGCGATCCATTGAAGGCACGGCTGCGGTCGTTCGATGCGATCCACACGTCATAGCCGAGCGCGAGTCCTAGATCGCGAAGCCATGCTTGGATTTCAGTATGGGTGCGCTCGTTCTCGCCTTCGCGTAGCGCCGCCTTGCTGAGCGTGCGCGCCTCCTCGCGCGCCGTCTCAAGCCGTTGTCCCCAACTTGCCAGCGCCTCGCCGCTAACATCGAGAGGAGGGGCCGGGTAGCGATCGAAGCCGATGTCGAACAGCAAGCCGCCAATCGCACCCAGGTCGTTCGATAGCAGGTCGCGGTGGCGATCGTTCAAGTCGAGTACACCCGACCGCATCGCCAGAAAATGCTCCCAGCTCCCGAGCTTCACCTTCGAGCCGGTCAGCGCGTTGTAGCCTTTGACGATCGCGGTGTTGAAGGGCGGCACCAGCGTCGGGTGAAGAAAATAGAGCAGGTTGGCGACCGCGGGCCCGAGCCCCTTGATCTTCAAGCGATCGATCGTGTGGATATGGCCAATAATTTCCTCGGCCGTGTCGCAACACGAACAGGCGTCGAGCAAGCGACCGAACGCCCGCTGGTTCTCCGGGTTTTCGTAGATATCGGGTATGCGGAGCTTCGGCTTCCAGAGAAAGGCATGGTCAGCGCCTTTGAAAATTTGACGCTGCTCGGCGACGGAATGAACGACCGTTTCGAGCGACGATCCCCGGTAGGCGACGCCGAACGTGCCGCGCTCGATCTCACCAACGACCTGGCCAATACCACGCCGGATCGAGCGGAAGTTTTTCAACCGTTCGTCCCACAGAAACCAGCTTCGGTAGGTTGCGCCAGGATCGTCACGCCAACGGGCAATAAGACGACGAACGAGGCCACCGTGATCCTCTCCGGTAGTAATTTGGTCGGGTTGCGTGGCCATATTGTCGGTGTGATCCCCATTCGCTGAACCAAGACCTAAGCCCCTGGCCGGTGACCGTCGAGCTTCTTGATTCAGCATACCGGACCGCGAGGTTCCGCATCTGTTCAGTTTTTGGTATAACGTGACAACGGCGGGGATGCTCGGTTTGATGGTGAGCCGTGACCATCGTGCTTGCCATCCAAAGTTGGCTAAGGGCTATTTAGTACACGGTAGCCTCGACCATTTCGCGACCTGACGGTCAGTCGGCTGCTCCATATCGCATCAAGCGGTGATAGCCTAAAGCCGGACAGTCTATTTGGGAGATCATGAATGAACACCGGCGTGAAAACGATTATGCTCATGTCGATCGCCGTGCCTGTTGTGGCGTGGGCTCAGCCGGTCGCCCGCGATGCCGATACACGGGCCGTGGAGGCTGTGCTCTCACGGTACAAAAACGCGATCGAGAAGCTTGACGTCGCTGGAACCGAAAAACTGTTTACGATTGACGCGCGGGTCTTCGAGACAGGAAGCCCTGAAGGAACCTACGCCACCTACCTCGCCCATCATCTTGGTCCCGAGCTGCGGCAGTTCAAATCGTTCCGCTTCTCCGACTACAAGGTCGACGTCCGCTTCGAAGGGTCGGTTGCCCTTGCGACCGAGACCTACCGTTACCGAATCGAGCCAAGAACCGGCGAGGCCGCCGAAAGACTCGGCGTCGCCACAAGCGTGCTGAAAAAGGTGAACGGAGGATGGAAGATCGTGTCCATGCACAACAGCGCTCGGAAACCGAAGGGCAGCTGACGGACGCAGGCGGGGGCTGGCGTGCGAACGTTTTTCGCAGCACCGGATTAGCGACAAGGCGATGTGCTTTCGGCAGATTGCGCTAGACCGGCATACTCATGATGTCCTTGTAGGCCGAAAGCACTTTATTACGAACTTGCAACGTTGCCTCGAATGCGATCGAGGACTCCTGCCGCGCGAGCATTACCTTCGCAATGTCGGTTTCGTCCCCGCGTTCGTAGGCGACCGTCAAAGCACCAGCGCGCGCATTGATCGCGTTAATTTTTTGAAGCTGCGTCTGAAAAGTAGAGGCGAAGCCGCCTGGCTCCGCGTGTCCTGGCTGCGACACGCCCGCCGCTCCGCTCACCCCTGAGACGGAATTTGGGCTATCCACCGTTCCCAGCGCGGTGTTCATCGCTGCGTCAAAAGCCGCTCCTCTCGCAGCCGCGGAAACGGCGACAGAATTCGGGTTGCTCGCTATATTCCGAAGCGCCGCGTTCTTGTCGAGGACGGCGTTCCGCAGGGCCATAACGTCGTTGATGGAGATGCTGCTCATATTCACCCCGGTGCGACTTCTATCGCATCTGTATGATCGCACTGTAAGCATTAGAAGATGGTTAACGACGCTTAGTATTGATTGCCTGATCGTGAAGCCATGCGCCGACCTCTAATTGGACCCGCCCAAGCGTGCCACGGTGAGGACCGGGCCGGATTGTCTATTGTCAATTGCTTGGCGGAATAGATACGCGGCCACTACGGGGCGACCTTAATTGTGCATCGCACTGTGGCACGCGCCCGATTCGCCGCTTTGCTGCAACCCTCGATCGTTTCACGATTGGCCGTCACGATCTTGTCGGCCGCGACGATCGCGCGGAACTGTGCGGCGTCGGCGCTCTGCATCATCCGCTGACCTGCCTCCCAACGGGGCATGTCAAGCGTCCGCGCCGCCATGCGCTCGGGCCATCGCCAGCTCGCCGGCGCGAGCTCGCGCGCGACGAGGCCCGGCACGATCGCCCATGCGAGGATGCCGGCCGCTACCCCGCCCAAGGCGAACCATAGCTGCCGGTTTCTCTGGTCGGCGCGTGTCCATGCGGACCCGGCGATGGCGCGAAGCTCGGCCATGACGCGGGCCTTGTCCTCGCCCGCCTTGGCGAGCGCCGCCTGATCCTCGCGCCGGGCGGCGTTGCCCACCGCGGCGATCCGTTGCGCCATCTGCTCCGGCGTCATCGCCAGCGCCGGACTCCGCACGATCACGTCGTTGATGAGCGCGACGCGGGCGGCCGTGGCGTCCACGCCCTGCTGCATCCGCCCTAACGTCTCGGTGTAGTCGGGAACGTCGATCGCGCCGCGCTCGGCCGCCAGACCCTCCACGGCGCGGCGCAACAGCGCCAGCTCGCCACGCATGGCCTCGAACGCCTCGGCCGCGTCGGTTCCGCCCTGATCGTCCTCGTCCGTCACCCGTCCCCCTTACCGGCTCATGCCACGATCGCGGTCGCGGCCTTGTCCGACCGACTGCGCCAGCTCCTGCCTGATCGACCGGCCCCGCTCCATGTTCAACGCCAGCTCGGGCGCGTGCCGCTTCAAGGCGGATTCGAGCTGCGGGTCGCGATGCAACCCGCCCGCGATGCTCTCCATGCGCTTGCCGAGCTTCTCCGCGCCCGCGCGGTCGCCGGCGCGCTCCATACTGGCCCGCGCCGCCTTCATGTCCTGCCACTGCTCCACGAAGCGCCCCGCACGCTTCTCCGGGTCGATACGGACCTGGCGCTCTACCTCCATCGCCTTCGCCGCGCCGCCCGTGTTCCCTTCGGCCGCGGCGCGTGCGAGCTGGGGGTCGCGCTCGATCGCGCTGGCGAGGTCGCGCGCGCCATTCGGTCGCACCTGGTCGAGCGCGTCGCCCGCCTTCGCCAGCGCCTGTTCCTGGTGCGCCAGCACCGGCAACCCCTTCTCCCGCATCCGGCCTATATCGGCCGCGGCGCGCCCATAGCGTTCGATCGCACGGGCCTGCGAGG
Source organism: Sphingobium limneticum (assembly GCF_008710165.1). NCBI lineage: Bacteria > Pseudomonadati > Pseudomonadota > Alphaproteobacteria > Sphingomonadales > Sphingobiaceae > Sphingobium > Sphingobium limneticum. The sequence goes on along the minus strand of NZ_VYQA01000036.1, from coordinate 2,105 downwards.
GCGCCAGCGGCCGATCGGCCGCGATGCGCTCCGGCGACGTCGTTTTTTCCGACGTCGGTTTCGGCCGGAACCCGGCGAACATGCCCCTGGCCTTGTCGCGCACCTTCTCCGCCACCTGACGCGCGAGTTCCGGGAACCGGATCTCGCGCCGATCGGCGAACGCACGGGCCTGGTCCTGCTCGGGCCGCGCATAGTCGCCGGCCATGTCCTTGCCCCGGTCGCGCGACATGGCGCGGACGAGCTGGCGCTGGTCGGCGAAGTCGTCGCGCCCGTAATGGAGCTGCACGTCATCACGATGCCGCGACATGCCGACATAGGCGCTGTGGCGGTCCATGCCGGGGGTGGCGAGGACGTGGGCGTGATCGACGGTCACGCCCTGCGCCTTATGGAAAGTGGCGGCGTAGCCGTGATCGACCGCGGCATAGTCCTTTGCGTCGAACGCGACCCGCGCGCCGCTGTCGAGCCGAACCTTCATCCCCTCGGCCGATACCTGCTCGATCGTGCCAAGCGTGCCGTTCTTCACCCCTAGCGACCGCTCGTTCCGCAGGAACATCAGGCGGTCGCCGCGCGCGAACGCGCGCGTCCCCCGGTCGGCGCTGAACGTCACGTCGTCGCCAAGGTCGCCGGTCGCGCGAAGTCGGCCGCGCGCTTCCTCGTTCAGCTCGCGGACCTCGGCGTTGGTGTGGGTGAGGATGATGCGGGATTTGCCCGGTTCGGCCTGGCGCTGCCGATCCCAGCCATCGACCAGCTCGCCCCGCGCCTGCTCGCGCGTGTCGGCCGCGTGGACCATGCCCTTGCCGTCATAGGCGTGGATCGCCTCGCCGGTGCGCCCGGTCGCCAGCGCGCGGGTGGCGTCGCGCTGCCAATCCTCGCGCTGCCGGCGAATCTCGGTGATCTCGGCCGCGCCGTGCCGCTCGGTGACGCTGCGGAACGCCGCGCCCGCCTCGATCGCCTGTAACTGCTCGGGGTCGCCGATCATCACGACCTTGGCCCCGGCGTCACGCGCCTGGCTCAACACCCGCTCCATCTGGCGCGAGCCGATCATGCCCGCCTCGTCCACCACCAGCACGTCACGCGGGCCTAGCTGCTCGCGCCCCTGCCCCCATGCGTGCTCAAGGCTGGCGAGGGTGCGGGACTGGATGCCGGACCCGCCCTCAAGGTTCTCGGCCGCGATCCCCGACAAGGCCGCACCGCGCACCTGGTAGCCCTGCCGCTCCCAAGCCTCGCGCGCGACGCCCAACATCGCGGATTTGCCGCTGCCGGCGTAGCCGACGACCGACGCCAGCCCCTTGCGGCCGGTGATATGGTCGAGGGCGTCGCGCTGCTCGGCCGACAAGACGAGCCCCCTGCCCTGGGCCGCGCCGATCGCGGCGTCACGCTGGCGATCGGCGATGCCGTGACCGTCGCGCGCCGCCAGCGCGCCGGCGCTGCGCTCGAGCCGGGCCTCCACCGCGATCATGTCGCGCGACGTGAACCGCTCCTGGTCGCGTCCGTCCTTCCCCAACGCGACCAGCTCGGGGCTGGCGCGCACCGCGGTCATCACCTGGTCGAACTGCTCCTTGCCGTCGCTGTGCCGGAACGCGAACACGGCCAGGTCGCGGGTGGTGAACGTCGCCTGCTGCCGGGTGATCGCGTCCAGCGCGATCGACGGGTTGGCGATGATCTTCTCGCCATTGTCGCGGGCGATGCGCGCGTGATCCTCGATCCGCTCGGCCTCAAGCCCCTGCTCCGGTCTGCGCGATGCTGCCGGGCCGATCTTGTGCTGCGGCTCCAGCGCGATCCCCTGCGCCTCATAGGAGCGATGGTCGATCCGCCCTTCAAGCCCCAGCTCGGCCATGCGCTCGTTGACGTGCGCGCTCCACGCCTCGCGCCAGTCCTTCAACAGCTCGGTGCTGTTCCAGCCCCGGTTTTTCTTCCCGAACCCCTCCGGCCCCACATCGCGCATCGCCAGCATCACAGGGGGCGTTTGCGGGAGGGGGCGGAATCCTACGCTAAGGATTTGGGCCAGCGATATTCCCCGGTTAGATTGATGTGTTCCCATCCCAACGGCGAGACGTGGGCGAGTAGATCAGGCGCGATATGGGTACCGCTGGCGGCCCGGGTAT
>NZ_VYQA01000035.1:0-24797 GCF_008710165.1 Sphingobium limneticum | reverse complement strand
AGGCCTGCGCCTCATAGCGCCCGAGGCCGGTCAAAAACGACCGGATTCTGGAAGGTTACCTCCCAGAATGACTGACGCCTTGGGCTAGAAAACGGCGAAAGCGAGGCCAATGGCCGGCTCTGCCAACCCTTTTTCCGCAGCCTGTTAGTGCAGGTATCCATGATACCGGCCTCCATTGGCAAAGCACCGCTCAGATCGCCCAGCCAGCCGATGCTGCCGCCCTTCCAATCCCGGTCGAGAGGTTTGGCGAAGATGGCAGGATCATCACCGAGCGAGAAAGGCGCACGACTATCTTCGCCCGCCTGAACCGACAACAGCATGGCAAGGTCGGCAACGGTCCGGCCCAGAGGCCCCGATGTCGCAAAATTCTGCCAGAACATGTCGCTATTGGGCACGGATGGCACGCGGCCGAACGAGGGACGCAAGCCAAAGACATTGTTCCAGCCCGGAGGGTTACGCAAAGAGCCACCAAAATCGCTGCCATCGGCCACCGGCACCATCCGCAGCGCGAGCGCCACTGCGCCGCCGCCGGTACTGCCGCCTGCCGCCTTGCCATAGGCATAGGCATTATGCGTCGTACCAAATAGCGGATTGAAGCTGTGCGAACCCAGCGCGAATTCGGGCACATTGCTCTTGCCGATGAAGACCGCGCCGGCCTTTCGCATGCGTGCGACGACCAGGCTGTCGGCGCTGGGGATATTGTTGCGAAGGATCGGCGAGCCTTGGGTACTGGCAATGCCCTTGACCGGTGCGGTATCCTTCACCGCATGAGGGAAGCCGTGCAAGGTACCATGGAAGCGGCCGGCGGCGGCATCCTCGTCCATCGCCGCAGCCTGGCGCATCAACATCTCGCTATCCACCCGCGACACGATGGCATTGAAGCGCGGATTGAGCGTGTCGATATGCGCGAGATGGGCGGTCATGACCTCTCGGCTGGACAGGTCGCGACGGCGTATCGCGGCGGAAAGATCGGTAGCGTTCATGAGGACGATATCGCTCGGCCCCTTCCTTGCGGCGGATTTAGCAAAGACAGGGCTAGCTCCAGCGGCGAGTGCAGCCGGTGCGGCGGCGAGGATGGTTCTACGGTTCATCGCCATGCGTTCCAGGATCTTATCGCCCACTGTCATTCCTCATGATTGAATGTTGCGCTTCTCTTGGCCGGGGTATTTGCTCGGTAAAGGTCCAATATCGGATCACGGCGCGGGACCAGCCCGCGCCGGATCGCAAATCCCCCGTCAGGCTGCAGCGCGCTGAAGCATGCCAAACAGGTCGCGTGGATCGTCAGGATCGGCAACCATGTCCAGCTGCTGGAAATATTCGGTACCTTCCAGCTTGCCAAGGACATAGCGCAATGCGGAAAAATCCTCCACGGCAAAGCCGACGCTGTCGAACAGAGTGATCTGCCGGGCATCGGTACGGCCCTGCGCCTCGCCGCTCAGCACCTTCCAGAATTCGGTGACCGGATAGGAATCGTCCATCTGCTGGATCTCACCCTCGATACGGGTCTGCGGCTCGAATTCGACGAAGGTAGCGGCCCGTCCGAGTATGTCTTTATGCAACTCCGTCTTGCCGGGGCAATCGCCACCGATGGCGTTGATGTGAATACCCGCGCCGACCATGTTATCGGACAGGATCGTGGCATAGACCTTGTCCGCGGTGCAAGTGGTCACGATGTGGGCACCCTCGATCGCATCTTCCGACGTGTCGCAAGGCACGACCCGCAATCCCGACCCCGCAAGATTGCGCGCGACCTTTTGCGTTGCCGCCTGGTCGATGTCGAACAGGCGTACTTCCTCAATGCCGACAATGGCTTTCATGGCGATCGCCTGGAATTCCGCCTGTGCGCCATTACCGATCATCGCCATCACGCGCGATCCTGCCGGGGCCAGCCGACGCGCCACCATTGCGGATGTGGCCGCAGTACGCAGCGCGGTCAGCAGCGTCATTTCGGCGAGCAGCAGGGGGTAGCCCGTGTCCACCCGCGCCAATAATCCGAAGGCAGCGACGGTCTGAAGGCCCTTGGCGATATTGCTGGGATGACCGTTCACATATTTGAACGCGAAAGCCTCGCCGTCCGAAGTGGGCATCAATTCGATCACCCCCTCCTTCGAATGCGAAGCGAGCCGGGGCGTCTTTTCAAAAAGATGCCAGCGCAGATAATCCGCCTCGATCGCGTCGGTCAGTTCGCGCAACATGGTTTCGATCCCGAAATGGTGAACGAGGCGCATCATGTTTTCGACGCTGACAAATGGGATGAAAGCCAAAGGGGACGGTGCTGGGGCCATGGAAATTCCTTGGGAGAAATGGGTGCGCCGCAATCCTACCGCCGGCATATGTTGATCAAAATCGCAACTTCGCCTTGCAATACGCTCAACATTAGACAATTTTTATAGTGAAATTGATCAATTTGCCCAAGATGTAGCGCATTCATGACCGGCTTCGCGAAGTTCATTCCGGACGACCTCGATCGACGCATCATCGGCCATCTCAGGGCCGATGGCCGCGCGTCCCTTTCAAAGCTTGCCGATGCCCTCGGCGTGGCGCGCGGTACGGTGCAAAGCCGGCTGGACCGGCTCGTCGACACCGGCACGCTGCTGGGTTTCACCATCCGGGTGCGCGACGACTATGACGATCTTTCGGTTCGTGCGGTGATGATGATAGAGATTACCGGCAAATCGACGACAGAGGTCATCCGCAAGCTGAGAGGCATCGTCGAGATTCGGACGCTGCATACTACCAATGGAAACTGGGATCTGGTGGCCGATATCCACGCCGCCAGCCTGTCGGAATTCGACCGTGTGCTCCGGCAGGTGCGGATGATCGAAGGCGTGCTCAACAGCGAAACGAGCCTGTTGCTGAGTACGGTCTGACCGGCAAATCCGGCGGTGGTCCCTTGGTCAGGCAGAAACTGGATGTTCCACCGCGACAGCATACCGGCAATGACACAGGCGTTGATAAGGGACGCGAAGGGTGACGGCGTGAAGAAGTGGCTGGCGAATGCGGCAATCCTGGCAGGCTGGTCCATATCGGCAAGTTCGGTGGCTTGGGCCAATCCGTTGCCGCCGCTCACCGGGCGCGTGATCGAATATGATACGCGGGAAGTTACCTGGCCTGCGCTGGATGTGTCGCCGGACGGGGGCACGATCCTGTTCGATCTTCTCGGCGATATCTACGCCCTGCCATCGCAAGGGGGCAAGGCCCGCCCGGTCATGACCGGCGCCGCGTTCGATACCCAGCCCGTTTTCTCGCCCGATGGTCGCCATATCGCCTTCGTCAGCGATCGCGACGGGGCCGAGGCGCTTTGGGTCGCCGACGTCGATGGCGACAATGCACGTCGCGTGTCGAAGGAAGCCAACGGCGCTGCCCACTATAGTTCCCCGGCATGGTCCCCCGATGGCAAGACGCTCTATGTCTCGCGCATGATCTGGGGTGTCCTGGCCTTCGAACTATGGTCGTTCGATGTCGAAAGCGGTACGCACGACGTGCTGGTAAAGGCGCAGCCGAACGGTGATGATCCTCACCCTCAACGACGCAATGCGATGGGCGTCGTCGTCGCCCCCGATGGCAAGAGCCTCTATTACGCGATCAAGGCCGGGACCACATGGACCAGCGGCCCGTTACCCCATTGGACGATCGCGCGGTTCGATCTGGCGACCCGCAAGCAGAGCGCTGTCCTGACGACGCCGGGCGGCGGCATGCGCCCGCTTTTGTCGCATGATGGCCGCTGGCTTGCCTATGCCACGCGGGAAGACGGAAAGACCGCCTTGCGCCTGCATGATCTGTCGGACGGAACGGATCGTCTGCTTCATGGCCCGATCGACCCGGATGGCCAGTCTGGTGGCTATTATGTCGACCTGCTTCCGCGCATGGTCTTTTCCGCCGATGATCGCAGCATTTATCTGGGTCTTGGTGGCGGACTGAAGCGGCTGGACATCGCCTCTGGCGACCTGACCGACATCCCATTCGAAGCGCATGTGCGACAGGAAATGGGACCGGACCTGCGCCGTCAGCATCGTGTCGATACCGGGCCGGTCCACATTCGGGTGATCCAGACCCCGCGCCTTTCGCCTGATGGGAAGCGCGTGATCTTCGGCGCCGTCGGGCGGCTCTACCTTGCCGACAACCGCAAGGGCGCCAGACCGCGCCGCCTCGACGTCCCCGGCGCTGCCTGGCAACCCAGCTGGTCGGACGATGGGCGCTTCGTCACCTATGTCACCTGGACAGCGAAGGAGGGCGGCCATGTCTGGATCGCGGCGGTAGATGGCAAGACCGCGCCGCGCCGGATCACGACGCAGCCCGCCTATTATTCGGAACCGCTGTTCCTGGCGGGCGACAAGGCCGTGGTGGCCTTTTCGGCCAGCCAGCATGACCGCCTCTATCGGTCTGCCGAAAGCCTTGGGCCGATGCCCTCGACTTTGGTGCGGCTGTCGGCACAGGGCGGCGATAGCCTGATATTGGGAGAGGTGGGCGCCGCGATGGACCTGCGCCGCGATGCCGATCCTGCACGCGTGCGTTATTATGCCGATGGCTGGATTTCCTCGCATGCCGTCGATGCCGGTACGCAGGGCAAGAACGCGGTCAAGCAACTGGTCAAGCTGGTAGCCCGTCCCGACAGCCAATATTTCGATGCGCCGGCACCGGTCAAAAATGCGCAACTCAGCGCGGACGGCAGGACGGCGCTGGTGCGCTATGCCTCGCAACTCTATCTGGTGCCGGTCCCGGCGGCGAAAGACGGAAGCGCTGCGCCGACTGTTACGGTCAGCGACCCGGCTTCGGGCGCGCGGCGGATCACCGCGATCGGTGCGGACTATATGGATTGGGCGCCGGACATGCGCTCTTTGCTCTGGTCGGTTGGATCGACGGTGCGGCAACTGGCATTGGGCGCTACGGAAAACAGCACGCCCGCTATCATAGAAGGGCGCGCGCGCAGCGCGAAGATGGACGTGGTGCTGCCCCGCGACGTGCCCAAGGGCAAATTGCTGCTGCGCGGGGCGCGGGTGGCCACGATGAAGGCGGACGAGATCATCGACGACGCCGACCTGCTGATCGTCGACAACCGCATCGCCGCAATCGGCCCGCGCGGGGCCTTCCCGGTTCCTCGGGGTACCGAGATATCCGATGTCACTGGTAAATTCATCGTGCCAGGCTTCGTCGATGCCCACGCCCATTGGTTCGAAACGCGCCGCCGCATCCTCGACATCGGCCATTGGGATTTCTCCGCCAACCTTGCCTATGGTGTTACTGCCGGTCTGGATGTGCAGACATTCGATCCCGATGTGTTCGGCTATGCCGACATGATCGACGCTGGCCTGATGATCGGCCAGCGCGCTTTTTCAACGGGTGAAGGCGTGTTCCGCACCAGCCCGATGAATAGTCGCGAGGAAGCCATTGCCACGCTGCGACGCTATTCGGATTATTACCGCACGCCGAACATCAAACAATATATGGTCGGCGACCGCGCCGCGCGGCGACACCTGATCGAAGGCGCGCAGGCGCTGGGACTGATGCCCACGACCGAAGGCGCGAGCGATTACCGGCTCGACCTGACCCAGATGCTCGACGGCTATGCCGGCAACGAACATAGCCTGCCGATCGCACCGGTGCATGACGATGTGATGCAGATGCTCGTGCGATCGAGAATCTCGACTGTACCCACTATGCTGGTACTATACGGCGCGCCGGGGCCGCTGGGGATGATGACGGCGGGCCACCAGCAGGATTTCGATGCCAAGTTGAACCGCTTCGTTCCCGAATTCGCTTTCGCGGCGAAGCGCGATTCCGCGCAATGGAATCGCGCTGACGGACAAGGCTTCTCGATGTTTGCCAAGCAGGCAAGCGATATCGGCCATGCTGGCGGATTGCTTGGTGTCGGCGCACATGGCGTCGTTCAGGGACTGTCCTATCATTGGGAACTGGAAGCGATGGCCTCTGGCGGGGGCAGCCCGATGCAGATCCTGCACGCCGCGACGATAGGCTCCGCCGAAGTGATCGGGCGCGCGCTCGACCTCGGCTCGATCGAACCCGGCAAGCTGGCCGACCTGCTGATCCTTGATCGCGATCCGCTGGCTGACATTTGCAATACGCGATCGCTCAGCTTTGTGATGCAGAATGGGCGTCTTTATGATGCCGCTACGCTCGATGAACAGTGGCCGCGCCGCAAGCCGCATGCCGCGCAATGGTTCGAAGGCATGTCGCAGCGGGAGGTCGCCGTGGCGAGAGCGCGTGCTGCTGCGTTCGAGGAAGCGCAGGGCAGCGCCGCCTCCTTCGAATATTGACCTATCCTATCCGATCCAACGCTTTCGCCAATGTCTGGATCGCCCGTTCCGCCTCGATATCGTTGAGGCTGGCAAAGCCGATGCGCAGGCCGCGCTCGGCCTGCGGGTGCACCATGAAGGATTCGGACGACGCGAAGCGCAGGCCCAGCGCCTTAGCCTCGGTTTCGAGCGCGAGAAGATCGATGCCGGGGAAGCGCAGCCAGAAAGCCAGCCCGCCATTGGGCGTTTCAAACGCTATCCGATCTCCAAAGCTTTGGCGCAGCCTTTCGGCAAAACGCTCGCGACGTTCGCCATAAATCTTGCGCACCTTGCGCGCATGGCGTCTCAGCGCGCCGCTGGTGATGAGATCGGCGACGGCATCTTCGGTGACTGTGTTCCCCATGCCATCTGTCAGGGACACATAATGTCCCAGCGCGCGGATCATCGGCTCGGGCGCAACGACGTAGCCGACGCGCAAGGCTGGTACGATCAGCTTCGACAAGGAGCCGAGATAGATGACATGGTCTGGCGCAAAGGCCGCCATGGGCAAGAGCGGCTGAGATGCGAAATGAAATTCATGGTCATAATCATCCTCGATGATCGCAAAGCCGAACTGCTTGGCGAGATTGAGGAGCGCCAACCGACGTTCGGGGCGCAATACGCTGGTGGTCGGGAACTGGTGATGGGGGGTCAGGAAAATCGCGCGCACCTTATGCTTGCGACACGCCTTCTCCACCGCGTCGATGTCGATCGCCGGTCCGTCGAAAGGCACGGACACGAGCTTGGCGCCCATCATGCGGAAGGCTGCGAGCGCCGGCTCGTACGTCAACTCTTCGACGATCACGGCATCACCGGGACGGATCAGGGCCTGAGCCGTCAGAAAGAGGCCGTTCTGGCTACCGCGTGTGACGCAGATTTCTTCCGGCCCGATCGTCAGGCCGCGCTGGTGGCGCAGCATGTCCGCGATTGCCGAGCGGAGCTGTAACGTGCCGAAGGGATCGCGATATTGCAGGTGACTGTCAGCCGGCGGACGCAGCAAGGCATTGCGATAGGCCTGCATGAGCGCTTCGTTTGGAAACAGGCGGCCGTCGGGCGCGCCTTCATCCAATTTTATACCCGGTCCGCCCGGCAGTGCCAGCGGTCGGGCGGGCGTCGGCAATATCCTATATTGCGGATTGGGCTTTTGGGCAGACTTGAATTCCAGCGGATCCGCGCGCTTCCCACGGACGGGATCGGGAAAGGTCGTGGCGACCATCGTGCCGCGCGTGCCTGAGGATTCCAGCCAACCCTGTGCGATCAGTTCCTCATAGGCGAATACGATCGTCTTGCGATTGAGGTTGAGTTCGGTCGCCAGTTGCCGGCTGCCCGGGAGATAGGTGCCCGGCGCCAGCCTACCCCGCTCGATGTCCCGGATTATGGCCGCAATGACCTGAATATAGATCGGGGTCGGCAGTGCAGGATCGATCCTGTCACCAAGCATGACGTGCAGGGGGCGAAGCATGATCCTGTGGTCCCGGCCTGACTGTTCCATTCGTTGTGAATGATGTCCGCCCTAATTGCTCATGGGCCGATAGGCAATCCAAAGCTGGACCCGCTGATTTCGATATACTGGCCCTTGAGGTGGGCCAGGCACGGCTCCATTGCATATTTTCGGGCGGTGTCGATCCGCTGCATAGATGGGGAAGCAGCACATTGATCGAAGCATTTTCCGCTTATGGTCCGCAGGACGTCCGTTTCCTGATTGGGCAATATCCGCTCGCCTGGGTCCAGACCTGCGCTAGCGTAGAGCAGCCCGCGGCATCGCTGCTCCCCCTTCTCGGCGAATATGACCGGGATGGACGCCTGATCGCTCTGATCGGACATATGGCGCGCCATAATCCGCTGCATGACGCGCTTCAGACAGATTGTCGTGCGCACATCCTGTTCACCGGCCCCCAAGGCTATGTCTCGCCCGAACATGCGGGTCTGCGCGATTGGGCGCCGACCTGGAACTATGTCCAACTGAAGATAGCGGCCGACCTTCATTTCGACGATGCGCTGACAGAGCCTGCCCTCGACATGCTGATCAACCATATGGAGCGTGACCGCATCGCACCATGGCGCAAGGAGGCGTTGGGCGCTCGCTATTCCCGTTTGGCGGGGGCGATCATCGGCTTTCGGGCGGAGGTCCGTTCGTGCGCTGGCATATTCAAACTCGGGCAGGACGAACGGCCGGAGGTTCTGGCCGATATCCTGTCCTCACACCCCGATGCGACATTGGTGGAATGGATGCGCCGCTTTACCAATTAAGCGGAAAGAAACGCCCGTCCTGTCGACATGGAATGGCAAAGAAAAAGGCGGCGGGTTCGCACCCGCCGCCTTTTTTGATGCCTGACAAGGCGTCTTCAGAATTCCAGGCGCGCGCCCACCGTCATGTAGCGACCGATCACGTCATAATAGGGCGAGAAGGTCGAATAGAGCGGCGGTTCCTTGTCGAACAGGTTCGACACATTGCCGTACAGTTCGAAATGCTTGCCCTCGCCGAACGGAATCTTCTGGCTCAGTTGCAGGTCGACATAGGTATAGGCCGGAATATGATTGTTCGTCAGCGCCTTACTGGTGCGGTTCCAATACCCCGACGAGAGATAGCGTGCCCGAACAAGGCCGCTGAACCCGTCACTGACATAGCCAACCGAGGCATTGGCGCGAATGCGCGGCACGCCGTTGACGAAGGCATAGCCCTGCGATTTCACATATTCGACCTTGCTGATGCCGTCATCGGTGGTGAAGTGGTTCACCCAGGTTCCAAGCAGGCGGAAAGTGAGTTTGCCGTTGGCATCATTGTTGACCGGCATCGTATAGGCCAGTTCCGCGTCGACGCCGTCAGTCTTGAATTCCGACAGATTGACCGACGATGACGCGACGCTGGCGATCCGCCCGTCCGTGCCGCGGGTGATGTAATTGCACAGGCTGGCATTGCCCGTATTGCAACGATCGACCAGAACCTGCGCGCTAATGCTGGTGATGACATCCTTGATCGAGATGTTGAAATAGTCGATCGACGCGGTCAGGCCACGCATCGGAGCCGTCGTGATGCCTACGGTCCAGGTGTCGGCCTTTTCCGGCCTGAGTGAAGCATTGCCGCCACCATAGACGAGCACGCTGCGGCTGCCCTCGCTGCTGTAAAGGGGGTCAACCACGCCGACATAGCTGACGGTCTGGTTCGAATAGAGCTCGCTCACATTGGGTGCGCGAATGTCGCGCGAACGGGCAACACGGCCGATCACGTCCGGCAGGAACTCGTTGGTGGCGCCCAGCTTCCACGACCAGCTGGTGCCGCTGGTGCTGTAATCCGACGCCCGTGCAGCGCCGTTCAACTCCAGCTTGCGCAGCATCGGCACGTCCCTGACGACCGGCACGACGATTTCGGCAAAGGCTTCCTTGACGTCATATTTGCCGCGCAGGGAACTGAAGTAGAATGTGCTGAACGCCTTGGCGGCATCGAGCGCACCGACCGTGTTGGCGGTGGACAGATTGCGTCCTTCTGCACCGATGGCGATCGATACAGGACCAGCGGGCAAGTCGATTGGCTCGCCGCGCAGCGACACGCCATAAGTGTCGATCTTGTTCAGGCCATTGAGGCGCGGCGTGCCCGTGACATAGTCGATCGCCGCCTGCGAAGGCGCACCTTCCCCGAACAGGTTGAGCGGTACGCAGCCCGCAGCGCCCGACCGACATACGGCCTGACCCGTGGTCGGACTGATAACCGCATCCACCGCATTGGCGAAATTCTGTGCGATCAAAAAGCCCGGCGTATTGATCTTGTTGCGATATTGGCCGTGGCTGTAATAAGCCCCGTAGCGCCAGCGCCCGTCGTCAAAGCTGCCGTCCAGAGCAATCGTTCCCTGGATGCTGCGACGGTCCAGATTGATGGTGCTGTACGACAGATCCGCATTGTAGCGGGCCATGGTGAAGCTGGTCTGTCTGGCTGCGGCCAGGGCCTGCTTGATGTTATCATTCAAAAACGCATTGTCGGACCGGATGGTGACGCTGCCCGTATTGTCGCCGAACCAGGTGTAGCTGTTATAATAGCGCGAATAACGCAGATCAGCGCTCAGCTTGAGCGTGTCGGTCAGCTCGTAGGACGCCTTGGCCATGACCGTATAGCGTTTTTGCGGCGTGATCAGCGGGCTGCGCTCGTCATCGGACGGGCCTTCTCCACCGATCATGTTGGTACCGACGACGGTGCCGATGTCGGGCACGCGCAGGGTGCCGTCCGGGTTGAAGCCATAACCCCGCAGAGCGCCCGAAATGATATATCCGCCGATCAGACGGGTGGCGAGCCCAACATCGGGCGTCAATGTGTTGTTGACGGTGGCGAAACGGCCGGTGTTCTTGCGGTCGGTCTTTTTCAGGATGCCGTCATTGTTGACATACTCGCCGCCGATCACGAAATGGCCACGGCCGTCAGCAAAGGCCGTGCCATATTTGCCCTCGAACTTGACCTGACCCGCGTCCCCACGCGAAGAGATGCCGCCTTCGGCACCAAGGCGAACGCCGTCATAGTCGCTGTCGATGAGCATGTTGACGACACCGGCGACCGCGTCGGAGCCCCAGGCGGCCGAGGCGCCACCGGTGACGATGTCCACGCTTTTGATCATGATGGATGGTACGGTGTTGAGGTCGTTGTCGCTGACAAGACGGCGGCCGTCGACGAGGACGAGCGAGCGGGTTTCACCAAGCCCGCGGATGTTGATCGGGAAGCGGCCGGCCTGTGCGTTGGTGCCCGACGTTTGCGGCGACTGCGATGCCTTGAACTGCGGCAGGTCGGCGAGCGCCGCACCGATGTTGGTCCGGCTGACGACATCAAGGTCTGCCTGCGTCATGTGCAGCAGAGGCGTCGGCGATTCATATCCGGGGCGATCGATGCGCGAACCGGTTACGACTATCTCGCCTTGCGCGGACGCATTGGAGCCGGTTTCGGCGTTGGTCTGTTCGGGCTGTGCCGCGGATTGCGCCAGTGCCGGAGCGGCCGGAAGGGCCAGAGCAATGAGCGCCGTTCCTGCCAGGATCGACTGCCGACGCGCACGAAGAAGCTGTTCCATCAATTAAATCCCTGAGTCACGGTCGCCCTTGCGATTTGGAGCGATCTGTTAGGGCCCGAAGGCCTCTCTGGAAGATGAAACAGGCAGCCGGTCCGGTGGAACCTCCACTTTCTGCAAAAGTCAGGGGACCAAGCGGGATCCGGTGAACAGACTATAGAAACATGCCGTGAGGGCGTTTTCTCGGCAACCCGCGATGATGGCGGTCCTATGGAGCGTTCCGTGACGCGAGTTGAAGCTCATTTTCGCGCGAAGGCATATTCCATAAAAAACCTCGCTTCCCGGCGGGTTTGCTTGTGGGATATTGGCGTTACTGAGTGAGATTATGTTTGGTTGCGGGAGCGCGCGTCGGACGATGCCGCAATTCGCCAGCGAAGACATCTGATATTTAAGTCTCCACCCCCCGCTTCTGGAGTTGTCGAATCTAACAGCGGAGGCCCCTCCGACCTGACGATGAAAATTGCTACAAACCCGCCATTCCCATGCGACAGGCTGAGAGGCAGCTCTTGCCATATGCCGAAGTTCAGCGCTTGTCCCCACGGCTTGGCGTTACGACTGAAGCCGGCTGTAAGGAGAATGGCAGGTTCCGGGCATGACCGCCCGATGGCTGCCCTTTCCTGAGTTCCCAGCGCCTATCAAACATGACTTTCATAATTTTGGAAAGACTCCCGACGAACTGGGGGATGCGTGGGCCGAAGGTCGAGTTCACCTGTCGCTGGAAGTGCAGGTCAACGGTCAATGGTTCGGCCATCCCCATGGCCGCGAAATGGCATTCGGCTTCGATGACCTCATCGCACACGCCGCACGGACCCGCGATCTGGTCGCTGGCACCATCATCGGTTCCGGCACCGTGTCCAACACCGACTATGCCAGCGTCGGATCATCTTGCATATCCGAACGCAGAGCGATCGAGATGATTGCGGGCGGGAAGCCGGAAACGCCCTTTCTCCATTTTGGCGACAGGGTGCGAATGGCGGCGCTGGGACGGGACGGATCGCCGTTTGGGAATATCGACCAACGCGTCATCGCCGCAATCTGAACGACAATAAGGAGGAGAGACGTGGCAGGAATCCGTGCAAAAATCCGTATGGGCATGGTTGGTGGCGGGCCCAGCGCTTTTATCGGTCCGGTCCATCGGATCGCAGCGGAACTGGACGGGCATATCGTATTGGTTGCAGGCGCGTTCAGCAGCAGTGCCGAACGTTCGCGCGAGGCGGGCGCGCAATATCGCATCGATGCAGCCCGTGCCTATCCCGACCTGAACGCCATGCTGGCGAACGAGACGCGGCGGGACGACGGCATCGATTTCCTGTCCATCGTCACGCCCAATCACATGCACCTGCCTGCCGCCATCGCCGCGCTGAACGTCCGCGTGCCGGTGATGAGCGACAAGCCCGCCACCGCCACGCTGGACGAAGCATTGGAGCTGCGCGGCGTCGGGCACGCCCTATGCGCTGACCTATACCTATTCCGGTTATCCGCTGGTGCGCGAAGCGCGAGCGCGCATCACCGCCGGGGAAATTGGCAAGGTTCGCAAGGTCGTGGTGGAATATCCGCAGGGCTGGCTGGCAGGCGAAGCGAGCGGCAAGCAGGCCGAATGGCGGGTCGATCCGGCACGTTCGGGCTTGGGCGGATGCATCGGCGACATCGGCGTCCACGCCTTTCATCTGGCGGAGTTCGTCACCGGCCTGACCGTCACGGCATTGCTGGCGGATCTGGCCGCTGTGGTGCCGGGGCGCGCACTGGACGATGACTGCACCATATTGTTGCGGTTCGACACCGGCGCGCGCGGCGTGCTGATGGCATCGCAGATTTCGGTTGGCGAACGCAATGGCCTACGCATTCGCATCTATGGCGAACATGGCGGCATCGACTGGCGGCAGGAATCGCCCAACGTGCTGACGCTGCATCATGGCGACGGGCGCACGGAGATTATTCAGGCGGGCGACGCCGCGCTTGGCCCCGATGCGTGCGCCGCGACGCGCATGCCCGGTGGCCACCCGGAAGGCTATCTGGAAGCCTTCGCCAACCTCTACAGCGATTTCGCCCGGATGCTGCGCGGCGAACCTGCCCCGTTGCTGCCCGGCATAGACGATGGCGTCCGGTCCATGGCATTCATCGCCACCGCCGTCGACGCCAGCGCTCGCCGCGCAGGCTGGACGCCGCTCATCATCCCTGAAGCATAAATGCCCGGCCATTTCGTGGCCCAGTTTGCAGGGAAAGTGGGGCCATTCAACAGCCTTTACATCATCGCCCAGTGGATCGCGGGTCTGAGTGCAGATACCAAGCTGGGACGTGCGCCTACCCCAGTGCAGCAGACGGGTTCCAACGTCGCTCAAACTTGCCCGACCATATCAACCTTCCCCGCAAGGGTTGACGGGTCGGCCTGCACATCGTCCTTGTCGAGGATTGCTCAGAGTTCACTCATGTTACGGCCTGTTCGCTTACACGGTCGCCTACGTGACCGTCATCCAGGGGCTTCAGACATTTCGTCACCTCCACGCCTGCCCCGGTTGCTTCCGGCTGGAGCATCGCGGGTGGACCTTTCATCCACTAGAAAGTGTCGCCTTTGCGCAAAGAAAGCGGGTATCGCGATTTGGGCTTTGGACAGTCCGACCCTTTTCGGGCACTCAGCCGCCGATTTGTCTCTGTCGACTGCAGACCGACAGATCGGGTGCCTTAATCTAGGAAGGGTGCATTTCGGACGCCTTGTAGCGAAAAAGCATTCCGCGGCGACCAATCCCAGTCATCGAATATTGCTCTCTCATCTGCTCCGACCCGCGAAAAACGGGAGCTTGCTTGTCGTAATGGCTCCGCCCCTCATCATCGACGACCGGCGGTCGCTTATTTAGGCGACCTTTGCGGCCTCTCGCGCGGCACGCTTTTCTTCTTCGGTCCAGACTTTGCGGACGCGCTCTTTAGGCTGTTTAATCTGTTTGGCCGGACCGCCGCCCAGCACAGGCGCGCGCTTGGTAGAGTGCCGTGCCGCTTCGCAATGCCAGTGATGATCGTCCTTCACCGGCAGCGTACGTCCGATCGTGCGCTCCACATCATGCAGCCAGGCGCGCTGCTCGGCATCGCATAAGGTGACTGCAATTCCGCTGCGTCCGGCACGACCTGTCCGGCCGATGCGGTGGACATAGGCTTCCGGGAGGCTCGGCAGATCGTGATTGAACACATGCGTCACGGTATCGACATCGATGCCGCGCGCCGCGATATCCGTCGCGACAAGGACCTGCACGTCCCCCGCACGAAAGGCGTCAAGCGCGCGCTCCCGCTGACCTTGGGACTTGTTTCCGTGCAACGCTTCGGCGGTGATGCCAGCCTCGCTGATGAAGGTGCAGACTTCGTTGGCGATGTTTTTCTGCAATGTGAAAACGACCGCCTGACCCATGTCCGGCGTGCGCAACAGATCAAGCAACGCGGCTTTCTTGTTGCTTGCATCAAGGAACATCACTGACTGGTCGATCCGGTCCACGGTGGTGGACGGCGGGGCGATTTCGACATTGACCGGATCGGTCAGCAGGCTATCGGCCAGCGCCGTGATGGACTTGGGCATCGTGGCGGAAAACAGCAATGTGTGCCGATCCCTGGGCAGCTTTGCGACGATGCGTTCGATCGGCTTGGCAAAGCCCATGTCCAGCATCTGGTCAGCCTCGTCGAGCACCAGCGCCTCAAGCGCGGACAAGTCGCAAAGGCCCTGCTCTACCAGATCCAGCAAACGACCCGGCGCCGCCACGATGATGTCCACGCCGGCCTTGAGCGCGTTGACCTGATGGAGCTGACTGACACCGCCGAAGATCGTCGTGACGCTGGGCTTCAGATGGCGCCCGAAGCTCTCGAAGCCAGCGGCGATCTGGGACACCAGTTCGCGCGTCGGCGCCAGAACCAGAACGCGGGCACCGCCCCTGGGTGCCGGGCGGGGATCAGCGGCAAGGCGATGCAACAGCGGCAGCGCGAAAGCCGCAGTTTTACCCGTGCCGGTCTGCGCCATGCCCAGCATGTCGCGTCCCTGCAACAGCAGCGGGATGGACTGGGCCTGGATCGGCGTGGGGCTGACATAGCCTTCCTCCGTGAGCGCCTGCAGCAAAAGCGGGGCAAGATCGAGATCGGCGAAAGTCGTGGTCATGGTCACAGGGCGCCTCCAGCGCGGAGCAAGGCTGCGCCTGAAAAGGCTTAGCTTGGGGAAGTGCGCGCTGTTAAGTTCGATGCTGCACTGCGTCAATGCGGAAAGCACGGGCCGCGGCGCTCACGGAACCTCCTACCCGTTCTGTCGCCGTCGGCGACCAAGAGATTATGGCACTGTCGGCATTTCACAGCGAACCTTCCGGCCAAATGCGATGTAAGCTGACGGGTTAGGTCAGCGCTAAAGGTCGAGGTATTCTGTAGGGCCTTCACGGTCGATCTGAGCGAACTCGGCCGAATGCCGTCAGTCCAAACCAGCGTCAGACTGCAGCTTGATCCCAAATCCGCATTAACGACGTAATCGCTGCGTCGATCTGCGATAAAGGGACGCCGTCTCTGGCCTCCACTGATATACCGCTCAGGAAGGTGCTAAACATCCGTGCCATTGCGACAGTGTCAGTAGCTGGTGAAAACGCTCCGTCAGTTTTTGCTCTCTCAACATGCCGTTCGATCCCTTGGCGGTTACGTTGACGCTCCTGCACCAGGATCGCTTCCACCTGCCGATTTTCTGGCGAGCAGTTGCTGGCGCCAAGCATGATCAAGCAGCCTGAGGGATGCGATTGCGCCGTTTGCATAGCGGCCGATTTGCGCAATGCCGTCTCGATCGCATTGCGCGGAGCAAGCGTATCGTCCTTGAGACTGGCGGTCACCTGACCATAGGATCCGATGTAACGGTCCACGACGTCTTGGAACAGCGTCTCCTTGGACGTGAAAGCCGCGTAGAAGCTGGCCGACGATAGCCCGCCCATGCTGGACCTGAGCTGCGACAAGGATGTCGGCTCATAACCTTGGGCCCAGAAGAGCATCATCGCCGCATCGATGGCGGCGTCTCGGTCAAAAGTGCGCGGGCGTCCTGTGCGTGGCATGCCATCCTCATTTATGGATCAATCATTCTATAAATCATTGCCATCCGACTGTCACCCGCGTATTTGTGGATCGATCAATCCATAAATGTGAAGGTTTCCATGCCGAACGAAGAATGCAACCGGCAAAGCGGTCCCATGCCAGTTTCCGCACTTCTAGCGCTAGCGATGACTGGCTTCATCTGCATCGCCACTGAAACCCTGCCGGCCGGACTGCTGCCGCAAATTTCCTCGAGCATGGACATTTCATCAGCGCTCGCGGGCCAAACTGTTACGGCTTATGCAATCGGTTCGCTGATCGCTGCCATTCCTCTCAGCATCGCGACGCAGGCGTGGCGTCGGCGCACCGTGTTGTTGCCGACGATTGCCGGTTTCCTCGTCTTCAACTCGATCACTGCACTTTCACATAACATTATGCTCACGATGACAGCCCGCTTCCTGGCCGGCATGTCGGCGGGCCTGGCCTGGAGCCTGCTGGCAGGATATGCGCGCCGGATGGTCGCACCCGAACAACAGGGCAGAGCGATGGCGATTGCCATGGTTGGAACGCCTGTAGCCTTGTCACTCGGTGTTCCCTTCGGAACCTGGCTGGGTGCCGCAGTCGGATGGCGTTCTGCTTTTGGTGTCATGTCACTGCTCACGATCGTGCTGATCCTGTGGGTGCTGGCGAAGGTTCCCGATTATCCCGGTCAGGCCCGCAGTGCGCGAATGCCGCTTTACCGCGTTCTCACGACACCGGGGGTCCGTCCCGTCCTAGGGGTAGTCGTCAGCTGGATGCTCGCGCACAACATCCTTTATACCTATGTGGCGCCGTTCGTGACGCCTGCTGGTCTGGCAGACCGTGTGGACCTCGTCCTGCTCACATTTGGCATGACAGCCTTGGTCGGAATATGGCTGACTGGGAAGTTGATAGACCATTTTCTGCGTTCGACCGTGCTGGCCAGTCTTGCCCTGTTCGCACTGGTTACTGTGACGCTTGTGCTGGGCGCTAGGTCCGTTATCGTCATCTACGCCTGCACTGCGATCTGGGGGCTAACTTTTGGCGGCGCGGCAACTTTGCTCCAGACCGCCCTTGCAGATGCTGCCGGCGACAGCGCGGACACGGCTCTGTCGATGAATGTCGTTGCCTGGAACGGTGCGATCGCAGCGGGCGGCCTTGCTGGCGGTTTTATGCTTGAGACTTGGGGTGTTGCAGCATTTCCCTGGGCCATGCTCGCGTTGATATGCGTTGGCTTCACGGTGGCATGGTCATCGCGTGCGCACGGCTTTCCCGCAGGGAGCCGCACGGGAGACATGGCAGTCATGGGACATTGATTTAACTCGGCAGCATGGGGGTCCTCGCCTCGACTTTCGGCCTCCCATGTTTGAGCGAGCGAAGCAGCGGGAATGACAGCTTCGCCCCACGAAACGGCTTGGCGCATTGGCGAAACCGACCCTTATGAAACGCTCAGCCACCCTTTTTTCATTCCTAGCTGCGGACAGTTCCTTTTCCATCATCAAAGCTCTCGACCCATCTAAGCCGTTCGGCGGGGCAATTTCCGCTACCCAAATGCAGACCGTCCGTAATTTTGGCAGCAGTCGACCGGTTTATGCTGCTCCGCGCTCTACCATCGATGGCGGTTCCAAACATCAAAATCGCCTTATTCGATTTATCGTGAAGCATATGGCTGAAAGATAAGGCGAACCAGCCGCACCTCTCATCTCGATGTATCTAAACTGTCATTCAACGCCTTTACTAGGCCGCCCCTATGACGCTTCCTCAGCACAGGGCGGCCTGGCTTGGCCGTCATATATTCCCGCATGAAGCGGCTGTGCGGCAATGGCTTGCTCGGCGCCCATCGGGCTGGGGCATGGATGTCGATGATATCATTCAGGAAAGCTACGCCATCCTCGCGGGGCTGGAGCGCATCGATCACATTGTTTCGCCACGCAATTATTTTTTCGAGGTCGCCAAGTCAGTCGTGCTGCGCTCCCTACGGCGCTCCCGCGTGGTGATGATCGATGCGCCAGCGCATGCCGAGATCCTGGAAGTGCCTGAGCCTGCTCCCGATCAGGAAAGGCTGCTCTCTGACCGGCAGGAATTGGAGCAGGTTGCCGCGTTCATCGACCGGTTACCCGACCGGTGCCGAGAGGTGTTCGTGCTGAGAAAATTGCGCGGCTTTTCTCAAAAGGATGTGGCGCGTGATCTAGGCATCGCGGAAAGCACTGTCGAGAAACATATGGTCAAGGCGCTCGCCAGCCTGACAAATGCATTCGGGCGTGGCGGAAATCGACGCAATCGGTCATCTAGGGACGGTGAGCGAGATTTTGAAACAGAGCGCCGGGATGCCCAGGGCTGAAGCAAACGCACGCGATGAATGCGCAGCGCACTGGGCCCTTCGCGTCAATTCCGGGCTGATCTCACGGGACGAAGAAGCGGAACTGGACGCATGGACGAGTGAGGATGCCCGTAACTTGGGCGCATTCGCACGGGCCATGGCAGCCAATGCCTATTTCGACCGCGCGGCTGCACTGGGTGTTCCCTATCCACCCAAGGAAGAACGCTCTGCACAGAGCCCCGACTTATGGGCTCTGGATGAGCACCGGGCGTATAGCAGCAAACCGCTGGGTGTGTCTCGGCGCGGGTGGATCAGCGGCGGCCTGGGTGCGATGGCGGCCGCGCTGGTCGGTGGTATCGGGCTAAAGCATTGGCTGGGAGCAGAAAGCTATGCGGCGCCCTTGGGCAATGTGCAGCGATCGGCGCTGCGCGATGGATCGGCAGTAACGCTTAACAGCAGTGCCGAAATCAAGGTTGCCTTCAAGGATGCTCTTCGCCAGGTCAGCTTGGTCACGGGCGAAGCCAATTTCGACGTCGCCAAGGATGCCGCTCGTCCCTTCATCGTCGATGCAGGCCCGGTGCAGATACGCGTTGTCGGCACGAGCTTCCTGGTACGTCTCGACGATGACGATCGTGGATCGATCACAGTGCGCGAAGGTATTGTCGAGGTCCATAATGGCGCTGACAATCCGGTCCGTCTCATCGCGGGCGATCATCTGTCCTTTGCACGGCAAACCATGAAGCAGGAGCGACTGACCATGGCCGATGTCGATCGCATGGGATTGTGGCAACGCGGCGAAATGGACCTGACCGGCATGACGTTGGCGGATGCGGCCAGCGAGTTTGCCCGCTATTCCGACATGAAGATCATGATTGATGATCCAGCTGTCTCAGCTTTGAAGGTTGCCGGCGTCTATTCCACCAGCGATCCGGCAGGCTTCGCGCGCGCCGCCGCCTTGGCGCAAGGCCTCAAAGTGGCGGTTTCCGTGGATAAAATCACACTCTCAAGATAATCTGCAAAAAAGTTGCTGTCTGAGTGGAGGATCGGCATCCAGACGGCATCTAGTCTGCGAACCCGGCCTTCAAGGTCGAACAGCGGGGACAGATTTTTCATGAACGCCAGATATTTTTCCGGCTGCAGCATCATTGCTGCGGCCGTTGCCGTCGCGACACCAGCCCATGCGCAGCAGCGTGCTTTCGACATCCCGGCACAGCCCTTGCCGACCGCGATCGCAACGCTGGGCAAGCAGGCACGGCTGCAAATCGTCGCACCCGGTGAAGGGCTGGAAACCGTTCGCAGCCGGTCGGTAAAGGGCATGATGGATGCGCGCGCAGCCCTCAAACAGTTGATCGCCGGAACCGGCCTGGAAATCGCAACCGACGACGGCGCGCGGATCGTCCTGCGCCGTGCCACGCAATCGCGTCCAACCGCCAGGCCGACCGCCCAGCATGCCGACCCTGAAGATGCGATAGTCGTCACCGGCTTTCGCGCGAGCATGAACATCGCCCGCGAGATCAAGCGCAAGTCTGACGCAATTGTCGACAGCATCGCGGCTGAGGATATCGGCCAGCTTCCCGACAATAGCGCGACCGAGGCACTGGCCCGACTGCCCGGCGTCCAGATCTTCCGCAATCGCGGCGAGGGCCAGTCGATCACCATCCGCGGCATTTCCCAGGTTGTGACGATGATCAACGGCCAAGAAGCCTATACCGGATCGTCTCGCCGAACGCTGCTCAACAGCTATCCCGCCGGCCTAATCCGGTCGATGGAAGTCTACAAGGCGCTGACCCCGGACCTGATCGAGGGCGGCATCGGCGGCGCGGTGGACGTGCAGCTTCGCCAGCCGCTCGACTTCAAGAAGGGGATGACGGTCGCCGCCACGCTGCGGGGCAGCTATGACGACCAGGCGAAGAAGGCCTTCGACAACGCCGACCTGCTTGTCGCTGGCAACTGGGATACAGGCGCAGGCGAAATCGGCGTCATGGTCAATGCCTCCTATCTGAAGCGCGACTATTATGAATCCTATCGCGAAAGCCTCCAACCGCAGACTAATGCGGCAGGCCAGACATTCCCGACTGGCATCCTGCTTAAAAATCCCAAGGGAAGCTATGAGCGTCCCGTGTTCACAGGGGAGGTGCAATGGCGGCCGGCGTATAATTTCGGCCTCCATCTTCGCGCCACCAACGTTACCGACGACAATGAATATACCGACACCGACCTGCAGACCAACATGGCGCTGACCACAGCGCTCACTAATGTCGAGCTAGTCCCTGGCACTGGCATCGTGAAGAGCGCGACCTTTACAGCGACGGCGGATTCCGGGCCTCGTTCCAATCACACCCGGCAATTGCTCGACACGACGCAGGTTGAACTCGGTGCGGATTTCACCTCCGGCATCGCGACGCTCACGACCAATGCCGTCTACACGACATCGAAAATCGAAACCGATCAGCAACTCATGCTGCTTTCTTTCAACAAAGCGCCGGTGATCGATGCGGTGTTCCAGAGCGACAGCAAATATGGCGGTCTGTCCTACACCTATCGCAACATCGACCTCTCAGACATCAACCAGTTTCACGTCCGGGCCTATTCCGACACACGCACGCGGCAGAAAGGCGAGGGCCTGCAATGGCGAACTGACCTCAACCTCGACACCGGCACCGGTTTCTTCCGTTCGGTCAAGACCGGTGTCCGCTATGCCCGGCGCAGCGCCGATTTTCAGACAGGCACCGGGCTTGCCAATCTCAACGCGCTGAACTTGCGCATGTCCGCCTTCCCCGGCGGCAGCACTCCCGTCAGTCTTACGCGCGGCGTCTCGGCGGATGATGCCATGCTTCCCGGTGGCTGGGTTGGTTACGACGCAAACTGGCTCGCCAGCATGAGCAATGTGAAGAGCCTCAACGCCTATGTGGACTCGCTGCAAGCCACCAAGCTCTACACAGATGACGGACGACCGGCCTTTGCGCCGCAATCGGCATTCAATGGCAAGGAAACCAGCTATGCCGCCTATGGCCAGGTCAAATATGGCTTCGACCTTGGCGGCGTGGCGATAGACGGCGTCGCTGGCGCGCGCCTCGTCAACACGGTGCTGGACATAAACGGTACGCAATATGCCGTTTCCCGATCACCGACGTCCGGCGGCAATGTGACCACATACACACCCGTTCATGCTCGGCAGAATTATCTGGATTTTGATCCCAGCTTCAGCGCGGTGGCGCATTTCAGTTCCGCGCTTCAACTGCGCCTCGCCTGGACAAAGACCTTCAGCCGCCCCGACTTTTCACAACTCAACCCCAGCCAGACCTTCTCGCAGGTTCTCGCTGGATCTGGCGCCTATACAGGTCGGGTGACGACCGGCAATCCGAACCTTCTGCCGATCCGTTCGACCAATTGGGACGCGTCGCTGGAATATTATTATGGTCGGGCCGGCGCCGCAAGCATCGCCCTATTCCAGCGCGACGTGAAAAACTACATCGTCAACACGATCGAGAAGGATGACAGCATTCCCGGTGCGCTGGGCATCGTCGATGTGACCCGACCGATCAACGCCGGCGACGGCACGATCAAGGGCATCGAAGCCAGCGTCAGCACCTTCTTCGACTTCGCGCCGGGCATGCTGCGCAATTTCGGTGCCTCGGCCAACTATAGCTTTACGGACTCCAAGCAGGAACTGCCTGCCACGGACGCGACGGCGGCCTTCACGGGCCAAACCGCTGGCATATCCAAGCATGCCTATAATCTCGCACTTTTCTACGATGACGGTAAGTTTCGCGCAAAGATTGCCTATAGCTGGCGCGGTCGATTCGCCCTTGCCTATAATCTGACCGATCCAACCAAAAATCTGAACTGGTATCCGATCGAACGGTTGGCGGCTTCTGCAACCTATAATTTCAGCCGCAACCTGTCGCTGACGATCGACGGAACCAACCTGACCAACCGGCCGCAGCGGGCCTATTGGGGATCGGAAGATTTCCATGACCGCGTCTATTTTGAAGGGCGGACCTATTCGGCTGCCATGCGCTTCAAATTCTGAGAGCCCGGCATAATGAGGCATATATTTTTGGCGCCTGTCCTCGTCGCGATCGCGGCGAGCGGTCCGGCTTCGACCGCTCCAGCGCCTGCCAATAGCGGGCCATGGGGCGGTGCCTGGGGCTACGCCACCTCGCCCGCGACCAAGACGGTACGCGATATTTTGCCTGCCGGCACTTACCGCTATCGCTTGCGTTCCAGCCAGTCAGGCGACGGCCTTCGCTTTGTTTTCACCAATCCGGACGGTGCTATCCCGTTGGAAATCGTTCGCGTGACGGTTGCACATGCGGCCACAGAGGAGGGTTTCGGGCTCGATGCGGCGACTGAACGTCCGGTCCTTTTCGACGCGGGTTCCAACACCCATCTGCCAGCAGGGATAAGCCGGGCCAGCCATGTGGTCGATTACGGCGTTCAGACAGGCGACGACCTCATCCTGACGATCGACACCAGCGCGCCCAGCACGACGGTCGGCGGCAATGCCGGTTTCCCCGTCGCGTTCAGCGAAGCCGCGATGCCTGCGGACGGCGCGGGTCTGGAACCGCGCAAACTGCGCCCCGTCATCACCCATATGATCGTACGCAATCCATCGGCGCCCTGCACAATCGTCACCATGGGGGACTCGATCACGGAAGGCGCCCGAGGCACAAGGACGGGCTGGCGCGGCTGGCCAGGCGTGCTGGCGCGCAGGCTTGCCGAAAAGAGGGGCGCACATTGCGGCGTCGTCAATATGGGGATCAGCGGCAATCGCCTGCTGCGTGATGGGCGCGGAACTGCGGCGGTCGATCGCTTCGACCGGGATATCGCCTCTGTGCCTGGCGTCACCCATCTGATCCTGTTAGAAGGGATCAACGACATCTGGCGCAGTAGCACGCCCGGCGAACCGGCGGTGGGTGCCGCCGATCTGATCGCCGGCTATCGCCGGATTATAGATATGGCCCATGCGCGCGGCATCCGCGTGATCGGGGGCACGATGACGCCGGGTTGGGGCTCCAAATATCTCTCGCGGGATATGGAGCAGGTGCGCCAAAAAGCAAATCAGTGGATCCGCAAGGGTGGCGGATTTGACGCCGTGATCGATTTCGAGGCGGCGCTGAGGGACGGAGAAAGTCCGCCTGCGATCAGAAAATCCTTCGATTCCGGGGACAAGCTGCACCCTGGCGACAACGGTTATGAAGCGATGGGTCGCGCCGTGCCTCTTTCCCTGTTCCAGCCGCCACCCTCCTGAAGATCCGACAGACCGTCGGTCTGCCATTGGGCGACAGATGGCACATCGCTACAAAAGGAATCCCATGAAGTTCCACATTCTACTCGCCACCGCCCTTGCCGGTACGATGGCGTTGTCGCCGGCTGCTCCGGCGTTCGCCTGGGGACATCTGGCCCATGCGGTGATCGATCGTGCCGCGATCGAGGCTTTGCCGCAGGACGGCCCCGTCTTTCTGCGCGACTATCTGGACTATATCACTGCCTCCGCCACCCTGCCTGATAAATGGCGGTCCTCGAGCGAACCCTTCGCCAAGATCGAGGAAGATCCCAACCATGGCTGGTTCCGAGAGCAGTTCGATTTCCTAAAGCCCCTGCCACGTTCGCGCCACGCCTTCATCCTCGCCCTATATCGCGAACATCTGAGGATCAAGGATAGCGACCCTGCGGCCGCTGCACGCATGAATGTCCGCTGGACCGGCACCTTGCCCTATGCCGCCATGGAACAATATGGCCAGATGGTCGCTGAAATGCGGCTGTTGCGCGCAGCACGGGTAAAAGGCGATGCTAAGCAGGCCATCATCCTCGAACAGAATATTGCGCATACGGTTGTGCGTCTTGGTCACTACATTGGCGATGGCGCCGAGCCGCTGCATGACTCGGTCAACAGCGACGGCTGGCGCGGCGCAAATCCCAAAGGCTTCACGCGCGACGGCAAAATGGTCTGCCCCCACCGAGTGGACCGATTGGTTTGTTAGTGCATTAAGCGCATCGCCGCCATATCCGGACGGAGGTGGAGCGAAGCGGAACCGGAGGCCGGATATGGCGGTGTCGCCGTTTCCGGTGCCGGTGGCCGGTAGCCCAGGC
>NZ_VYQA01000034.1:0-25779 GCF_008710165.1 Sphingobium limneticum | reverse complement strand
ACACCTTCAAAATGCGTAGCCATCGCCGGATAGAACTGAGCCGTCGCCTTTCTGGCGCGACCGTAGAAGGCAGCAACAAGTAAGATCTCGCGCCGGCTATCTGGGCGAGCTTGGCGTAGGATTCCGCCCCCTCCCGCAAACGCCCCCTACAAGCTTCTGCCATGCGGACTCCTGTTTTGGCGAACGGCGGTTAGAATGCGTTGGGTTAACCTGCGGGGTCGATGTTGACTGCGGAGGTGGCAATCGCGAAGTGAACCGCGAATCCGAACCGCACGCTGAGCGCTCGGGCGATCGCTCGCCCGCTACAGATCAGTCGAACAACCGTCCAAGGAACCCTCGGCGACCCCGGTGCCCGCAGTCATCGGTATGTCTGACATGGAATGGTCCTTTCCGATTGGTCCTATGAGGCTCAACCCACAAATCTCGATCTCCCCGGCGCCTTCGCAATCGAGACGGTCGATCGCGCCGGCCAAAGGGAGCCTGTAATCAGCAGGACGACGCCGACCGTGATCATGACGTCCGCCATGTTGAAGGCGGGCCAATGCCAATCGCCAACGTGAAGGTCGAGGAAATCGGTCACCGCACCGTGACGCACCCGGTCCACCACGTTGCCGGCGGCACCGCCAGCAATCAGGCCTAGGGCAAATGTCTCGATGCGCCTTGTCGTTCGCACGGCCCATACGAGCAGCCCCGCCGTGATCGCCGCCATGATCGCTGCGAGCAACAGCGGTTGCTCGACGAAAAGCTCGCGAAACATCCCGAAACTGACACCCGTATTGAAACCGAGCACGAGATTGAAAAATGGTGTGATCTTGATCATGTGCGGCGGGATCATCACAATGTTGACGATCAGCCATTTCGTGACGAAGTCGATAGTGAGCGCGATGAAAAGCGCGGCGCCGGCCAGCGCAGCTCGTCCCACCAAGGTTCTGGATTGCACAGTCAATACGTCCTCATATCTGCTTCCAGATGCCATGATCAGCGCGCCCGGCGTACCGCCGCGACCATGGGCTCATGATGCGCGTGGGCCGGAGCACCCGATCTGGTTGACGGACCGCCCCCCTCAAGCGTCGCCTGACCACGGTTGAGCAGGCGCAGGCCGTTGAGAACGACCAGTAGCGATGCGCCGACGTCGGCGGCAATGGCGCCCCACAGCGACGCGAGACCCACCACGGTCAGCACCGTGAACACGAGCTTCACGAAGATTGAAAACGCAACGTTCTGCCGGATAACTGCAAGCGTTGCGCGGGAGTGGCGCACGAGCCAGGGGAGTCTCGAAAGATCGTCCGACATCAGGGCAACATCGGCCGTTTCAATGGCGGCGTCGCTGCCCACGGCACCCATGGCTATGCCCAGATTGGCGCGCCCCATCGCGGGAGCATCGTTGACGCCGTCGCCCACCATAGCCACCGATCCATAGCGCCGCACCAAATCCTCGACCGCCGCCACCTTGTCGCCAGGCAGAAGTTCCGCCCGCACCTCATCGATGCCCGTCTGCTTCGCGATCGTCTCTGCGGTCGCGCGATTGTCTCCTGTGAGCATTACGACGTGTTCGATCCCAGCGCGGTGAAGCGCCGTGACAATATCCTTCGCTTCCGGCCTGACAGCATCGGCAACGGCGACGAGTCCCCAGACGTCCTGACCATCGCCGACCGCGACGATGGTGCGACCGGCGCTGGAAAGCGTATCTGCCCGTTGCAGAACTTCAGGAGAGTTGATGCCACGCTCCTCGATATAACGGCGCGATCCGAGCCACATCTCGCGACCGTCCACTCGCCCGATGACGCCTCGGCCCGTGATGGCTTGGACAGCTTGGGCAGGCTGGACAGCGATCTTCAGTTCGACGGCTTTCGCCAGGATGGCCCGAGCGATCGGATGTCCGCTGCGCGCCTCCAGGGCGGCAGCCAAGCCAAGGAGCTCCGCTTCGCTGCGGCCTCCAAGCGGCACGATCTCGACGACCGCCGGCCGTCCTTCGGTAAGTGTGCCCGTCTTGTCCATGGCAATCGCCTTGAGACGCGCAGGCGTTTCGAGATGGGTGCCGCCCTTCACCAGGACGCCCTGCTTTGCCGCGCCGGCGAGCGCCGCGACGATCGTTACCGGTGTCGAAATCACTAGGGCGCAGGGGCAAGCGATCACGAGGAGCACGAGAGCCCGGTAGAACCAGACATCCCAGTCGCTGCCCAAGAGCAAGGGCGGAGCGAGAAAAATGGCAACGGCGAGCACCATCACGACGGGCGTATAGATGCGAGCGAACTTCTCCACCCATTGCTCACTCGGCGCGCGCAGGCTCTGCGCCGAACCAACCATGCGGATGATCTGGGCGAGCGTCGTGTCATTCGCTGCTTTGGTAGTCAATATCTCAAGCGCACCCTCGCCATTGATGGTCCCGGCATAGACGTCATCGCCTTCCGCCTTGAACACGGGAACGCTTTCGCCGGTGATCGGCGCTTGATTAACCTCGCTCTCGCCGATGGCGACCCGGCCGTCGAGCGGCACCTTGTCGCCCGGCCGAACGATGATATGCGCGCCGACCCGAACTTCCGCCGCCGGGACGTCGCGCTCGGAGCCGTCGTCGAGCTTGACACGAGCTGTGGGCGGCGCGAGCTCCATGAGCGCGGCAACTGCCCGGCGCGCGCGACCAAGACTCCAGGCCTCGAGCGCCAGCGCCAATGCAAAAAAGAACGAAACAGTAGCGGCCTCGAACCAGGCGCCGATGCCGATCGCGCCCGCGACCGCAACCATCATCAGCAGGTTCATGTCGGGACGGAGCCGTTTGGCCGACAGCCAAGCTTTTGGCGCAACATAGCGCGCGGCAGACAGCACCGCTAAAGTATAGAGCATAATGCTCGGCAGCGGGGTCGATCCCAAAGCGTGTTCGCCGGCCTCGAACGCTGCAATGACGCCCCCTCCAAGCCAAGCGTGGACTGCGAAGCCGAGCGCCGTCAGCAAGCCGCTTGCGGTTGTCAGCCAGGACTGCACGCGCTTGCGGCGCTCTTCGGTCTTTGCGGCTTCGCTGCCATCGCCATCAGTCCAGGGCTCGGCCTGCAGACCGGCACGAGCCACCGCCTTTTCTATGCGGGCTTCGAGCATGGAATTCGGTGCCACGCTGATTGACATGCGGCCGTTGAGCAGATCGAAGGCGAGCCTGTCGTCGCCGACCAGCGGACCGACTTCGCGCTTCAAAGCCGCGATCTCGTCGGCACAGTCCATGCCGTGAATGCGGAACACAATCTGCCCCGGCGAACGGGTCGGAATCGGCGGATCGAGGGCTTCCTGCGCTACCGCGCCGCAGCTACCGGCCGAGCCATTATGCATCGAGGCGGTCTCGGCGGAAGCGAATGAGACCGTCTCCGCCGTCCAGAGTTCGGCGCGCATGCTCGCCCGAATCACGACTTGCTCGATCGCGTCAGCCGTCGCCCGGCTCTGGGGGGCCACCGTGATCGTGCCTCGCGCGGTGTCAAAAGCGAGCTTGTCTTCGCCGACGAGCGGGCCGAGCTCTCGCGTGAGAGTCGCCACCTCGTTCTTGCAGTCGAGGCCATGGACCCGGAAGAGCATAGCTTCGGCCGCATCCTCCACAACAAGAGAAGCCCGCATTCCGGTCCGGGCTACGCGGCCGATGATATCGTCGACCGTCGCCTGTCGCTGCGGCGCCACGGTCATGAACCCCTTCGCGGCGTCAAACATTAGCCAGGCGTCGCCGCCGACCAGCGGGCCAATCTCGCGTTTGAGCGTCGCGACTTCATTCTGGCAGTTGAGCCCGTCGACCCGAAACAGGTGCGTCGGTGCGGTTTCCTGCGCTGCATCCTCCGGCAGGAGATGCGCTCGCATTCCAGTCGTAGCGACCGCCCGCTGGATGGCGTCGAGCATCGAAGCATCCCCTGACAGCACTTCCATAACGCCCGCTTGGGTGTTGAACGACAGTTTGTCGTCACCGCCCACCACTGGACTGACCGCCTCTCGAAGCGCGCGGACCTCATTCTGGCAATCAAGGCCGTCGACTTTGAAACGCAGCGAGCTCGGTTGGCCCATCGCCGTGGCATCAGCTCTCATTCTTGTATCCTCGCGATAGGGCCAAGCTGGCCTCGCTGCATTGGTCACTCTACTGACGAATCATACATCCTGTAGTAACTACAGGATCAAGGGGTAAATCTTGCACTTCGGGTAAACTCGGCCAGGTCCGTGATAACGGGCAAGCAATTCACGGCTTCGACCCAACCCGGCAGACCACGATGCAACTCAAGACGGGCTCGCCGGCGTTGCGATTGCGCCCACGCCTTCTTTGGTGTGCGCCACGCGTCCCAGACCAAGCTTATACAACATGCTCGGTCATAATCGTTCTCGGGTTCACACCTCCAGTCACTTGCTATACCTATTTCCTGTAACCACTACTGAACCGCCCTTGATGATAATTATCGAAGCCTTGGTTGATCTATGCGGCCAAAACGCGCGGCCGAGACCGCTTAGCCTTTTCAGCATCCGTGCATCGACGAGCCAGGAAGATGAGATCGGCTGATGAGCTTCTATTCCATCTATCAGCAGGGCTTCGTCCGGGTTGCGGCCTGCACGCCGAAATGCGAAGTTGGCGATCCAAGCTACAATCTCGCTGAGACGCTTGCGCTTGCCCGGGATGGCGCACGCCAAGGCGTCGCGCTGATGGTGTTCCCGGAACTGGGCCTATCGGCTTACGCCATTGATGATCTTCTTGGGCAGGCGGCACTGCTGCAGCGGGTCGAACAGGCAGTTGAAGAGCTTGCGGCCGCGAGCCGTGAGCTTTTACCCGTTCTTCTTGTCGGCGCGCCGCTGGAGCGGGAAGGAAGGCTTTACAACTGTGCTGTCGCCATACACCGCGGGCGCATACTAGGCGTGGTTCCCAAGGGTCACCTGCCGAATTACCGGGAATTTTACGAAAAGCGCTGGTTCGCCTCCGGGCGAGACGTGAAAGGCGCGATAATGGAGATCGCCGGTCAGTCCGTCCCGTTCGGGATGGATCTCATCTTCGCGGCCGAGGATTTGGCAGGGTTCGTCTTCCACACCGAGTTATGCGAGGACGTGTGGGGACCAGCTCCCCCCAGCGATTTCGCGGCCCTGGCCGGCGCTCTGATTCTGGCGAACCTCTCGGCGAGCAACATCACTATTGGCAAGGCCGAAACGCGCCGACTGCTCTGCGCGACCCAATCGGCGAGGTGCTGGGCCGCCTACATCTATTCTGCGGCCGGCCCGGGTGAGTCGACGACGGATCTGGCGTGGGACGGTCAAGCGTGCATCTATGAGCTCGGCGCGCTCCTCGCGGAAACCGACCGGTTTCCGCAGGACTCGCAGATGGCCACCGCCGACATCGATGTCGATAGACTCAGGCTGGAGCGCCTGCGCACCGGTACGTTCAACGAGGCGGCGATCGCCCAAGGCATGCCGGGGGATCGGTTCCGGCGAATCGGCTTTCGCTTCGAGCCGCCGACGGCCGATCTCGGGCTTCATAGGAAAATGGCGCGCTTCCCCTACGCCCCGGCCGATCCGGCGCGCCTCGATCAGGACTGCTATGAGGCCTACAACATCCAGGTGCAGGGACTGATAAAGCGTCTGCAGGCCACCGGCATTCGACGCCTCTGTATCGGCGTCTCAGGCGGCCTGGACTCCACTCACGCCTTGATCGTGGCCGCCAAGGCGTTCGACCGGCTTGGCTGGCCGCGGTCCGACATCCTCGGCTTCACCATGCCGGGCTTCGCGACAGGCGAATCCACCAAAACCAACGCCTGGGCGCTGATGAGCAGTCTCGGCATCACCGCCGAGGAAATCGACATCAAGCCGTTAGCGCTACAGATGCTGGCGGTTCTGCAGCACCCTTTCGCACAGGGCGATCCGGTCTACGATGTGACGTTTGAGAATGTGCAGGCGGGCCTGCGCACCGACATCCTATTCCGCGCCGCCAATCAGCGAAGCGCGATGGTGCTTGGTACCGGCGACCTGTCGGAGATCGCGCTCGGCTGGTCGACCTACGGCGTCGGCGACCAGATGAGCCACTACAACGTCAACGCTTCGGTGCCCAAGACACTCATCCAGTATCTCATCCGATGGGTCACGCAGTCGGACGCTTTCGACGAGGAGACAAGCCGCACCTTGCTCTCGATCCTCGACACCGTAATCTCACCTGAGCTTGTGCCCGCGGGAGCTGGCGGCGCGTTGCAGAGCACGGAGGAGAAAATCGGACCCTATGAACTGCAGGATTTCACGCTGTTCTATTTGACGCGCTATGGCCTGAAACCGTCAAAGATAGCATTTCTCGCCCTCCATGCTTGGCGCGACGCCGCCACTGGCGATTGGCCACCCCAATACCCGCAAGAGCGCCGCCGAGCCTATGACTTGGCGACAATCAAGTCCTGGATGGAGGTGTTTCTCTACCGGTTCTTCACGGTCAGCCAGTTCAAGCGCTCGGCCTCTCCCAATGGGCCTAAGGTCACCGCAGGCGGATCGCTGTCCCCGCGCGGTGAGTGGCGCGCACCATCGGACGGCAATGCCCGGCTATGGCTGGAGGAATTGCGCGTCAACACGCCCTCGGACTGAACCAGTGGCCCTCTTGCTGCCGTCCTAGGTGGGCGGGGTTCACATACCCCTGGCCCCTTGCTATACCCATGTCCTGTAGCCACTACAGAATTACTCTATGATGATCACGATCGGAGCCTTGTCCAAACGCACGGGCGTCAATATCGAGACGATCCGCTATTATGAGCGGATCAAACTCATACCTCCACCACCCCGAACCGACAGCGGACGACGCCTCTACGGGGCGGAGGACGTTCGGCGATTGACGTTTATCCGCAATGCCAGGGACCTCGGCTTCGACATCTCGGCCATCAAGACGATGCTCGCTCTGCAGGAAGAGCCTGAAGCATCGTGCCAGGAGGTAAGCCAGATCGCTACCGATCAGCTCGAAGCCGTCGAAAGCCGGATCCGCCGGCTACTCGGGCTTAGGACCGAGCTCATCCGGATGGTTCAGGAGTGCGACAACGGGAAAGTCGCGACTTGCCGGATTATCGAAGTGCTCGGCGACTCTCCCGGTCAATCCGACGCCCCATAGTTTTCCTACCATGAGGACAGCGACGCCATAGACGATCGCCGCGTCAGCGAAATCGAAATGGGCCAATTGTGGCCCAAGCCTGCGATACGCCTGAGACGCTGACCCCTATTTGTCGGGCGCGTCTCGGTGGACTCACCGGCCCCGCAGGGCCAGCTTTGCAAGCTGGGCGGCGCGTGGGTCAGTGCTGCTATCGCTGCAAGCAATCGCATCAGGTCGTCCGCACCGCACTTTTGCGATTGAGCCAGAAACCCGCAACCAGAATTGCCACGGCGATCAGCTGGGCCAGCACTGTCTCGGTCGTGGGGAACAGTCCAAGCATCTGTATGCGCGGTACCCCCGGCAGCGGCACCACTCCCAGGATCCCTGCCTCCTGAAGACCCGCTATTCCCTTTCCGGCAAGGACTACGGCAAGGATCGCGATGAGAATAGCACTCCACGAAAAGAACTGGGTAATCGGCAAACGGGTACTGTACCGAAGCATGATCCAGGCCAGCATGGCGAGCAGCACCGCCGCCGCCGCCGCGCCGCCCAGCATCGCCAATCCGTTTCCCTGGGCCCAAAGCGCGGCATAGAAAAGAATAGTTTCGAATACTTCCCTGTAGACAACAATGAAAGCCAGCAGGAAGAGGAACCACCCTGAGCGCTTGGACAAAGCGTGCGTCATCTTTTCCTTGATATAGCGCTGCCAAGCCTCCGCGTTGCTTTTCCCATGCATCCAGATTCCGACCGTAAGCAGGATAATCGCAGCGAATAGCGAGCCAAATCCCTCGGTAAGCTCTCGTGAAGCCCCACTGACACCTATGAAGTAAGTGGCGATGAACCAGCTGGCGACGCCGGCGGCAAGCGCCGCCACCCATCCACCGTGAACGAAGCCGAGCACTTCGGTGCGCTCCGTCTTTCGGAGGAAGGCGATCATCGCAACCACGATCAGCAACGCCTCAAGCCCCTCACGCAGCAGGACGCCGAACGCGCCAAGGAAGCTTGATGCGCTGCTTGCCTTTTCGGGCGCGAGCGCGGCCTCAGCTTCACCGAAGAGGCCTGCGAGCTCCTGATTGGCTGCTTGGACTTCAGCAAGCGGCCGGGCCTTGCCAATCGCCGCCCGAAGCGCGCCCATCGCCTGTTCGATCCTCGCCATCAGCTGCGGCTCGCGAGCGGCGAGCATCGGTTCCACGGGCTCGAAGCCGTCGAGATAGGCGGACAAGGCGAGGTCGGTGGCGGCCTGCCGATTCCCAGCCGCATAGGCTTTGAGGCTCGCATCGAGACGTTCGCGCGTAAGTGCAAGTGAACCGTTAGCGCGCGCCGTGACCATGTCCGGATGACGGCGCAGATAGGCAGTCACGGCCTCAGCCTTGTCAGGACCAATTTCGGCGGCAAGAGACGCTGGCGTCGCGCCGACGAACGCCGCCAGATTGGGATATCTCTGGCGGAGCGAAGCATCCTCGTGCCACAGCCGCTGACCATGTCCTGTCTCCGAAGTCGGATAGGCGAAGGTGCCGACGTAGAACGCAAGCGCCCAGCGATCTTGCTCCGGAAGCGAATCGAAGCCGGCCATCGCCGTACCGTCGAGACCTTGGGTGATGACCTGGTAGAGGCCGAACAGGCTGCGTTGATCGGCGCGAACCTTATCTTTGAATGCGATCGGCGGTGGATCAAGCCCGGCCGAAGCTGGGCCATGTCCGTCGCCCGCTGCGCCGTGACAGGATGCACAATTCTGAGCGTAGAGCGCGGACCCGCGCGCGAGGACCGGCGGTGCCGTTGGGGCGAGTGGCACGGGATAAGCAGCGAGTAGGGCGGATGCGAGCGCCTTTGATTGTGTGGCGACCCCAGCGGGAGCCGCCTTGGCGGCGATCGCCGCGCGCAACGCCCTAGTCTGGCGCAACAGATCGGCCTTGCCACTCTTGTCGGGCAAAGATCCGAGCCTGTTTTCTACCTGGCCCGCGAACTCCACCATCTCCGCATATTCGGCTTCACTGCTAACGCGTCCCCCGGAGACAGCACCAGCATAGTCGACGGCGACATAGTCGAGCAGCCGCCATACGGTCTGGACTTCCGTGTCGCTTGCGAGCGCCTGACCCGGCACGATTTGCGATAGAATCGCGGAAAGCAGCAATACGAACATATAACGGCACCCCTTTCCGACGGCTCTTATGCAGGGGCGGACAGGACCGAAGGACAGGCGCATCTAATAACCTCTAGTTGAGAATTATTCGCATCATAATCCTGTAGTCCCCACAGGATCAAGCGGCAAAACACGCTGTCGCTGATTAAGTGGCTGGAGGGCGTCCGTAGCCCACTTTAGTGAGCAGACCCTTCGTCTCACATCGAGTCGGGTAGCAGTACAGAACTCCAATATTCTTCAGGTTACGCGAGCGAGGGCAACCGCTCGCTGCCGCAGTGATCTATGGCGGAGGAGAAGTGGAGGCTCGATCATGCTTCTAACCCTTGGCATGACCGACGTGGCGCTCCGAACGCGGAAACCGGCTGATAATCGCACGTCCCACGCGCTGCAGAATAACCGGTTTCGGGCGCCGAACCTTGACTCAATTCAGCATCAGGCAGAGATTGCGGACATGAGACAAGCGCACAAATTTGCGCTGATCTTAGGCGTCCTTCTCGGCCTGTTTGGACAGATAGCCACAGTTGCCGCAAGTCCCGCTGTGGCAACCGCCATAAGCGCGAACGCGGCAGCAACGATGCCCATGGACTGTGTCGGGATGACGCAGGACGATGGCGAGAAACCACTCCCCTGTCAGCGGATGACGCTCGCTTGCCTGGCAGGCATGGGGTGTCTCCCTTTATATGCGCTCGAGAGCCGGGGACCCCTCGCGGCTGAAACAGTGAGCGCGGATGTGCTTGTCGTCTTTCCATCTTATCCAGCGCTACACGGACGGTCGGCTCCGCCGGAACAGCATCCACCCGACACCTTGGCCTGACAACTCGCCAGGCGAACCCTCCCAAGCGCTGGACGGCCATA
Organism: Sphingobium limneticum; assembly: GCF_008710165.1. Classification (NCBI taxonomy): domain Bacteria; kingdom Pseudomonadati; phylum Pseudomonadota; class Alphaproteobacteria; order Sphingomonadales; family Sphingobiaceae; genus Sphingobium; species Sphingobium limneticum. The sequence goes on along the minus strand of NZ_VYQA01000034.1, from coordinate 15,733 downwards.
GGCTGCCCAGCCCCTCGGAGCCAGTTTGCCCACGGCACCTTCAGTCCGAGGAGAGAAATCATGAAAACCTTGATATTCACCGCCGCCACGGCCGCATTCACAATGCTCGTCGCCGCCCCGGTTCCGGCATTGGCCCAGGCAGATGTCGAGAAGCCGGCCACCGTCAAATGCGAGTGGCAACCCCAAGCTCCTGGTCCGCGCGCGCCGTTGCAGGGACCGGTCCGCGTTTGGGTCGACGGGAGCGATGTCTGCTGAGGCCGTGAAGTGATGGCGAGGGGCTAACTAGCCCTCGCCATCGATCATGGATTTGGCGAAACATTTGCCTGTCCCAACTTGTCGGAACTCTTCGGGAGGCGCTTCCACAGTGCCTCCCGAAGCCCTCATCGAATTACTTCTTGCTGATGTTGGTGACCTCGCCGGCATTGCCGTCGAGCTTCAGCTCGAAATTCACCTGATCGCCGACTTTCAGGATGTCGACCATGGTCGCAGCGATGCCGCTCATGACCTCCAAGCGGAGGCCGGACCCGAAGAGTATGGGCAGGAGTTCGGCGTACAGAAGGCGTCGCCCAGGCGGAGTTTAGCGAGCCGCAGATAATGTAGTGATCAGCGGGCACCCGACATGATCGCCGGAATTGCAGGCCCGCACGGTGTCGGCAAGGACCTGCTCCATGCGCTTCAAATCCGCGATCCGCGCGCGAACCTGCGTCAGATGCAAGGTCGCGATTTCGCGGGCATCGTCACATGAGACATCATCGGCGGTGGCAATGCCGAGCAGCGCGCGAATCTCGTCGAGCGTGAAGCCCAGTTCCCGTGCGCGCCGAACGAAATGCAGCCGCGCCACGTCCGCGGGGCCGAAGCTCCGATACCGGCCCCGCCGCGCCGCCTCGGGCAGGAGCCCGATCCGCTCATAATAGCGGATCGTCTCAATGTTGCAGCGTGTGCGCCGCGACAGTTCCCCGATTGCGATAATCTCCGATGTCGTCATCTTCTGCTCAAAATTGGGGGTTGAGTCTGTAGCGGCTACAGACGGTAGGATGCGATTCCGTTGATCACAAGGAGTCGCCCATCATGTCCGAACCGCCTGAACTGCGCCGTTCTTTGGGAGCGGAGGGCGCTGCTGTTCTCACGGTCGGCGGAATCGCGGCCGCCTTCGCCGTGGCATCCTGCTGCGCGCTGCCCATATTGCTCACCACCGCCGGCTTGGGTGCCGGATGGCTCGGCGGCATTGCCTTGGCGGCCAGCCCGTATCGGATGCTCCTGCTGTGCTTGAGCGCGCTCTTCCTGATCGGCGGCGCGATCATGCTCTGGCGGCAGCAGCGCGTGGCGATGACCTGCGCATCCGAGGGCGTCTGCACACCGCCTGCTGTGCGCGCGGTCCTTTTCATTGGCTTGCTGCTGGGAGTGACGTTGTTCTGGCTTGGCTATTCCTATGTCTGAGCGCGTTTTCGTTCCTCAATCGGTCCTCACCTGTCCGCTGTGCGGCACGACGAAGACGGAGACGATGCCGACGAACGCCTGCCAGTTTTTCTATGATTGCACCGGTTGCGGAGCGGTCTTGCGGCCGAAGACCGGCGATTGCTGCGTATTCTGCTCCTACGGGACCGTGCCGTGCCCGCCGATCCAACTCGCCGGGCCGGACGCCTCCTGCTGCACCTGACGATCGTTGGCCATGGCGGGCCGCCGGCATTCCGGCGACCCGCCCGGAGCAGGTCTGGAATCGACTACTGCTTTGTGATCGCGGTCACCTCGCCGGCATTGCCGTCGAGCTTCAGCTCGAAATTCACCTCATCGCCCACTTTCACGCTGTCGATGAGCGCCGGCGCGGCCTTGAATGCCATCGTCATAGCCGGCCAGTTGGCCTCGGCGATCGGGCCATGGTCGAGCGTGATCGTTCCGGCGGCCTTGTCGACGGCCGTCACTTTGCCGGTGCCCTTGGCCATCTTTGCTGTAGGGGACATCGCCATATTGCCCATGTCGCCCGCCATCGCGTTGGTTTCGGTAGCCGCCGGTGCCGCCGTATTCGTCGCTGCCGCCTCATTGGTCTCGGTCTTCGAGCCACATGCAGCAAGGGCAGCGGTCAGGGCCAGGACGGACAGAGCGTGAACTTTCATTGCAGGTTCCTTTCGTGGTGCTTCATTGGGATCGAGGGTTGAGAAGACCGCTGCCTCAGAAGCAGATAGGCGGCGGGGATGACGAACATCGAGAGAAGCGGCGCGGTCAGCATGCCGCCGACCATGGGTGCGGCAATCCGGCTCATGACTTCCGAGCCGGCGCCGGAGCCGACGAGGATCGGCAAAAGCCCCGCGATAATGACGGCGACGGTCATCGCCTTGGGCCGGACCCTGAGCAGCGCGCCTTCGCGCACCGCTTCTGCAATATCTTCGTGCGACGGCCTCTCGCCCCGCGCCTCGAGGGCATCCCTGAGATAGATCAGCATCACGACGCCGAACTCGGCGGCGACGCCGGCAAGCGCAATGAACCCGACGCCGGTCGCGACCGACTGGTGATAGCCGAGCAGGTAGAGGATCCAGAAACCGCCGGTGAGCGCGAAGGGGAGTGTGCCCATGATGAGCACTGCCTCGTCGAGCCGCCGGAAGATGAGGTACAGCAGCAGGAAGATGATCGCGAGCGTCGCCGGCACGACGATCTTCAGCCGGTCGATCGCGCGCGCGAGATATTCGAACTGGCCCGAATAGGCGAGGCTGACACCCGACGAGAGCTTGACCTCGCGGGCCACCGCAGTCTGCAGATCATCGACCACCGAGGCGAGATCGCGTCCCCGGACGTCGACATAGACCCAGGTCGATGGCCGTCCGTTCTCGGTCTTCAGCATCGGCGGTCCGTCGCTGATCGCGATCTGCGCGACGCTGCCCAGCGTGATCTGCTGGCCCGATGGCGTGAGCACCGGAAGAGCGCGCAGTGCGTCCGGACTGTCGCGCAACTCGCGCGGGTAGCGGACATTGATGGGATAGCGCGCCAGCCCCTCGACGGTTTGGCCGACATTCTCGCCGCCGATCGCGCCCGCGACGATCGCCTGGACATCGGAGATGTTGAGGCCATATCGCGCGGCGGCGATCCGATCGATCTGCACATCGACATAACGCCCGCCTGTCAGCCGCTCGGCGAGTGCGGAGCTCACTCCGGGCACTCCCTTCGCGACCCGTTCCACCTCGCGCGCGATATGGTCGATGGCGGCAAGATCCGACCCAGAGACCTTGACCCCGATCGGGCTCTTGATGCCGGTCGCCAGCATGTCGATCCGGTTGCGGATGGGCGGCACCCAGATGTTGGCGAGGCCGGGTACTTTCACGGTGCGGTCGAGCTCCTCGACCAGCTTCTCCGGAGTCATGCCGGGCCGCCATTGCTCGCGCGGCTTGAAGCGGATCGTCGTCTCGAACATCTCGAGCGGGGCGGGGTCGGTCGCGCTCTCCGCGCGCCCCGCTTTCCCGAACACGCTCTGGACCTCAGGCACCGACTTGATCATGCGATCGGTCTGCTGAAGCAGCTCCGAGGCCTTGGCGGCAGAGAGCCCCGGCAGCGCCGAGGGCATGTAGAGAAGATCGCCCTCGTTCATCGCCGGCAGGAATTCGCCGCCGAGCCGGGACAGCGGCCAAGCGGTCGTCAGGAAGACCAGCCCCGCGAGGACGAGGGTCGCCTTGGGTTTCTTCAACACCCAGTCGATGGCGGGACGATAGGCCCGCGTCAGCGCGCGGTTGACCGGATTGGCCTGCTCGGAAGGAATCTTGCCCCGGATGAGCCAGCCCATCAGCACCGGAACCAGCGTCACGGACAGGATCGCCGCGGCCGCCATGGTGTAGGTCTTGGTGAACGCGAGCGGCGCGAAGAGACGCCCTTCCTGTGCTTCCAAAGTGAAGACGGGCACGAAGGACAGGGTGATGATGAGGAGCGAGAAGAAGAGCGCGGGACCCACCTCGCGCGCCGCGTCGGTGATCACCGTCCAGCGCGCCCCCCCGGCCAGCTCTTCACCGGGATGATCATGCTCCCATTGCTCGATCCGCTTGTGGGCGTTCTCGATCATCACGATCGCGGCGTCGACCATGGCGCCGATCGCGATCGCGATCCCGCCCAAGGACATGATGTTGGCGTTGACGCCCTGGAAATGCATCACGATGAAGGCGGCGAGGACGCCAAGCGGCAGCGTGACGATCGCGACAAGCGCCGAGCGCACGTGCCAGAGGAACAGCGCGCAGACGATCGCCACAACCACGAACTCTTCGGCAAGTTTGTGCGTGAGGTTCTCAATCGCGGCATCGATGAGGTGCGAGCGGTCATAGGTCGGCACGATCGCGACGCCGCGCGGCAGGCTCTTCTTTAAGAGCTCGAGCTTGTCCTGCACCGCCTGGATAGTGGCACGTGCGTCTGATCCCGAACGCAGGATGACGACTCCGCCCGCCACTTCGCCGTCGCCGTCGAGCTCGGCGATACCGCGGCGCATTTCGGGGCCAAGCTGGATGGTCGCGACGTCGCCGAGCGTTACCGGCACGCCGCCGGCCGCAGTGCGCAGCGGTATGGCGCGGAAGTCGTCGAGCGTCTGAAGATAGCCCGAAGCGCGCACCATATATTCGGCCTCGCCCAGCTCGAGGACCGAGCCTCCGGTTTCCTGGTTGGCCTGCCCGATCGCCGCGACGGCCTGCGCGTGGGTGATGCCGTAACCGGCAAGCTTCACCGGATCGAGCACGACCTGATATTGCTTGACCATGCCGCCGATGCTGGCGACTTCGGCCACCCCAGGCAGGCTCTTGAGCTCGTAGCGGAGGAACCAGTCCTGGAGCGACCGCAGCTGCGCGAGGTCGTGTCCGCCGGTCCGATCGACCAGCGCATATTGATAGACCCACCCCACCCCGGTGGCGTCGGGGCCGATCGCGCTGCGTGCGGTGTCAGGCAAGCGGCCCTGGACCTGGTTGAGATATTCAAGGACGCGCGAGCGCGCCCAATAGAGGTCGGTCCCATCGGCGAAAATGACATAGACGAAGCTGTCGCCGAAGAAGGAATAGCCGCGCACGGTCTTCGCCCCGGGCACCGACAGCATCGTCGTCGCGAGCGGGTAGGTGATCTGATTTTCGACGATCTGGGGGGCTTGGCCCGGATAGCTCGTGCGGATGATGACCTGGGTGTCGCTGAGGTCGGGCAGCGCGTCGATCGGCGTGCTGCGCAAGGCAAGGAGTCCGCCGAGGACGAGCGCCAGGGCGCCGAGCACTACGAACAGGCGGTTGTTAGCCGACCAGTCGATGAGACGGCCGATCATCGCGCCGCCTCGCGGCTCAGCGTGCGAACAACTGGACCTTCCGCCGCTTGGTCGAAGCCGAAGACGACGCGGTCGCCCTTCTTGAGCCCGCGCGCGAGCGCCGGGCTCCCCAGCTTGAACGTCATCGTCATGGCGGGCCATTTGAGCGCGGGGACAGGGGCGTGACTGAGGGTAATCCGGTCGCCCGCGATGCTTTCGATCCGGCCGCTCGCGCGATAGGCGCCGTTGGATGTCGTTTCCGGTCGCGGAGTTGGGGCTGCCCCGCCGATCGGGCGCGCCTCGATTCCCGAGAGGCTGGCCTCGGAGTCGATCAGGAACTGGCCGGAAGCGACGATCTTCTCCCCCTCGGCGAGGCCGGCAAGGATTTCGGTCTGGCCTCCTGACTCGGCGCCGGTCTGCACCTCGGCGGGCCGATAGCGCCCTTGCGCCAGCGCCAGCATGACGAGCGAACGCTTGCCGGTCCGAATGACCGCCTCCGAGGGGACGAGCAGTGCCGGCCGCGCAGCGTCGCCGAGATCGACCGAGGCGAACATGCCAGGGCGCAGGCGCCCGGCTCGGTTGGAAAGTTCGATCCGCACGGTGAGCGTCCGGCTTTCGGCGGCGACGCTTGGGAGGATCGCGGCGATGCGGCCGGTGAAGCGCTCGCCCGGATAGGCGGCGAGGGTCGCGGTCGCGCTCTGGCCTGGGCGAAGCCTGCCGGCCATCGCCTCCGGCACGGCGGCATTGAGCCACACCGTACCGAGCCCATTCACCTCGGCGAGTGTCTGACCGCTCGCGACCGTCATCCCGGCCCGGACGCCGAGCGTCTTGATTGTGCCGCCGGTCGGCGCCGAAATCGTCATCACATTGTGCGGTCGCCCGCTCCGCTCGACTGCGGCCACCGTTCCGGTGGGCATGCCCAGCAAGAGCAGGCGCTGACGGGCCGCGCGAGCGAGGCCCACATCACCGATCCGCCGGACGGCCAGATATTCCGCCTGTGCGCCTGCCCATTCCGGCACCAGTATGTCGGCGAGCGGGGCGCCTGCCCCGATCACATCGCCCGGCGCGCGCGCATAGACCCGTTGGACGAAGCCGCCAGTTCGCGCCTGGACGATGGCGATGTCGCGCTCGTTGAACTCGATCGTACCGGTCGCCGCGAGGCTCGATCCCAGCGTGCCCGTTCGCGCCTCCGCGATGCGCAGGCCAAGCGATTGCGTGCGGCTTGGGTCGATCGCCACGCCGGTCTCGCCGCTCGCCGCTTCGTCGGCATATTTGGGGACAAGCTCCATATCCATGAAAGGCGATTTGCCCGGCTTGTCGAAATGCTGGCTCGGGACCATCGGATCGTACCAGTAGAGGATCTTGCGTCCGCTTTGCGCTGTTGCTCCAGGCGGAGACTCATGGCGCCAATTCGCGAGGCCATAGCCGAGGCCACCCGCCGCGAGTGCGAGCGCCGCGGCGGCCATGCCCAGCTGCGCGCGCGAGCTTGTGTCGAATTTCATTGGCTGTTCCCCCCAAAGGTGAAGACGAGCCGCACAGCATCGCGCGCGACTTCGGCCTCCCTGTCGAGCAATTGCAGTTCGATGTCGGCAAGCATGGTCTGGGCCTCGATCACGTCGAGCAGCCCGGCGCGACCCGCCGCATAGCTGGCCGTCTCGAGCTCAGCGCGATTGCGCGCGAGCGGCAGCAGCGTGTCGCGTGCGCGCATCCATTGCTCATGGTGCATGTCATGGTCGGCAAGGCCGGCTTCGAGATCGGCGAGCAGCGACCGGCGCATGTCCTCCTGCTCAGCCATCGCCGCGGCGGCGTTCGCGGTACTGGCGGCGATCATCGGGTCCTGCCGCCGTTTGGCAAAAAGGGGCAGGCTGACGGTGACGCCGGCCGAGACCATGTCGCCGTAGCGGTCGGCCCGGCGCTGGTAGGCGACATCGAAACCCCAGTCGGGACGCTTGTCGGCCCGGGCGACGGCGACGTCTGCCTCGGCCTGGGCGACACGGGCACTGGCGGCGCCGAGATCGGGATGCGTTGCTAAGGCGGCTCGCAAGGTCGTTGCATCGACCGTGAGCGCTGGGACGTCGCCAACGGTTTCAGGCGCCGGCTCGCCGGTCCAGCGCGAAAGGAGCGCGCGCTGACGTCCCACTTCGGCGGCGAGCTCGCTCCGGCGGTCTTCCAGCACCGCGAGCGACTGCCGAACCTGCAGCGTCTGTGCGGGGCGGGCCGCGCCTGAGGCAACACCCGACTTTGCCGCGGAGGGAAGGGGGGCGAGCCGGGAAACTATGCCGTCGAGGGCGGCAAGACGACGCTCCGCATAGGCGAGATCGATCCAGGCCAGCGCCGTCGCCACCTTGACCCGCCTGCTCTCGGACAGAAAGGTTGCTTCCGCCGCCTGGACATCAGTCCGCGCTCTGCTTGAGCGCGCATGTCGCTTGGCGGCGTTGGGGACCTCCTGCGAGATCCCGACCCGCGCCATCGTCATGCTGTCTTCGACGAAGCTGCCCGCTGGCGGACCCGACACCGGGAAATTGTCGATTCCGAGTCCAAGCTTGGGATCAGGAAGCTGCCCCGCGGCGGGCAGCGCAGAACGACGCGCATCAGCCTCCAGCGCCTTGGCGCGAAGCGAGGGAGCCTGTGCCTCGGCTCGGGCGAGCGCCTCCTCGAAGCGAAGCTGCCCGGCGAGCGCGGGATTCGTGGTCAGAGCGAGCACGGGGACGGCCAAAATGAAGGTACGCATGGAGGACTCCCATTGCAGAGGTTCCCGGGCCATGAATGACAAATTATGAGTGCCAACGCGCGCCCACGCGGTATCTTCCGCGCCGGCGCGACGCGCCTGGCCTCATTGTTCTATCTTATCGGCCGGGATCCGTGGTTCAGCCGGCCGAAGACGACATGTGGCCACCATGCATGGATTTCATGCAATCGGCCGCGCTCGTCTTCATCATGTCGCAGGCGCAGTTCGCCATCTGCGCGCTGTCGGGCACCCACACGCGCTTCTGCGCCGGGCCGGTTGCTCGCGGCCCATATTGCGGCACCGACTTCCATTCCCAGTGCCCTTGCGGCGCCCTGTTCTGGTCGGCAGCCCATGCGGGCGCGGCGAGGCTGAAGACCGCCAGCAGGGCGGCCAAAATCGACTTCTTGATCATCACGAATATCCTTGACTGTATGGAGAGGCATCGCGGGCGTCTGGACGCGACAAGAAGCCGCGCGCCTGACGGGCGCGATTGTTCAATCAGCCAAGGAGGGTGGGGGGCTCCGGCTCGGGTGCGTACTCGTGCCCCTGCAGGACGCTGACGGTGGTCCAGAAAATAGCCTGGTTGTGAATCCATGGCGATGCGGGCGCGGGCACTGCATTACCCAGCACGATTGGCACAACGCATCCCATCGCCCCGATACAATCGAGCGTAAGCCCCTTACACGGTGTTCCTTTTGGCGCGGGCTGCTGCTTGGCCATCATTGCCATGCAATCGGCGTCCATCGCCATCGCTGTGGGCGCACGCGCCGCGACGGGCACGCCGTGCGCATAGGCCAGCTGCGCCCCGAAGAGGCCGAAGAGCGCTCCGACAAGGAGCAGAGAGGCGAGCAAGCGTTTCAAGACGTTTCTATCTATCGCAGCCTAATCTTTCCGACAATCGCCATCTATCCTTGATGGCGCGCAAATATTCGTGTGCCTGATGGACCGAATGCGACGACGACATAGGGGTCGCCGCGACGACCCGGCACCTCCATGCCCGGCGATCCCACCGGCATTCCGGCCACGGCTAGGCCAGTGACGCCCTTCGGGCGCTGGGCGAGCACCCGCTTCATGTCTGCGATGGGAACGTGACCTTCGAAGACCAGGCCGTCGATGACTGCGGTATGGCAGGAGGACAGCGAGGCCGGAACGCCGCGCGTGCCTTGGAAAGTGGCGCGAGACTGATCGTCTACCATCCTGATCTGCCGCCCGAACTGTGCGCGGACTTGTGCCGCCCATTGCTCGCAGCACCCACATCCCGGGTCGCGGTGAACCACGATCGGGCCCGCCGCATTTGCAGCGGTAGCCAAAAGCATCAATGCGGCTCCAAGCAGATGGCGCTTCAGCATGTTCGGTCCTCTTTCCTTCATCTGCCTATACGCGGTCGGGAGAAGAACCCCTCGAAATATGCCGCGCGTCAATTGAGGCGCGCAAGGATGACCTTCATCTGTTCGATCTCGCGGCGCTGAGAGTTTCGGATTTCGCCGCACAGGCGCTTGACCTCTGCATCCCGGAGATTCGCTTCGCGGCACATCAGGATGGCGCCTGAATGATGTGGGATCATCGAACGCAGGAAGGCGACGTCGTCGATTGTCGTTTGGGATCGGATCAGCGCGAATGACCCAAAGAAAACGGCCACCGATACGACGATGATCGCAAGATTGGCGGAGCGCGATGCAAACATGTGCTTCATCGCCAGAATCATCAGCACCACCATGGGTGCTACCATCATCAGCGTCATGTAGAGCATGTTGAGATTGTTGTAGAAGCTGTCGAGGCTGTCGATCATGACGAACATCACGAGGTACATGATGACGGCGCCGATCAAGGTCTGCAGGGCAAGACTCAAATAGCCGTTCATCTTGCTTCCTGCGTTCTGCGAATGGTCCATCTCACTCTCCTGTCGGTCCCGCCCGGATATCAGTCCGCCTCACGTCCTCGGTGAGCGCTCAGAACCAGATTCGGACGCCAGCGACAAAACTCGTCGTTGTCGGATCTTCCCCGTCGTCGCGCGCGTAACGGGCGGTCTGGCCGCTTTTCGCGTCGTAGGACACACCCACATAGGGTGCGAGCTTGCGCGTGATTTCATAGCGCAGCCGCAAGCCCAGCTCTGCATTGGAAAGACCGGCCCCGATGCGATTTTCCGGTACGTCTTGCGCAGCGAAGTTCAGTTCGACCCTAGGCTGCAAGACCAGGCGCTGGGTTAGGCGCTGATCATAATAGCCCTCGACGCGCCCGAGCAGGTCGCCCTTGTCCGAGAGGAAGACAGCGCCCTCGACCTCAAACCAATAAGGGGCAAGCCCTTCGAAGCCAAGCACGGCATAGGCGCGTGAGGGATTGGGCTTGAAGTCGTAGCGCACACCTGCCTGGAGATTGAAATAGGGTCCTATCGCGCGGCTGTAGAGCGCCTGGATCTCTGCGGCTTCTACGCCGTCGCGGAAAGCGCCTTCTCCTTCGGATTTAAGCGTCAGCCGGTTGATGTCGCCGCCGAACCAAGCCTCGCCGTCCCACCGATAGCCGTCACGGCCTTTGCGGGCCTGATATTCGGCAAGGTTGAACATCACCTGCGACAGCGTCTGGCCGCCTTCTTCTGCCATCATTTTCCGGCGCGCCAGCGCCATTTCGGCCGGGGGAAACTGGCGATCGGCATAATGGTCCATTGGTGGCCTTGGAGCCGGCGCGCTGCCGGCAGGCAGTGCCGTACCGGTCGGCTGCATGGTCGGCATCGCGCTCATGTCGTGGCCGGCATGCTCGTTTTGCATGTCCATGCCCGGCATGGCGTCATCAGCCATGGTCTTTGAGGGGTCTTCGGACATGCCCGGCATGTTGGAGTGATCCATGCCCTGCATATCATGACCCTGATGCGCTGCCGGTGGCTGGGCAGGCTTGGGAGGCTCGCGCCTCACCGGGCGCGCCGCAGGCGCTGGTCGACGGGGTGCCGGTTTTCTCACCTTGGGCTTGGGCTTTGCAGCCTGTGGCTGTGCCGTCGGCATCGACATCCCCGGCATGTTGTGCATCGAATGATCCTGCGCGAACGCGGGTGCTGTGAGGACCATGGCGGACGATGCGGCGAGGAGAGCAGCGAGCCGCGTCATGCTGCCTCTCCTTTGGGACGGACGCTGACGATCCGCATCATGCCGGCATGCATGTGATAAAGTAGGTGGCAGTGGAAGGCCCAGTCGCCGACGGCGTCTGCAGTGAAATCCCAGGTCACCTTCCCGCCCGGCTGAACGATCACGGTATGCTTGCGCGGCCCATGATCGCCATGGCCGGTCACCAGCTCGAAGAAATGGCCATGAATATGGATAGGATGTCCCATCATGCTATCGTTGATCAGGTTCACCCGCACACGCTCGCCCTCGATGAACGGAATGGGCTCATGCACGTCGGACATCTTCTCGCCATCGAAGGACCACATGAAGCGCTCCATGTTGCCGGTGAGATGGATGTCGATACTGCGAGACGGCGCGCGCACGTCGGGATTGCGGTCGAGCGCCATCAGGTCCTTGTAGACGAGGACCTTGTGACCGACATCCTCGAGACCCTGGCCGGGTTCGCCAGTCCGATCCATTGGCATCGGTGAGATCGTCTGGACACCGGGGCCGCGCTTGACCTGAGGTGCGTTGGAGAAGTCGCGCATGTTCATCGCGCCCATATCCGTCGATCCCATGTCATGGCCCGCCATGGGCTGACTGCCGGCCATCGCACCATGGCCCATCGCCGCGTGATCCATGCCGGTCACACTGCCTTGACCCATGGAGGAATGGTCCATCGCTCCCATCGTGTTATGATCCATGCCCGCCATCTGCGGCTTGGTGCTTTGGATGGCCGCTCCGGCAGCGACGCCCGAAGCAAGTCGCCCCGACGCATTTTTCTCCGCTGTCGGATCGACTCCGCGAGACGAGTTCATGCCACCCGACATGTCCATGCCTTCCATGCCCTGCATGCCGGACATATCCATCCCCATGTCCTTCATCGTCGTGATGGGACGCTTTCGAAGAGGTGGAACCGGCGCGGTCATGCCGGCCCGAGGTGCTAGGGTTGCCCGCGCCATACCGGAGCGGTCGATAGCCTCGCCGACGAGCGTGAAGGCCTTGTCTTCGGACGGCGTGACGATTGCATCATAGGTCTCTGCAACGCCGATCTGGAACTCGTCGACCTCGATCGGCATGACATTTTGGCCGTCAGCCTGGACGATGGTGAGGCGTAGCCCCGGAATGCGGACGTTGAACGTCGTCATCGCGGAGGCATTGATAAACCGCAGACGGACCCGCTGGCCTGGCGTGAAAAGCGCAGTCCAGTTGTCAAACGGCCCATGGCCATTGACGAGATAGGTATAAGCGGCGCCTGTGGCGTCGGAGACGTCGGTCGGATCCATCCGCATCGCTCCCCAATCGACCCTATCCTTGAGCCGTTGGTCTTTGCCTGCGAGCAGACCGGCAAGTGTCTGCCGCTGGAAATTGAAATGGCCTGGATCGACCTTCATGCGCCGAAAGATCGCCTCTGGCGAAAGCTGGCTATGGTCGGACAGAACGATGACATGCTCGCGGTCGGACTGGACGGGGTCGGCGCCTGCAGGATCGATCACGATCGGGCCGTAATGTCCAAGCTGCTCCTGGAGGCCGGAATGGCTGTGGTACCAATAGGTGCCGTTCTGACGGACGGGAAACTCGTAGAGATAGCTCGATCGCGGCTTAATTCCCGGAAACGACACGCCAGGAACGCCGTCATGTTGGGGTGGCACGAGAAGGCCATGCCAGTGAATCGAGCTGTCTTCGTCGAGATCGTTGATCACGTTGAGCCGCACTGTCTGGCCTTCACGAAGGCGGATCAGCGGGGCCGGCACGGTGCCGTTGATGCCGATCGCGGCTGACCGGCGCCCATCGATCGTCATCGTTTGTCGTGCGATCTTCAGCGTTATATCGGTGCCCGATACGGTTGGAATCGGCACGGTGAGCCCCTCGGAAACCGGTTGGGCCCATGCCGGCAGCCAGGCCGCTAGCGCGGCCGTCCCGCCTGCAAACCCGGCGCCTCGCAAAAAGCTCCGCCGGTCGAGGGTTGAAAGGTCCATTGCGCTTTATCCCTGTCCTGAACTCTCAGGGGTTACGCAGGGTCGGCATCAAACCCTCAAAATTTCTGCCAGTTTTGCACGGGCGCGATAGAGCCTGGTTTCCACCGCCTTCTCGCTGATGTCGAGTACGCCCGCACTTTCAACTTGGCTCATGCCTTCGATCGTTCGCAGGACGAGCACATCCCTGAGGCTTGCAGGCAGCATAGCAATCGCGGCCATGGCCCGTTCAAGTTCGCGGCGATCGTCGAGCCGGACGTCGGCCGAGATCCCGGGATCGGCGACGTCGATCGCCTCCTCGAGGGGCCGTGCAAAGGTAAAGAGACGGCGGACGGCGCGGCGGCGAGCCCAGTCGCGCGCTTTGTTGATTGCGATCCGCGAGATCCAGAGCCGAAACGGCCGTTCGCCGTCATAGCTGCGCAGCGCGGCGAAGGCCGCGATGAAGCTCTGCTGGGTAAGGTCTAGAGCGGCATCCGCGTCTCCGGTATGACCGCGCAGCAGGCGAAAGATGCTCTCCCGGTGGCGCCGCATCAACTCGCTATAGGCCGGCTGTCGCCCACCCAGCGCAAGCGCAGCGAGCTCGCCGTCCGAGCAGGCGGCGAGATCAAGGCTCACGGTTCCTTGGCCGTGAGCGCCTTTACGACGGCCGCATCAAATTTGGCGGCTTGGTCGGGTTTCAGGACCGCTCGCATGGCGAAGATGTGCTCGAGCGTTTCCTTCTGAAGCTGACCCATCGCCTGATGCGACCGATCGACTGCTGCGCCCACCGCGGGACCATAGCCATGTTCGGCCTGGATGGCGTCGGCGAGCCGCGCATTGTCCGCCCGCAGTTCGAGCTCCAGCGCCTGTTTGCGGACTGCGAAACGGCGTTCGATTTCGTCCATGCGCGCTTGTTGCGCACTATCGAGGTCGAGCTCGTGGTGGAGCAGTGCATGCAGTTCAGTTTCGACCGGGGTTGGCGGCACGATGAACGCCCGACCAAGGAAGGCGCCGACAATCGCGGCCAGGAAGGCGATCACAGCAATCAGCAGGAGGCGACGGCGATCGGTCATTCGCTCGTCCCGAGCAGCGTCGAGGGCGCCAGGGCCGGCGGCGCGCCGAAAGGCGCGATCGATGCCACCCGAGTCTCGCGCGCCGGTATGACGGAGCCCAGAAGTCCGACGGAAAGGGCCACACCGGCGGCGATCCCGAAGACGGCTCCCGACAAAGGCGCGCCATGCCGGCGCTGGTAGGCAAGCGCGTCGATCACAGCGCCGTCGATCGTCTCCAAACGCGGATCGACCGGAAGCTCTCTTAAGCAGCTCAGTGCTGTATCAACGTCCATCATCTCGCTACTCCCACCCCTGCGACTGGATTTACGCATCGTAGCGAAAAATCCCTCATCGCCAATCGAGCGGGCATCGATGAGGGGTCGGCACCTGATCTGCGTAATGCTCATCGAACGCGAAGGAGATGTTCGATGAAGACCAAGACCCTACTCGCCGCCGCGCTCGCGGCCCTTTCACTCGGTGTGTCGGCGCCGGCACTGGCGCATCCCAAGCTCGTGAGCTCATCGCCTGCCGCGACCGCGACCGTGGCCGCGACAAACCGGCTCACCTTGACGTTCAGCGAGCGTTTGATGCCGCAATTGTCCGGCATCGACCTTGCGATGACTGGCATGCCCGGAATGGCCAATCATGCCCCGATGAAGATTGGCGGTGTGCAGACCACCGTTGGGGAAGATGGCAAGACGCTGATCGCAGCTTTGCCGCGTCCGCTCGCCGCCGGCACTTACAAGCTGGATTGGCACGTCGTCTCGGTCGACACCCACCGCATCGCTGGTAGCCTGACCTTCACGGTTCGTTAAATGGCGGACTGGCCGCTCATTGCGATCCGTTGGGCGCTCTATGCGGATCTCGGGCTGCTGTTCGGATTGCTCCTCTTCACGCTCTACGCCCTGGCTGGCGAAGAGCGTGAAAGGTTGCTGCGCCTCCGCGGGTGGACGATGGCGCTGGCGGTGCTGGGCGTGCTGCTGAGCGCTTATGGTTTCCTGCAGTCCGCTGCTGCCATGCTTGGGACAGGTATCGAGGGTGTCGATCGTGTCAGCGCGCTGATGCTGCTCACGGAGACAAGTGTTGGATGGGCGCTGCTCGCGCGCCTAGCGGTCCTGACCATCTTAGGCATTGCTGCCTTGACCCCTGTCTTGCGCCGGATGGCTGGGCTCGTGCTCCTGACCTTTCTTGCCGCCACAGCTGTCGCGAGCCTCGCCTGGTCAGGCCACGGTGCTGCCACCGAGGGACCAGCGGGGATGGTCCATTTGGTCAGCGACATTATTCATCTGCTGGCTGCTGCAGCCTGGATCGGCGCCTTGGGCGCCTTCGTCCTTATCGTATCGCGGCGGCCTCAAACACCCGAAACCCTCAACGCGGCGCATCGCGCGCTCGCCAGCTTTGCGACAGTCGGAGCGATCATTGTGGGCTTGATCGTAGCGACCGGGCTGGTGAACAGCTATCTTCTGGTCGGCCCACGAAATGTGTTGAGGCTTGCAGAGAGCGACTACGGCCTCTGAAGCGCCCCGGGTTTCCAGGAGGCTCCAACTTGTGAGAAGGAGCATCCGTTATGAGCAAGACAACCAACAAATTTTCACCTGAAGTCCGCGAGCGGGCGGTTCGTATGGTGGTGGAGCAGCGGGCCGAGTACGGCTCGGAATGGG